>JAWOIX010000080.1:0-33099 GCA_046484405.1 Pelovirga sp.
ATGGGGCGTTCCGAATTGAGGATTACGGTCACCTGACGGTTGCCGGCCAGGGCCAGGCTGCCGCAGAGAAGAGTTGCCAGCAGGGCGATGATCAACAGTCTTTTCAGCATGTTCTGAATCCTTTCTGTTTCGGGTTGGCGAAGGGACCGCGCAGCTTGCGCCGCCTCCGGGATGCCTCAGGTTCCGCAAAATGTCTGGTAAGGCCGGCTGGATGGGCGCGGTGGATCGCGGTAAAAGCGCTCAGCGTCAACCAGCTCGTCGTAAGGACGTGCCAGCACCCTGAGCAGGTTCTCCACCGGTGTCATCTCACCGTCACTGGCCGCCTGCAGCGCTTCTTCGACCCGGTGGTTGCGCGGGATGACCGCCGGGTTATGACGGTTCATCAGCGCCCGGGCCGCGTGTAAAGAGATGCTCTGTTGGCGCAGCCGCGCACGCCAGCGCGTCTGCCACAGGCGAAACGCCTCATCGCGGAACAGCTCCGTGTCCGGCAGCTGTGCCAGCGCCAGGTCCCGGAAGCTGTTGCTGTAATCGGCCCGCAGGCGCTGCATGAGCGCAAGCAGGTCTTCAACCAGAGCACGATCCTCCGGCTGTGCCTCTGCCAGCCCCAGCTTGGCCCGCATGCCATCGAGCCAGTGGCGCTGCAGCGTTGCTGCGAAGGGGCCGATGGCGTCCTGTGCCAGAGCGACGGCTGTCTCCGGCGTGTCTGCCAGCAGCGGCAGCAGGGTTTCAGCGAAACGGGCGAGGTTCCAGTGGGCAATGTGCGGCTGGTTGGCGTAGGCGTAACGTCCCTGGTGATCAATGGAACTGAATACGGTGGCGGGGTGATAGGTGTCGATGAAAGCACAAGGGCCGTAGTCGATGGTTTCACCGGAGAGGGCGACGTTGTCCGTGTTCATGACGCCGTGGACAAAACCGACCAGCAGCCACCTGGCAATCAGGGCGGCCTGCCGCTCGCTGACGCTGCGCAGCAATTCCAGATAGGGATTTTGACCCTGCTGCAATTCTGGGAAATGACGGGCAATGGTATAGTCGGCGAGCACCTGCAGCAGCTGTGTGTCCCCGTGCGCGCGGACATATTCAAAGGTGCCGACACGCAGGTGACTGGCGGCCACGCGGGTGAGGATGGCGCCGGTCAGCAAGGTCTCACGGCGGACCTGCTCGCCGGTTGTGACAACGGCCAGAGAACGGTTTGTTGGGATGCCGAGGGCGGCCATCGCTTCACTGACGAGGTACTCCCGCAGCATCGGAGCCAGCGCAGCGCGGCCATCGCCACGCCGGGAAAAAGGGGTCTGTCCCGAACCCTTGAGCTGGATGTCGAACCGCGCACCGCTGGGGGTGATCTGTTCGCCGAGGAGAATCGCCCGGCCGTCACCGAGCATGGTGAAGTGGCCGAACTGATGCCCCGCGTAGGCCTGGGCCAGGGGGTGCGTCCCCTCGGGGAGGCGGTTGCCGGCGAGCACGGCGACCCCGTTGCCGGTCGCCAGGCACTCCGGGTCAAGGCCGAGCTGCTGCGCCAGGGGGTGGTTGAGCAGGACCAGCTCGGGTGCGGGCACCGGGACCGGATCCTGCACCGCATAAAGCCGCTCCGGGAGGCGGGCATAACTGTTATCGAAATTCCAGCCGCATGTCGTCAAGGCAGCGTCCTGTCACAATGGCGGGGCGGTCCTGTCCCCAGGCTGATGGCCACGTACAGCAGGGTGCGCGGCAGATGCTCCCCATAGTAACATCGACATGGGTCGAATAGCGAGTTTCGGGCAAAAGACGTCACCTGAGCCCGAAGGTCTGCAGGATGTCCGGCGGAGCCTGTTCGAAGTGGGAGAACTCCATGGTAAAACTCCCCTGCCCCCTGGTCGCGCTGCGCAGCTCGGTCATATAACCGAACATCTCAAGCAGCGGTACGGTTGCCCGGATAATGTCCTGTCCGGGGCGGGAGGTGATGCCTTCAATCTGGCCGCGTTTCTGGTTGAGGCTGCTCATGACCCGGCCGGTGTATTCGGAGGGCGCGGTCAGTTCCAGTGCCATCACCGGCTCCAGCAGCGTCGGCGCACTGTCGCGCAGGGCATGATAGACAGCCCGGCTGATCGCAGCGCTGAGCCCCAGATCGGTAACCTTGTGGCTGTCATAGGGCGCATCCACCAGGCTGATTTTCAGGTCGGTGAGGGGATAGCCTGCTGCCGGGCCGGCCTGGCAGGCATTCTGCAGGGCATCCCTGATCCGCTGGGCCAGCTCGGCCGGCCAGGGAGCAAGGACCTCCTCCGGCAGGTCGAGGGTGATGCCTTGCCTGCGCGGTTGCGGGTTGAGGCGGATGGTGAGCTCGGCAAAGTGGGTCTTGCCGTCGATCTCGCGCTCGAAGCGCTCGTGGTGCTGGCTGGCGCAGCGGATCGTTTCACGGTAGACAACCTGCGGCCGACCGGTCTGGGTCTCGACACCGAACTCGGTTTTCAGCCGCTGCACGACCACCTCCAGGTGCAGCTCGCCCATGCCGGTGAGCAGGGTCTGGCCGGTTTCCGGATCTTCCTTGACCCGGAAGGTGGGATCTTCCCACTGCAGCTTTTCCAGTGCCGCCGGCAGTTTGTCCCGGTCGTCGACGGTTTTTGCCTCGATCGCCAGGCAGACAACCGGTTCCGGAAAACTCAGCCCGGTCAGCTGGAGTGGCCGCTCCGTGCCGCTCAGGGTGTCGCCGGTCAGGACATGCTTGAGACCGGTTGCGGTGACGATGTCGCCGGCGCCGGCGGCCTGGATCCGCTCGCGCTTGTGAGCATGCATGCGAAACAGCCGGGCGACCTTTTCCTCTGCGCGGGTGCGACTGTTGAAGACAATCGTCCCCGGCGAGACCTGGCCGGAATAGATGCGCAGGTAGGTCAGTTTGCGCCCCTCATCGGCGAGGACCTTGAAGGCCAGGGCGCAGAAGGGAGTATCCAGGCGTGGCTCTACCGCTTCCAGCGCTCCGGTGTCGAGGCGGGTTGCCAGCGCGGGCGGGAGATCAAGGGGCGAGGGGAGGAGCGCACAGATCATATCGAGCAGGGGCTGGATGCCCTTGTTGCGCAGCGCCGAACCGAGCAGGACCGGGTAAATGGCGCAGCTGAGAACCCCTTTGCGCAGGGCGTCGAGGATGCGTTCCGGTGCAATCGTTTTGCCGTCCAGCAGATCGGCGAGAACGCTGTCATCATGATCGGCGGCGGCCTCGAGGAGCCGCTCGCGCTGCTGGCGTACGGTCTCATGAAACTCCACCGGAATCTCACTGATTTCAAGGACCTGTCCCTGGCTGGCCGGATCAAAGTGAATCGCCTGTTCATGGATCAGGTCAATGACCCCTTCAAAGTGTTCTTCCACGCCGATTGGCAGCTGCAGCAGAACCGGCCGGGCGGCGAGTTTTTCCGTCATCGCCGTGAGGACCTGCTCGAGGTCCGCACCGATGCGATCCATTTTGTTGATCAGGCAGATGCGCGGGACCTGGTACCGGTCGGCCTGGCGCCAGACGGACTCACTCTGAGGCTGGACGCCTTCCACCGCACTGAAAATCGCGACGGCGCCGTCGAGGGCGCGCAGGGAGCGTTCGACCTCGATGGTGAAATCGATATGACCCGGGGTGTCGATCAGGTTGAAGGTATAGTCACGCCAATGGCAGCGGGTGGCGGTGGCGGTGATGGTGATACCGCGCTGCTGCTCCTGCTCCATCCAGTCCATGACCGCCATCCCGTCATGAACTTCCCCCATTTTGTGGATTTCACCGGTATAGAAGAGGATGCGTTCGGAGACGGTGGTCTTGCCGGCATCGATATGGGAAATGATGCCGAAATTACGAATCTGGTCGAGTTTCCCGCTGGTCATCAGGGTCACCTGTTCAGTGAAAACCGCACTGCAGCCGTTGCAGCACCTCTGGTTCAAGGTTGTTGTCGGTTACGTAACGCAGTTCCAGTTCCTCGATATGGAAATAATCGAGACCGCTGTTGTTGAAGAAGTCTTCGCGCAACGCCGGATTGTTGTTGCTGATGATGTCCGGCAGGAAGTGGCGGAGATAGAGGTCTTCCTTGGTCAGGTCGCTCATCACCGTCTCGAACAGCTGCCGGTCGAGGGGAATGTTCAGGGTCCTGCCGGCGGAAAACTCCTGTCCGAGAGTGGCGTAGATGTTCTGCTGTTCGGCTCTGCTGGTAAAACCGACCTTGTGATCAGCGATCCAGTCCCTGGTGGCGTTCAGAACATGGTTGTAGTGCTGCTGCTCGTTGGCGATGTAGAGCAGCTCATCGTGGAGCTGCTTGAGGCTGAGGTTGCCTGCCGCCATGGCATCGAGACCGAGGCGCAGCTGGGTCAGCTTGCGCCGACCGAAGTGGCCAAGAAAGTTGCTTTTCTGCAGGTCGGTGAAAAACAGGCGGACAAACAGGTCGCGCTGAATCCGGTCGAATTCCATGCGGCTGTTGAACAGCCGGTGGAGCATCTCCTCGTCGGGAGGATGGTTGTCGAGCAGGACGATCCTGCCGATCGCCGTTGCGGTACTGTCGCACCGCTGGAACAGGCTGACAACCTGATCATACCAGTCAGCTGCACCGGCTGGAGCCGCCGGGTTCTCACACCGGGGGATGTGTGCCCCGATCCCGGCAAGGAGCTGGTCGAAACGCTGATCATGCTGGTGCCGGGCCACTCTGCCGGCCATGAGCAGCGCCGCGAGTTGCGGATTGGTCAGGCAGGAGCGGCTCTGCAGCTGGTGCAGCAGGTCTCTGGCCTGACACAGATAGCCGGGTTCTTCCGCGGCCTCGTCGAGCTGCGGGGCGTAGCTGCGCTCGAGGGACAACAGCAGACTCTCAGGAACCTGCTGGCGCAGCGCGAGGGTTTTGAGCCGGCCCAGCTGCTGTTGTTTGACCGGGGGGATTCTTCCTTGCGCGGTGCAGCTCAGCAGAAGCTTTTTATAGTTGTCGACAACCCGGTAGTTATTGCGGTGGCGATAGAGGACATCCAGGCGGATGCGCTCCTGTTGTTGTGCATCGATGTTCAGCTCTGCAGCGAGGTCATCGAGCTCCTTGATAGGCCCCTGCGGCAGCTCCCCGCCGCGATAATAGCGGCGGCGGAGTTCCTGCTGGAAACGTTGATTGCCGGTGTGGGTCAGGCGCACCAGGTAGAGAGTACAGCCTGCCGGCAACAGTGCCAGCAGTTGCGCCGCCAACTCCGAATCATCGCACTGGCCCGGTTCGGCAAGGCGCTTGATCGGTTTGCCGAGGTGCCGCAGGACCTGCTGCTGGCGTTCGCGGGGAGAGGCCCCGGGCAGGCCTTCGACAAAGAAAAAATCATTGTGAATGGCGTGACCCCGGGTGAAAATGTCGGCATAGCTGCGCTCTGCCTGGAGCTGATCGCACAGTTCCACCTGCCCGCCAGGATGACTGAGGACCCCAAGCATGACCAGGCGATTGGCCGGGCCGGGACGATGGCGGTCGGCGCGGGGCTGGCGGTCGCCGAACATGTATTCGCAGAAGCTGCCGCCGGTACCACGCTGGCTGACGGAATCGGCAGTGAGAACCAGCTCGTTGCCCGGCGAAAAGAAGCGTACGCAACGATCATCCACGGCATAAAAATGATGGTGCGCCGAGCGGCAGCCGGCAGCCGTTGCGTAGTAGGCGATCACGGGGCTGATTTGACCATGCAGGCGCAGTTCCGTTGCCATCTTATCCCTCGCCGCGGCAGTTGCGGGCAATCTGAAAATCGAAGCGTTGTCCATCATACGCCAGGTTGATGCCGTCGGGAAGCTTTGGGTCGTCTCGGGGGTGATCAACGTCGTGACTGAGATGGGTGAGCAGGGTCTGTCTGGCACCGATCGATTCGGCTATGGCAACGGCCTGGGAAATGTTAAAATGCGTCGGATGCGGCCTGAAACGCAGTCCATCAAGAATCAGCAGTTCAAGATCCTTGAGCAGTGCCAGCGAGCTGTCGGGAATGGCATTGCAATCGGTGAGATAGGCGAACGGGCCGCAGCGGTAGCCGCTGCTGGGTTGGCTGCCGTGCTGCAGTGGGACGGGGATGATCTCCATGCCGTACAGTTGGGTCGCACCGGCAAGCGGGCGCAGTTCGAGTCTGGGCACGTACCCCGCAGGCTCGCTCTGATCGAAAATATAGCTGAAATTCCGGCGTAACTTCGCAATCGTGAAAGGTGTGCCATAGAGGGGGATGGCGGGGCCACCCTGGACATTGAAGCCACGCAGGTCGTCGATGCCATGGACATGGTCGGCATGGCTGTGGGTGTAAAAAACCGCATCAATGTGGCGAATGTCCTCGCGCAGAGCCTGTTGCCGCAGGTCGGTTGAGGTGTCAATGAGCAGGTTGTAGCCGGCGCAACTGAGCAGAACGCTGCAGCGGGTCCGTTGATTGCGCGGATCCGCCGAGCGGCAAACCGGACACTGGCAGCCTACGACCGGGATACCGGTGCTGGTGCCGGAGCCGAGAATGGTAATGGTCAGGGTGGCTGTCTGCATGGTCGGACCGTCGCTTGCGGATCACATGGATGTCATCAGGCTCGGACAATCTAGCATTTTGATTTGGCTTCGCACAAGAAGTGAATGGCATCGCGGCCGCTTCCATCGTGGCAACGGTGGGATGCCGGTGGCGGATCGGGAGGTTGTGTGGCAGAGAAAGAGTCCGGGCAGATCAATAAGCTCTGTCAGCGCTGTGTGCGTTACTGCAAGCAGCCGGCCTCAATGCTGCTGCTCAGTTGTCCGCGTTACCAGAAGCGTCCATTTGCCGTGGAAAAGCTCAGGTTCGAGCAGCTTGACCTGTTCGATCGGAGGGATTAGCCGGCGTCTGTTCCAGGGGGGAGCTGTCAGTCGACCCGGTCGAGAAATGTCTTCAGCAGCGGGATAAACTTTTCCGGTTCCACCAGAAAGGAATCATGGCCGTAATCCGATTCGATACAATGGTATTCGACCGGCTTGCCGAGTGACCTGAGCTCGTTGACAACCTCCTCGGTCTGTTGCGGCGTGTAGAGCCAGTCGGAGCTGAAGGCGAACCAGAGTGACGGGCAAGCGAGCCGGCCCAGGGCATCTCCGAGGGAGTCGAAGTTCCAGGCGACATCGTAGAGGTCGAGGGCTTTTGCCAGGTAAAGAAAAGAGTTGGTGTCGAACTTGTTGGTAAAGGTTCCGCCGTTGTAATTGAGGTAGCGCTCGACTTCGAACTGACCGAAAAAATCGAACATTCCGTCACGGACCGAAAAGCGTCGATCGAACTTCATCTGCATGGAGAGATCGGAGAGGAAGGAAATGTGGCCGACGGCCCGGGCCAGGGCGAGGCCGTCTGTCGGCGGGTGTTCGGGCGGATAATTGCCTTTCTTCCACAGGGGATCATTGTAGACGGCCTGGCGCGCCAGGGCGTTGAGGGCAATGGCCATGGGTGAGGTCCGGCCGGTTCCGGCAATCGGCACGATGGAGCGGACCATCTCCGGGAAGTGGATGCCCCATTCCAGTGCCTGCATGGCTCCCATCGAACCGCCAATGACGGCTTTCAGGGTGGTGATGCCGAGGCTGTCGAGCAGCAGTTTCTGGGCACGTACCATGTCGCGCACCATCAGCACCGGAAATCCGAGCCGGTAGGGTTTGCCGGTCTGCGGATTGATGCTGGTCGGTCCCGTCGAGCCCTTGCATGAGCCAATCGTGTTGCTGCAGATCACAAGGTAGCGGTCGGTGTCGAGAACCTTGCCGGGGCCGATCATGTTGTCCCACCAGCCCGGTTTGCGGTCCTCATTGGAATGATAGCCCGCGGCGTGGGCATCGCCGGTCCAGGCGTGGGTGGCGAGAATGACGTTGGAGGCGTCGCGGTTCAGGGTGCCATAGGTCTCATAGGCAATCGTCAACGGCCCGAGCAGGCGTCCGCTCTCCAGGCGCAGTTCGGTATTGAGGTGGGCATATTCCGTAGACACCAGGCCGGCACTCTGTTCCAATGACACATCCCCTTTTGAAGAGATTGGACGAACGAAAAAAGGCCCCCCGTCGCGGGAGGGCCTTGGTTGATACAATATGCGATCTGTATCTGCAGGCACCGTCCCCATCTGTCCCGGCGTGACGAGCATCACCCCGGGCAGGAATTGGCACCGATCAGTTCCGTCAAGCCAGGAACCCGGTTGCCGTGGCTTCAAAGGGCCTTCTCCCTCCACCACTCTGGATAAAGACTGTGTTGTGTTGCGCTTACATTATTGTTGACGAAGATTAGCTCAGCGGCAGCGGGCTTGTCAATCGTCCCTTCGCGCACCGCAGCGGTCCTGTCGCGCAGCGCGCGCAGGGCGGTCGCAGCGGAGCGGGGCGCCGTTACCCTGTCTGAACCCTGGCCGCCGCTGCGCCCAGTTTTTCTTGCTGGCGGTGGACGATGTCGGCGATACTGTATCCGACAAGCACAGCGGACATGGCCCGTTGTGCCTTATCCCAGACTTCATGGGCGCCGCAGTAGGCATCACGGCCACAGAAATCGGGATCAATCAGGCAGTGATTCAGTTTCAGGTCACCTTCCTGCGCCTCGAAAATATCGAGAAGGGTGATCTGTGCGGGATCCTTGGCCAACAGGAACCCCCCGCCGACACCGCGTTGGGAACTGACAATGCCGTTTTTGATCAGGGGCTGCAGAATTTTTGTCAGAAACGCCGGGGTGACATTCTGCGTACGGCAGATATCCTTTTTCAGGACAACTTCATTCTTTGGCTGCTGCGCCAGATAGACAACAGTTCTGACCGCATATTCCGTTGCGCGTGTAATGACCACTGTAAAGTCTCCCGAAGCTGTTAGGGCGGCCAGGCAAATCCCCTGTGGAGTTGCTGTCCGGTGGATAGTTTATTAAGCTGATCGGCATGCTGGGCAACAATAGCGGTTGCTTGTCGCAGTCTGCTGACCTTCGGTGCGTGAATGAAAAGAGATAGTATATATTACTCGAACGCTCCTGTCATCGGGCGATTTGCGCCCAGTCCGACCGGACCGCTGCACTTCGGCACCCTGGTCGCAGCCGTGGCCAGCTATCTGCAGGCGCGCCGGGCGGGCGGACGCTGGTTGCTGCGCATCGAGGATCTTGATCCCCCCAGGGTTGTTGCCGGGGCTGCCGCTACGCTGCTGACACTGCTTGAGACCCTGGGCTTCTGCTGGGATGGCGAGGTGGTCTATCAGAGCCGGCGCAGCGCCCGCTACCGGGAAATTCTCGCAGATCTGCGCAGCCGGCAACTGGTGTTCGACTGCAATTGCAGCCGCCGCGAGATTCTCGCCAGCGCCCCGCATTCCGGCGAGGAGGGTCCGGTGTATCCGGCGACCTGCCGCAACGGCATGCGCGGCCAACGCCGCCAGTTTGCCGTCAGGCTGCGCGTCCCCGATGAAGAGATCCGTTATATCGACGGCATCCAGGGAGAACAGCGGCAGCACCTTGCGCAGCAGGTGGGGGATTTTGTCCTCTATCGCGCCGACGGGCTGTTCGCTTATCAGCTCGCTGTCGTTGTTGATGACCTTGATGCCGGGGTAACCCAGGTGGTTCGGGGTGCCGACCTGCTCTCATCGACGCCCCGGCAGATCTGGCTTTACCGCTGCCTCGGCGCTGCGGCGCCGGATTACTACCATCACCCCCTGGTGCTTGGCGAGGATGGCAGAAAGCTGAGCAAACGCGACGGCGGGTATCAGCTGATCAACCCCAGCAACGGCGCCTTGATGCTGTGGCAGGCGCTGGCGTTCCTTGGCCAGGATCCCCCGGTGGCACTGGCGGCGGAGTGCCCCCCGGTCATTTTGCGCTGGGGAATGGACCATTTTTCCATGGAGCGGGTCAGCTCTCTGGTCTGTCCGTCTGACAGCTGATTTATCCTGGCCCGTTTCGTGGTATAAGATTATGTCACTGATTTGCTGAACCCCGCCTCAAGGGAGGAAAACATGAAAAGAGTGATTTTCTGCGGAATGCTTCTTGTGCTGCTGTCGGCATGCGCCAGCGGAACCTATAACGTCCCGAAAAGAGAATATCAGTCGCGGGTCCAGGTTCTCGGGGTGGTTCCCCTGCTGGTTGACAGCCGGCCGCTGAATTACCCGGAGAGTGCCGCGGTGTACGCCATGTTGCGCCGCTCAGCGCAGGAGACCCACCTGCAGCTGGCAGAACAGATCCGTTCCAAGCGCGGTTATTTTGATGTCCGTCCACTGCAGATCAATGCCGACCTGGTTGGCCTGTCCCTGCTGGCCGGGGGTGGCACCCATGATGAGACCGGCCGCCCCCTTGGCTACCGGCTTGATCGTGCGACGGTGGCGGAACTGGCCCGCCAGAATGTCGTTGACGCCCTGCTGGTGGTGGTCCTGTCGGGCGAACAGGTTGAGGAGACCCGCCGTTCCCGGACCCGCCTGGAATCGTTGCGGACGACCTTCAGCGGCATCTATGCTACAGCGGTGGTGGTCGATCGCGAAGGGGAGGTGCTCTGGGCCATGGCCGGCAGTGAAAGTTACCCGGCCGTCCCCCTGCAGTACCCGGATTTTGACGAAGCCTATTACAATCGCGCCGCCGCCGTCGCGGTGAAAAACATCAGTCTCAAGGGGGCCGAGCGCATTATCGCCGGAGAACAGAGCCTTGATGCCCCTGAGCTCTCAAAAATGTATATCGAGATGTTCGGGGCTATCGCTTCCGGGATAAGTCCACGATTATTCGGTTCCCTGCCTTGAGGAGACTGTTCCAGGGCGCGCGCGTGAAAGAAAAGCCTTCAGCGGATTAAAAAACTCCACGATCCTAGTTGACAAGCGGAGATAAAGCGGGTAAAAGCACCTGTAAGCGAGAGAAATCCAGCAACCTGCCCGCTTTATCTCCCTGCGTAGAGGCAGTGACAATAGAACCTGTCATATCAAAACAAGACTGACCAGCCATAGCCAAACAATCTGAATCAACGAGTTTACAACGTACTGATATTATATTTATCAAACCCGCCCCTAACATGTCTGTACCAGTAGTGTTCTGCCCTTTCCGCACCTGCGGCAATGGTTGAATCCCTGCGGTCTGCGCCTGTCCTGTCGGTCAAGCCTGGAGAACCTTACGTATGAATCTGAAAGATCTGAAACAAACAAAAATTGCCGAACTCATTGCTCTGGGAAAAGAACTGGGCCTCGAGGAAATCGGCGGGATGCGCCGGCAGGATCTGATCTTTAATATCCTCAAGGCGACTGCGGCGCAGAAGAATGCCATTTTTGGCGAAGGGGTTCTGGAAATCCTGCCGGATGGTTTCGGTTTTCTGCGGGCACCTGATGCCAACTACCTGCCGGGACCGGACGATATTTATATTTCACCGTCCCAGATCCGCCGCTTCGCCCTGCGCACCGGTGATACGGTCTCCGGCCAGATCCGTCCGCCCAAGGAGGGAGAACGCTACTTTGCCCTGCTGAAGGTGTCCGAGGTCAATTTCGAAAATCCCGCCAAAATGCGCGAGAAGACCTTCTTCGACAACCTGACCCCGCTCTACCCGGAGGAGCGACTGATTCTTGAAACCTCGTCCGACAACAAGGCAACCCGGATCATGGATCTGCTGGCACCGATCGGCAAGGGCCAGCGTGGTCTGATCGTTGCCCCACCGCGTACCGGGAAAACCGTCCTGCTGCAGAATATCGCCAATTCCATATCGATCAATCACCCGGACGTCTACCTCATCGTCCTGCTGATTGACGAGCGCCCGGAAGAGGTCACCGATATGCAGCGCAACGTCAATGGCGAAGTTATCTCCTCCACCTTTGATGAGCCGGCCAACCGGCACGTACAGGTCGCCGAGATGGTCATTGAAAAGGCCAAGCGCCTGGTTGAGCACAAGCGCGATGTTGTCATTCTGCTCGATTCCATCACCCGTCTCGCGCGGGCCTACAACACCATTATCCCGTCGAGCGGCAAGATCCTTTCCGGTGGTGTCGACGCCCAGGCGCTGCACAAACCGAAACGCTTTTTCGGTGCCGCCCGCAATATCGAGGAAGGTGGCAGTCTCACCATCATCGCCACGGCCCTGATCGATACCGGCAGCAAGATGGACGAGGTCATTTTCGAGGAGTTCAAGGGGACCGGCAACATGGAACTGCATCTCGACCGCCGCCTCGCCGACAAGCGCACCTTCCCGGCCATGGACATCAACCGTTCCGGAACCCGGCGTGAGGAATTGCTGGTCGATGCGACCCACCTGCAGCGGGTCTGGTTGCTGCGCAAGGTGCTGGCATCGATGAATCCGGTGGACAGTATGGAGTTTCTGCTGGAAAAGCTGGCGGAAACCGCAACCAACGAAGCTTTCCTCGATTCGATGAATCAGTAGCGGAAAAAGGGCTTGCTGCTCCCCGCTAAAAGTGTTATCTAGACTGATTGTTGTGGAAAAATTTACAGGTCTGTACCCAAGCCAGGCCGTCAAGGAGACAAACCATGAAAGAAGGAATTCACCCCAAGTATGAAGTGAGTGCCGTACGCTGTGACTGCGGTAACACCTTTGAGACCCGTTCGACCCTGTGCAAGGAGATCCACACGGAGATCTGTTCAGCCTGCCATCCGTTTTACACCGGCAAGCAGAAGCTGATTGATACCGCCGGCCGGATCGAGCGCTTCCGCAAAAAGTACGCCCAGAACTAATCGGGTAAAATCAGAAAAAGCGGCCCGGACATCGGGCCGCTTTTTTTTTCCCTGCAGCCCGGTCCGCCGGTCTGTTACGTCCGGCTGGTGCAGCGCTGTTTTCTCGTCCTTTTTCGTCGGTATGAAAGAACCCTATGTTTGCCAATCTAGAAGCTGTCGTTGATCGTTTTCACGAGGTTGAAGGTCTGCTCTCCGAGCCGGGGGTGGTTGCCGACCAGAAGCGCTACCGTGGCCTGTCCAAGGAGCATGCCGATCTGAGTGAGGTCGTCAGTGTCTATCGGAAGTACCGGCAGGTTTGCACTGATATCGCCGGGAACCGCGAACTTCTCCATGATCGCGATCCCGAGATCAAGCAGCTCGCAGGCATGGAACTGGAACAGCTCGAAGAGGAACAGGGGGAACTCGAGGAGCGCCTGCGTCTGCTGTTGCTGCCGAAGGATCCCAACGACGACAAAAATATCATTCTGGAGATTCGTGCCGGCACCGGCGGTGATGAGGCGGCCCTGTTTGCCGCCGACCTGTTTCGCATGTACAGTCGTTACGCTGATCGCAAGCACTGGAAGGTCGAGCTGATGAGCGTGTCGGAGACCGACGGCGGCGGCTTCCGCGAGATTATCGCACTGATCAGCGGTGAGCGGGTCTACTCACGCCTGAAGTTCGAAAGCGGGACCCACCGGGTGCAACGTGTCCCCGACACCGAAACGCAGGGGCGCATCCACACCTCCGCCTGTACCGTGGCGGTGCTGCCCGAAGCTGAAGATGTCGATATCCAGATCAACCCCGCCGATCTGCGCGTTGATCTGTACCGGTCGTCCGGGGCGGGGGGACAGCATGTCAACAAAACCGAATCGGCGGTGCGCCTGACCCATATCCCCACCGGGGTGGTGGTCGCCTGTCAGGAGGGGAAATCGCAGCACAAAAACAAGGCGCAGGCCCTCAAGCTGCTGCAGTCACGAATTTATGACCAGATGCTCAGCCGGCAGCAGGCGGACATGGCGGCCGACCGCAAAAACCAGGTCGGCAGCGGGGATCGCAGCGAACGGATCCGTACCTACAATTTTCCCCAGGGACGCTGTACCGACCATCGCATCGGTCTGACTCTCTACAAGCTTGAGGCGATCATGCAAGGGGATGTCGATGAGATCATCGAGGCCCTGATCACCGATCAACAGGCCAAACAGATGAGTCAGCAGGAGTCGTAAGGCTTGAGTGTCTCCTGGACCCTGTTGCAGCTGCTGCGCTGGATGACCGGCTACTTCGCCGACAAGGGGATCGTCAATCCGCGCCTCGATGCGGAACTGCTGCTCGCACACCTGCTCCAGCTTGACCGGGTCGGTCTCTATCTCAATTACGACCGCCCCTTGAGCCCTGTCGAACTGGAACAGATCCGCCCCCTGGTCAAGCGGCGTGGCAGGCGCGAACCCTTGCAGTATCTGCTCGGTACGACGGACTTCTGGTCACTCACCTTCGCGGTTTCGCCGGCGGTCCTGATTCCGCGCGCCGATACGGAGATCCTCGTTGAGGAGGCTCTCAAGCGCGCGGCACCAACGGGTCGGCTGCTCGACGCCGGCACCGGCAGCGGGGTGATCCTCATCAGTCTGCTCCACGAACTTCCCGGTTGGCAGGGGCTCGGTCTGGATATTTCAGCGGCGGCCCTCGCCATTGCCCGGCGCAATGCCGTCACCCATGGGCTCGCAGAGCGGTTGCAGCTGCAGACGGGTGATCTTGCCCGGCTGCCCGCCGGCAGATATGATCTGATCGTTTCCAATCCGCCCTATATTGCAGCGGATCAGTGGCTCGAGCTGATGCCTGAAGTGCGTGACTTTGAGCCTGCCCTGGCACTGCAGGGGGGGATCGACGGACTTGATTGCTACCGCCGCCTGGCCGCACAGGCGCGTGACTGCCTCGAGCCGGGGGGCTGGCTGCTGGTCGAGATCGGGGCCAGCCAGGGGGAGGCGGTGGCGACGATGTTTGCCGCCGCCGGTCTGACGGGAATTTTTCAGCGCGCTGATTACGGCGGCAATCCCCGGGTCGTCGGCGGGCAGTGCCCCGGGTAACTGAACCGTTCCGGCGAGTTTAAGCCACAGATGCTGCCGCAACGCTAGGTTGCGGCAACCTGCACCAGAAAAGAGATGTCAGAGTGGACAAGATTGTGATCAAAGGGGGCGTCCCCCTGCACGGTGAAATCGAGGTCAGCGGGGCGAAAAATTCCGCCCTGCCGCTGCTGTTTGCCACCCTGTTGACCGCCGGCGTCAGCCAGATCAGTAATGTTCCCGTGTTACGCGACATTACCACGGCCGCGAAACTGCTGCGCGAGCTCGGTGCCGTCGTCGAGCTTAAGGACCATCATTGTTGTGTCGACAGCCGGCAGATTCAGAGCATCGAGGCGTCCTACGATCTGGTCAAGACCATGCGCGCCTCGGTCCTGGTCCTGGGCCCCTTGCTGGCGCGTTTCGGCCATGCCCGGGTGAGCCTGCCGGGCGGCTGTGCCATCGGTGCGCGGCCCATCAATCTTCACCTCAAAGGGCTCGAGGCGCTTGGTGCGCAGATCCGGATTGATCACGGCTACGTCGAAGCGACGGCGCCGCGATTGCGTGGTGCGCGGATCTCCCTTGACATGCCCACTGTCGGCGGAACCGAGAACCTGCTGATGGCGGCAGCCCTGGCGCAGGGGGAAACGGTGCTGGAAAATGCCGCCCGCGAACCTGAAGTGGTGCAGCTGGCGGACGCGCTGAACGCCATGGGGGCAAAGATCGCAGGTGCCGGAACGGCGATTGTTCATATCCAGGGTGTCGACCAGCTCGCGCCGCTTGACTGCCGCGTCATACCCGATCGGATCGAAGCGGGCACCTTTATGATCGCCGCTGCCATTACCGCCGGTAATGTGCTGATCCGTGGTGCCGTGCGTGGTGACCAGGAGGCCCTGATCAGCAAACTGACCGAGGCCGGCGCGACCATCACCGAGGAAGACGGCGGCCTGCGCGTGGTCGGCCCCCGTTGCCTGCGCGCCGTTGATATCCGTACCAGTGTGTTCCCGGGCTTTCCAACCGACATGCAGGCCCAGTTCATGGCCCTGATGACGCAGGCGACAGGGACCAGCCGGATTTCCGAGACGGTCTTCGAGAATCGCTTTATGCACGTCTGCGAATTGCAGCGGATGGGTGCGGATATCCAGATTGAGGGGAACAGTGCCATTATTCGCGGGACCTCGCAGCTGACCGGTGCACCGGTGATGGCGACGGATCTGCGTGCCAGCGCCTCATTGATCCTCGCCGGGCTGGCGGCGGAGAATACCACTGAAGTCTCGCGGATCTATCATCTCGACCGTGGTTATGAACAGATTGAAAAAAAGCTGGCCGCGCTCGGTGCACGGGTCTGGCGCGAACAGGAGTAGAGCGATGAATGATTGGGTTACCTTTGCCCTGCCCAAGGGGCGCATCATGCAGGATTCCATGGAGCTGTTCGGGCGGATCGGCATCACCTGCCCGGAGATGTCGGAAGACAGCCGCAAGCTGGTGTTTGAGAATCGCGAGCAGAAATTCCGTTTCATGGCGGTCAGGGCAACAGATGTGCCGACCTATGTCGAATACGGCTGTGCCGACCTGGGTGTCGTTGGCAAGGATACCCTGCTGGAACAGGGGAAAAAGCTCTATGAACCTCTCGACCTCAAGTTCGGCTACTGTCGGCTGGTGGTGGCGGAACCAAAGGGGCTGGAGAATTCCGATCATCCCTTGAACTGGTCGAATATCCGCGTCGCCACCAAGTACCCCAACATTACTGAACGATATTTCGCTGCCCGCGGCATCCAGGTTGAGCTGATCAAGCTGTATGGATCGATCGAACTGGCGCCGCTGGTGGGGCTGTCGGAGCGGATTGTCGATCTGGTGTCCACCGGTGGGACGCTGAAGGCCAACAACATGGTCGAGGTGGAGACGATCGCCGAGATCACCAGCCGGCTGATCGTGAACCGCGCCAGTCTGAAAACCAAACACCAGCGGATCAGCGCCATCATTAACGGCCTCGAACAGGTGATCGGTAACGAGGTGAAGATCTCTTCCTGAGCAGTGCCTGCTGCGCTGCCCGCCGCCCGCAGGTGAGCAGCGCCGCAGAGCATGCGGAGGCAAACCATGATAGCCATACTCAGATTCAGTGACAGCGATTTTGCCGAGCGCTTCCGGCGCATTGAGGATCGCGCCGAAGAGATTCCGGCCGGGATCGATGAGACGGTCAAAGCCATCATCGCCGACGTGCGGCATCGTGGTGATGCCGCCCTGTTCGAGTTGACCGCCCGATTTGACCGGGTGGAGCTGACGGCGCAGACCATCGAAGTCAGTCGCGCCGACATTGCCGCCGCGCGCCGCGCGATCAGTCCCCGTGCCCTTGCCGCCCTTGAGCTCGCGGCGCAGCGGATCGCCTCCTACCATGAAAAACAGAAGCAGCAGACCTGGCTCTCCACCGAGGAACCGGACATTCTCCTCGGGCAGATGGTCACCCCCCTTGAGCGGGTCGGCATCTATGTCCCCGGCGGCAAGGCGGCCTATCCGTCATCGGTCCTGATGAATGCGGTTCCGGCGCGGGTGGCCGGCGTCAAAGAGCTGATCATGACGGTGCCGATGCCCGGCGGCGAGGCAAACCCCCATGTCCTCGCGGCTGCCGATATTGCCGGCGTCGACCGGATTTTCCGGGTCGGTGGTGCCCAGGCCGTTGCCGCCCTGGCCTATGGCACGGCCTCCGTGCCGCGCGTCGACAAGATCACCGGACCGGGCAATATTTACGTGGCCACGGCCAAGAAACAGGTTTTTGGACAGGTCGGCATCGACATGATTGCCGGACCCAGCGAAATTCTCGTGATCAACGATGGTAGTGGCGCTGCCGCCCACATCGCCGCCGACCTGCTGTCCCAGGCCGAGCACGATGAGCTCGCCTCGGCAGTGCTGGTCACCAGCTGCGAGCGGATGGCGCTGGCGGTCCGCGAGCAGATCGAGGTGCAGCTGCAGCAGTTGCGCCGCGAGAGCATTGCCCGCAGATCGATCGACGCGTTCGGGGCGATCATCGTCGCTAAGGATCTCGCCGAAGCGATCCGCTTCTCCAACCGGATCGCGCCGGAACATCTCGAGCTGGCGGTGAGTGATCCCTTCGCCATCCTGCCGCAGATCCGTCACGCCGGGGCCATTTTTATGGGACATCACACGCCGGAAGCCGCGGGGGACTATCTTGCCGGTCCCAATCACACCCTCCCGACGGGCGGCACGGCGCGCTTTTTTTCACCCCTGTCGGTCGATGATTTTGTCAAAAAGTCGAGTATCATCTCGTTTTCAGCGGCAGGGCTGCAGCGCCTGGGAGAGGATATTATCCAGATTGCCGAACTCGAAGGACTGGAGGCGCACGGACGATCGGTGTCCCTGCGCTTGACCGGGAACTGATGTTAACACGCAAGGCGCAGGGTCGGCGCCGTGCAGAGAATTATTGACTGCTGTGTGGATTGTTCTTGATGCCTCACTCGTATTGCTTTTTGTTCGATATCCAGATTTAATCTCCGATTCTGCTGTCCCAGCGCCTCAGCGTCAGGAAGATGTCAGCGAGGCTTTGCAAAAAAAGGATATGCCATGAAGCCCAGATCAGCCATCGTCGAGCGGGAAACCAAGGAAACCTCCATTCGCGTCGAGCTCGCACTCGACGGCAGTGGCCAGCACCAGATTGACAGCCCGGTTCCGTTTTTCAACCATATGCTCAGCGCCGTTGCCCGCCACGGTTTTTTCGATCTGCAGGTCAGCGCCCGCGGGGACGTGGAAATCGATGCCCACCACACGGTTGAGGATCTTGGTATCGTGCTTGGGGAGGCCTTTAAAAAAGCCCTCGGCGACAAAGCGGGGGTGCGCCGTTTCGGTCGCGCCACCATGCCGATGCATGAGGCCCTCGCCGCCGTCGTGATCGATTTTTCCGGCCGTCCTTTTCTGGTTTTCAACGCGGCGATTCCGAAAACCAAGGTCGGTGAATTTGATACGGAGCTGGTTGAGGAGTTCTTTGTCGCGTTCTGCAATCACTCCGGCGCCAACATTCACGTCAATCTCGCCTACGGTGATAACCTGCACCACATGATCGAGGGCATTTTCAAGGCTTTTGGTCGTGCTCTGGATGAGGCGACCGGTATCGATCCGCGGATTGAGGGGGTGTTGTCGACCAAGGGGACACTCGAGTAATGATCACGATCATCGATTACGAGATGGGCAATCTGCGCAGTGTTGCCAATGCGTTTGAACGCCTCGGATGCGCCGCCCGGGTGAGCAGTCATCCCGCCGACATCGCCACGGCCGACAAACTGGTGCTCCCCGGGGTCGGAGCCTTTCGCGACTGTATCAACAATCTGCGCCAGGGGGGCTTTGTCCCGCCGCTGCTGGAACATATCGACAAAGGCAAGCCGCTGCTCGGTATCTGTGTCGGAATGCAGATGCTGTTTGATGAGAGTGAGGAGTTCGGCCTGCATCAGGGTCTCGGGCTGATCCCGGGGCGGGTGGTGCGTTTTCCCGACGCTATGGTCGACCAGGGGGAGCGTCTTAAAGTGCCGCACATGGGGTGGAACACCCTGACGCTTAAGAAACCGTCACCGTTGTTCAGGGGAATTGCCGACGGCAGTTTCGTCTATTTTGTCCATTCCTACTACTGCAGCGCCACCCGCGAGGAGGACATTGCCGCCACCTGTGTTTATGGCGAGATTGAATTCTGCGCGTCGGTATGGCGTGACAACATCATGGCAACCCAGTTCCATCCGGAAAAAAGCCAGGATCTGGGTCTGCAGATATTTCGCAACTTTGGAGATTTGTAGTGATTATTCTACCGGCAATCGATTTGAAGGACGGACGCTGTGTGCGTCTGGAACAGGGGTTGATGGACAAAGATACCGTCTATCACGATGATCCCGCCGCCCAGGCGCGCATCTGGCAGGAGCAAGGCGGGGAATACCTGCATATCGTTGACCTCGATGGTGCCTTTGCCGGCGTGCCGAAAAATCGTGCGGCGATCAAGGCGATTGTCGATGCTATCACGATCCCCGCTGAACTCGGGGGTGGTATCCGCGATCTGGAAACCATCGAAGCCTATCTCGATCTGGGCATCGAGCGGGTCATTCTGGGCACCGTGGCCAAGGAGAACCCGGCCCTGGTTGCAGACGCCTGTCGTCTGTTTCCCGGCAGAATTGCCGTTGGTATCGATGCCCGGGACGGCCTGGTAGCCATCCGTGGCTGGGCCGATGTCACGGAAAAAAAAGCGACGGAACTCGCCGCTGAAATGGAAGGGTTCGGGGTTGCTGCGATTATTTACACGGATATTGCCCGCGACGGCATGATGCAGGGACCGAATATCGAAGCGACCAGGGCGCTGGCCGCATCGCTCAGTATCCCGGTGATTGCTTCGGGCGGGGTGTCCTCCCTCGACGACATCCGGCGCCTGCTGGCGATCGCATCCGCCGGCGTCAGCGGGGTGATAACCGGTAAAGCGATTTATACCGGTGCCCTTGATCTGCGTGCCGCTGTGGCCCTGGCCCGGGGGGACGTCTGATGCTGGCCAAACGCATCATCCCGTGTCTTGACGTGAAAGATGGTCGCGTCGTCAAGGGGGTCAACTTTGTCGATCTGCGCGATGCCGGGGATCCGGTCGAGGCGGCCGAGGCTTACTGCGCGCAGGGGGCCGATGAGCTGACCTTTCTCGATATCACCGCCAGCAGCGATAACCGGGGCATTATTCTGGATGTCGTTGCCCGTACCGCTGCGCGGGTGTTCATGCCGCTGACGGTTGGTGGCGGGGTGCGCGAGATTGCCGATATCCGCAATCTGCTCAATGCCGGAGCCGACAAGGTGTCGATCAACACCGCCGCGGTTCAACGCCCCGAACTGGTCCGTGAAGCGGCGCAGCGCTTTGGCAGTCAGTGTATTGTTGTCGCGATCGACGCGCGGCGGGTGCCCGGCAGTGCCCCGCTGGCCTGGGAAGTCTACACCCACGGTGGCCGCACCCCGACGGGTATCGACGCGATTGCCTGGGCCAGACAGATGGAGGCATACGGCTGTGGTGAAATTCTGCTGACATCCATGGACTGTGACGGGACCAAGCAGGGGTACGATATCGCCCTGACCCGGACGATTTCCGACGCTGTGAATATTCCGGTGATCGCTTCCGGCGGCGTGGGTAATCTTGAACATATCCGCGCCGGTTTCGTCGAGGGAGGGGCCAGCGCGGCCCTGGCTGCGTCGATTTTTCACTTCAAGGAATATACGATTGCCGAGTGCAAGGAGTATCTGCGTCAGCATGGGGTGAGAGTCCGCATCTGAAGACGGCGCACGACTGCGCGGCTCGCGCACATGAATAGACAGGAAGGTGGACATCCCATGACCCGAGCAACCGCACCCACGAATCAGGACATTCTTGACGCTGTTTACCAGATTATCCTTGAGCGCAAGCAGTTCGGCGCCGCGGAAAAGTCGTATGTGAAGACGCTGTTCGACAAGGGCCTCGATAAAATTCTTGCCAAAATCGGCGAAGAAGCAACGGAAACCGCCATTGCCGGAAAAGGCGGCAATCCGGATGAGGTGGTCTATGAAGCCGCCGACCTGATTTTTCATCTGCTGGTGCTGCTCGGTTATTATGAACTGCCGCCGGAAAAAGTCTGCGCTGAACTGCGTCGGCGCTTCGGTCTCTCCGGAATCGACGAAAAAGCATCACGGTCCTCCTAGCGGTTTTTGCAGCCACAGTCGGCTGGATCGCTGCCGCGCGCGGCAGAACAGTGAACGGAAAGTTGATTTCTGTCGCCCGATCAAGTAGGATCAGGCATTTATAATCTGGCAGTTGCCGTATCGGCCTGGAACCGGGCCTTGCAGCGGCAGGGTGGTTACCTGGTGCCACAAGACAACAGGGGTAGCATGCGTTGATGGCTGGTTTTTTTTGTCGATCCCTGATTGTCTGTCTGTTGTTCCTCCTGGCCATGGCATCGGCCGCCGTTGCGAAGGAGGATTATCGCAATTCGATTATCCTTTACGGCGCCAAGTATACCCCGGACAAATTGGGGGATATCTTTCTCAACAGTCATGAGACGAGCAACTCCTACCTGGCGGCGTTGGCCTGGAACCGCGAGTTCTCGCGCAGCTTCGGCGACCTCGGCTGGGAAACCGAAATTCAGGCGGTCAAACACTTCGGGGGGCAGCATCACCTGGAGTTCAACGCGCTGGTTGTGGCGCGCTGGCACCGGTTTCCCTGGAACCGGCGCATTGCCACCACTGTCGCGGTAGGGGAGGGACTCTCACTGGCAACGCGCACACCGCAACTGGAACGGGACAATCACACGCGCGTGAATGCCCTGTTGAATTATCTGTTGTTCGAGTTAACCCTGGCACCACCGCAGAGCCGCTGGTACTGGAGCGGACGGATCCATCATCGCTCCGGGGTTTACGGTCTGTTTGATGGTGTTCACGGAGCCTCGAACTTTATTGGCACTGGTCTTGGCTATCGTTTTTGAGCGAGGACAGGTGCGCTTTGCCTGCAGCAGCAGCGATCAGCCGTGAGTCATTGATCTATGAACGCAAACTGGACATTGTCTCCACGACAACGCAAACAACAGCGGCGTAAACGCCTGACGCGCTTTGCCCTGGCCGTTGTTGTGCTGATCGGGTTGGCAGGCTATTTCGTCGTCGCTCCGGATCGACGTCAGTCTGAACTGGCGGATATTCCGCTGCTCGAGGCCCCTGAGCACAGCAGTACGGTGCGCAATGCCGGCCCCGACCAGGAGCCTGCCGCCGCTGCCGCGCCGCAGATCGATTATATCTACTCCCATCCGATTGCCAGCGGCGATACCCTCAGCACAATTTTTGATCGCTATGATATCGGCCAGAGCATCATGTACCAGATCCTCGCCGCCGACGAGTCGCTGCTTGCTCTCGACGTTCTGCGTCCCGGCCACGAACTCACCTTCACGCTCGATCCACAGACCCGCGAGCTTGCGACCATGGAGCTCTTTATCCATCCGGGCAAGCAGATTCTTTACTCCCGCTTCGATACGGAAAGTTTCGGCTACGAAGAGCTGATCGATCCGGGCGTGTGGGAGCAGCAGCTGATCGATGGCGAGATCAACGGCAGCTTTTACCTGTCCGCCAAACAGGCGGGTTTGAGCGAGATGGAGACCGGAATCATTACCAACCTGTTCCGTGACCATCTGAATTTTGGACGCGATATCCGTGCCGGGGACCGCTTTCAAGTCGTCCGGGACCAGCAGTTTGTCAAAGGTGAACCGACGGGACAGAGCCGCATTGAAGGGGTGAGGATCATACGCCGGAACCGCGAGCATACGGCGTTTCTGTTTGAGGATGGCAACTATTACGACCTCAAGGGCGAGAGCCTGGCGCGGGCTTTCCGGCGCTATCCCATGTCCGGCCAGTACCGGGTGAGTTCCGCCTTCAATCCTGCCCGCAAGCACCCCATCTCAGGTCAGGTCAGACCGCACAACGGGGTCGATTTTGCGATGCCGACGGGCACCCCGATCGTCAGTACCGGTGACGGGGTGGTAACCCGTGTTGTCAACCATCCCTATGCCGGCAAGTATATCGAGATTCAGCACGGCAGCCAGTACCTGACACGCTATCTGCACCTGCATCGCATCCTCGTCAAACGGGGACAGACCGTCCAGCGCGGTGAGCGTATCGCCCTGTCCGGCAACACCGGTTATTCAACCGGGCCGCATCTGCACTTTGAGCTGCACGTGCGCGGCCGGCCGGTGAATCCCCTCAAGGCCAACATTCCCATGGCGGCGTCGGTACCGAAGGACAAGCGGGCCGATTTCGGCACGCGCGTGGCGGAGATTGTCGCGGTCATGGAAAACGGCAGCCAGCGGATTGCCAGCAATTAACGCAGCCCCCCTGCCGGGTGCCGTCGGACGAGCCGGTCGCAGGATCAGTCGGCGAGAGGATCTTCGCCGGTCTGCCAGCTGGCCAGGTATCTTTCCAGCAGATGAAAATCCTCTCCCTTGTGTTCCGTCAGGGTCACATACATGTGTTCCCTGGGGATGTGCCAGGTCTGCTGGAGCAGTTCCATAAATCCGAGGGTCAGGGCGCGGCGCTGTTCGATGGTCCGTCCTTCGCGGATGTCGGCATTGACCAGGGCGATGCCTTTTTCCGGTTCCGTGACCCGGCCGATCGACAGGTTGTGGGTCGGAAACTCCCGGATAGAGATGCTGATGTGGTCGGTGCCGGTGTCCATGATGGTGGAGAACAGCTGTCTAACCGATGCCGCAAAGCGGACCTTGTCGGCGTCGTTCAGGGGGCGGTTGATCTCAAATTGCAGATGGGGCATGGGCAACCTCCTGGGCAAAGGGGTGAACAGGTTCACTGCGCCAATATAACAGGAATCGCCGACAAAAACTGCCTGTTCCATTTGCCGCAGTGCAGCCCGAACCGCGCCGGGTGCTGGTGCTGCGGCCCGCCCGGCTGAACAATTTTCCGCCTGCTTCAGCATTTCCAGCGCTACCGGTTGCTGCTGCCGGCATTCCAATGTTAAAGGATCAACAAGGTGAATACACAACTTGGCCGCCCATTCAGCCCTGAACTCGATGCCATTTTAGGCCAGCCGTTTCCCGTCCTTGATGACGGTTTTGTCCGCGTTGTCGATTACCTCGGCAATGATGCCTCCATCGTTCAGGCCGCACGGGTTTCCTACGGGGATGGCACCAGGAAGGTTTCGGAAGATCGTGCCCTGATCCGTTACCTGCTGCGTCATCAGCACACCACCCCTTTTGAAATGTGCAGCCTCAAGCTGCACGTGCGGGTGCCGATGGACACCTGGCGGCAGTGGATTCGTCATCGCACCGCCAGTGTCAACGAATACAGCACCCGTTATTCCATCGCCATCGATCGCGCCCAGATGACCCCGGCTGATGCCTGGCGGATACAGGCCCAGGACAACAAGCAGGGCAGCAGTGGTTTTTTTGACCTGGCGCAGGGTGAACGTCTGAGCGCGCAGGAGGCGCAGTTGCATGAGCTCAGCAAGCAGGTGTATCAGCAGCGTCTCGAGCAGGGAGTGGCACGGGAGCAGGCGCGCAAGGACCTTCCTTTGAGCACCTACACGGAGGCCTTCTGGCAGATTGATCTGCACAACCTGCTCCATTTTCTGGCGCTGCGCATGGACAGTCACGCGCAGCTGGAGATCCGGCGTTACGCGGAAGCCATCGGCGAGCAGATCGTCAGTCGTTGGGTGCCGGCCACCTGGGAGGCGTTTCAGGATTACCGTTTCCAGCAGATGACCCTGTCACGCCAGGAACAGGAGCTCCTCGCGCTGGTGGTCGGCGGGCAGAATGAGGCGGCGGTTGCCTGGTGCGCGGCACAGGGCTGGGTCAGGCAGAAAGATGCCCGGCAGATACTGGCGCGGGAAGCAAAGGAATTCGCCCACAAGCTCGCCCGCTTTGGTCTTGCTCCGCCCTGGTCGGAGTGAATGCCGCGGCGTACAGCGCCATGAACGACAAGGGCCCCGGCTGCTGCAGCAGCCGGGGCCCTTGTCGTTGGATCACGCGGATCCCATCAACGCGGTCGGAGAAGATCAGAGGCGCAGGGAATTCGGGTGATGCCCTTCAAACTCCGGCTGAACGGTATGGCAGACGGTGCAATCATGGCCGATGGGGCGGTCGTTGCCCTGGTACTGCAGCGGCTGGATGATATCGCGCTGGCGGCCATACTTGTTGTGTGCCGGGTAGAGGGCATGGGTGCTGCCATGGCAGGCCTGGCACATCATCACCCCCATCTGGTCCTGGCGGTTACGGTAGAGGTCAGCGGCACTGTCCGTCCAGGTATTGAAGGCATCCACCGACATCCCGAGGCCGAACTCTTCATGACAGTTGAGGCAGTCCGGTTGCTGCAGCCAGGCTGTGCGCGGATGGATCGCCGACACGTCGACGTCAGCTGTCGTGGCTAGCTCCTCGAGCAGGACCGCGGCGCCGTTTTTTCCCGCCAGAGCTTCCTGCTTAAGCAGACTGACAGCGTGCTGCTCCAGCGTCCCGTGGCAGTTGGTACAGTCCATAAAGGCCCCATGATGTTCCCGGAAAAAGTGGGTGGGACCATCCGGGCGCGCCGCATGGCAGGCGACACAGGCCTGGCTGCCGCTGCGGTCGGTGAGGAAATTGGCGTGCCAGCCATGGATGGCCGCGGAAAGGTTCAACAGCGCCGGATCTCCTGCCTGACCGGTGGCGGGGTCGCCATGGCATGACTTGCACGCCGGCGGTTCCCCCTGGCGCGCGCGCGCGAGCAGATCGGTTCCGCTGATCCGGTCATGCACGGCCAGAACGTCGTGGGCGGTTGCGTCACTGATGCCGGTGATGCCGGCAACCTTCCAGCCGCCGCCGTGGCAGTTTTTGCAGCCCATTTCCGTGGCGACGGGAGCGACCATGCGGGTGCTGGCGAGCACTGCCCCGCTGCTGCTGTCGATGGCGCTGATGTGCAGGAGCGGGTAGGGGTGATAGCTGCCATCTTTCCGATAGGGGGCAATCGCGACCGCATCGGCAAAAAAGGCTTCCCTGGTGTCATCAACCTGGAACATGCCGTTGACCTCCGGGGCATGTTCCATCTGGTAGTGGATTTCGACACCAGTGGTGATGCGCTGCGGCGGATCACCGCGGCGGACCAGTTGGGCAAAGAGGTCGCTGCCCGGTGCGGCGATCGTCCAGTGGTCATCGCTGTCCGAAATTTCGCGCACTCCCAGGCTGCTCCAGGCGAGCAGAACCTGCCCGTCACTGGTGCGGTCGAAGGGGGGAATCGCTACCGGCAGCTCTTCCGCCACCACCACGGGATTACCCATGTTCAGGTCAGCGACAGGCTCGGGGTCAGGCAGGGGATGGCCATTGATGCTGCTGAACAGGTACCCGGCCAGCGCCCAGCGCTCCTCGCGATCGCCAAAAAACGGCGGCATGTAGCGGGTGATCTTACCGAGGCCGTCGAGCTTCGCGTCGAGACCGAAAACGCTGTCGTATTTACGCACCAGTGGTTTGATGTCGTTTAAGGGGCCAGCGATGGAGTGACAGGAGCTGCATTGCATCCGGAACAGGTCCGCGCCCACCTCGTGCTGATTCTCCGGGGTGACGGATGTGTGTCTGACCCATTTGGCCGTTTGCAGGAAGCCGGCCTGTTTGATTGCCGGCACATCGCTTACGTAGACCTGGTTGGAGTACATATGGTCATAGATGATAAACGGGCGCCGCCCCCCTTCCCGGACAAATTCGAAGGCACCAAAGTAGACAAAGGCGATGGCGACAACGCCAAAGGCTGCGACCTTCTGTAAGCCGTTGGGCATGCGGATGGTCATTGCCAGGGCGGCGATAAAGAGCAGCGGCAAAAACCAGAACAGGGTGCCCAGGTAGGTCGCCAGTTCCGGCGATTTTTCAAACATGATCGTTCTGGGGAGCGCGGGAATGGCATTGATATACCACCAGCCGCCGACAATCATCAGGACAAAGGGCAGGGTCACCCAGATCGCGCAGGTGCGCATGATTTTCTGGCGCAGAACCGCATCTTTGACCCAGGCGCCGGTGACAAAGCCGAACACCCCGCACATGACCAGGGCCAGGCCGGTGCGGAACACCAGGGCCGGCCAGAAGGTCGGGTTGAAGAAACCGGACCAGAAATCCCGGTTTTCAATCCAGCTGCCGGGTGTGAGCATGAAACCGATGATGCCGTTGATCAGAAACAGCGACATCCAGGCACAGGCGAAATAGAGCAACCCGATGCGCATGTGGTTTTTGCGATCCATCTTGCCGAAGGTGTAGAAGTAGATGAACAGGGCGACGATCTCGGCGAGAAAGAAAACCCATTCGGCGGCCCAGCCGAAGACGAAGATGTGGATCAGTGACGAGGTTGCTCCGGGAGCGAGCAGGGCGATGGTCCACCAGATGCCGACCCCGGTCATGCCACCGAAGACCATGGTCAGCAGGACAAAGAATTTGCTGTGTTTTTTGACGTAGGACAGCAGTCCTGCATCGTCATCACGGTAGGCGCGCTTCTCCAGCATGACCAGAAACAACCCGCCACCGACGGCGAAGTGCGCGACAAAGACGTGGACGATGGCGATCAAGGCAATGAGAAATCCACCGCCGTAGGTTGTCAGTTCCCAGACGGGATAATTCATTTCGCCACCTCCCCACGACAGGCCAGGGCGAGTCTGATCATGTAGGCGATCAGTGCCAGCCCGGCAACGAAGACGACCAGGAAAAAGATCAGCGGCGAGTACTG
Organism: Pelovirga sp.; assembly: GCA_046484405.1. GTDB lineage: Bacteria > Desulfobacterota > Desulfuromonadia > Desulfuromonadales > Geopsychrobacteraceae > Pelovirga. The sequence goes on from JAWOIX010000080.1 coordinate 27,807, forward strand.
GGTGTCGACGCTGAGGTCAGCGAGCCGGAACCAGGGGCTGAGATAGGCGGTGCGGACCAGGTCGCGCATGATGACCATGACAATCATCAGCACCAGGGTCGCAAGTGTGGCAGCAATGACCCGCCGGCGATAGCCCAAATAGAGGACGACGAGGGTGAGCAACAGCCCGCTCATGAACAGCGTGGTTGCCAGGGCGCTGCCACCCATGAAGATCATCATGACCTGGCGGGGCAGGGCCAGCAGGAACCAGATGCCGACAGGTAGCTGCAGGAGCGTGGCGACAGTAAAATAATGCATGCCCTTGCTGATCAGTGCCTGAGGATCGACCGTCCCCTTGTTGAAACGGAAATGACCAATGAGGGCGAGGTATAGACCGGCAACGGCCACTGCGCCGACAACAAAATGGAGATAACGGGGAATCAGCGACGGCTCGGTGAGGTTGAGCAGGGTGCCTTCAGGATTGCTGAAGTAGTCCAGCCAGCGCTCCGGTTGCAGCATGAGGGTCATATTGTTGGAGAACAGGAAGGCGATCAGCAGCATCAGCATGACCGAGAACTGGGCCACGAAAATGCGGGGCGCTCCCAGGGCGCTGAATTTGAAATCGTACACATAGGCGGCGTAATAGGCGAGGATCAGCATGGCGATGATGGAGAGCCACCAGGCCGCGATCAACACCGAACTGCTGTAGATAAACTGGCCGTAAAGGACCTGCAGAAACAGCAGCGGAGCGACGCCGAAATTTACCGCGAAGGCGATTGTGTAAGGCCATTTGTAGCTGAATTCGCGGCACAGCAGAAGGTTCTGCTCGCCTTTGCGAAAGGAACTGATCAGGGTGATAATGCCACCACCGAGCATGGCATTCATGACCAGCAGATGAAGCAGAAAGGTCAGCAGCAGCAGGACATAAAACCAGCCCCAGTGCGCCGGGAGAGCATCCGGTGAGGGGATCAGGGCGGCAGGATTCATCGACGGTCTCCTTGTGGTGAAGGCGCAGCTGGGAAATGGCAGGATTCACCGATTTTTCATGATGGAATTACCCGGGAAAGTAGCATGAAAAATGTGGCAATAGCAAGCGGTTGCAACCGAATTCGGAGCCGGCCTGCCAGGGGGTGCGGCCAGGGTCAGGATGGTGCGTGGGAGAGGCAGGACAGAAGGGGTGCGCGGGTGAACAGGCTTGCACCCAGGCAGAAGAACCAGGCGCTTTTGTAGCCTATGACGTCAGGGCTCCTTGCCGTTGTCGTCATGGCTGCCGGGCTCATCATCCTCGTCGAGCATCCGGTATTTTGGCCCTTCGATGTCGTCAAATTCCCCTTTTTTGACGGCGTAGAGAAAAAACAGCCAGACTCCGGTGCCGATGCAGAAGGAGAGAAAGATCAGCAAAATGGTGGAGGTCATCATCGCTTCAGCCATTATCCTTTCAGGCGCAGGGCGTTGAGGAGGACGCAGATCGAGCTGATTGCCATCGCCGCTGCAGCATAGACCGGCGCCAGGTGACCGCTCACCGCCATGGGGATGGCAACGAGATTGTAGCTGAATGCCCAGAGCAGATTCTGTTTGATGTTGACCAGGGTCTTTCTGGCCAGGCGCAGGGCAAAAGGGATGTTGGTCAGGTCGGGCCGGGTCAGGATCAGATCGGCACTTTCCACGGCGATGTCGGTGCTGCCGGCAAGAGCACAGCCGATAGCGGCGCTTGACAGGGCCGGGGCGTCGTTGATCCCGTCACCGACCATCATCACTGCCGCAGCGGGGAGGCGGGTGATCAGCTCGGCCTTCTGCCGCGGCGTCAGTTCGGCATGATAAGAGCCGATCTGCAGTTCACGGCTGACGCGCTCGGCAACCACGGCGCGGTCGCCGGTGAGCAGCAGCGTCGTATAGCCGGCATGGTGGAGGCTGGCAAACATGTCGCGGGCATCGGAACGCAGCTGATCTTCAAGGGCAACCGCTCCCAGGTAGCAGCCGTTGCGGGCGAGGTGGACTTCACTGCGGTCGTCGTTTGCCAGAGGTGGCAGGGTCACCCCCTGTTCGAACAGAAACCGACGACTCCCCGCCAGGAGCAGGTCGTCGTGCAGCCTCGCGGCAATCCCGCGGCCGGGCCAGGCAGTGGTCTGCGCCGGTTCCTCGGCGATCAGGCCCCGGTTTGCCGCGGCCTTGCGGATGCCGCGCGCAAGCGGGTGGTGGGAGCCGGTTTCGGCGCTGGCGAGCAGCCTGAGCAGCTCATCGTCCTGCCCGTCCAGGGCGCTGATCCGCGTCACTTCCGGTTGGCCGGCGGTGATCGTGCCGGTTTTGTCGAAGGCCAGGTGGGTGATCTTCGTCGCCGCTTCGAGCACATCGCCACCACGGAACAGGACACCCGCTTCCGCCGCGCGTCCCGTCGCGATCATCACCGCGGTCGGGGTTGCCAGTCCGAGGGCACAGGGACAGGCGACCACCAGAACAGTGACGGCACTGAGCAACGCCGGGCCGCCCTGGCTGTACCAGTAGACAAAGGTGCCCGTAGCGATGAGCAGAACCAGGGGAATAAAGAAGGTGGCAACCCGGTCAGCGAGACGCTGAATCGGTGGCTTGTCCGTTTGTGCCTGTTCGACAATGGCGGCGATGCGGGCAATGAAGGATTCGGCGGCGGCGCTAGCAACCTTGACCTGGATGGTTCCGCTCAGGTTGAGGGTGCCGGAGACCACGGCGGCCCCCGCTTCCTTGACCACCGGCAGAGGCTCCCCGGTCACTGCCGCTTCGTCGATTTCGGTGATGCCCTGGGTGATCATGCCGTCAACCGGCAGGCGGTCCCCCGCCTTGACCTGGATCAGATCGCCGGGGCGCAGCTCCTGGCTGTCGACTTCGACCCAGTCGGTGCCGGTCAGGCGGGTTGCCCGGGCCGGCGCCAGCTTGAGCAGGCGGTCAATGCCGGCCGCAGCCTTGCGCCTGGCGCCGGCTTCGATCAACCGCCCGGTCAGGATCAGGGTGATAATCATCGCGGCGGTTTCGAAATAAACCTCGCCGCCAACAACCATCGCGACCAGGCTGTAACCGTAGGCACACAGGGTGCCGAGAGCGATCAGCAGATCCATGTTGGGCTGGCGGTTGCGCAGGCTGAGCCAGGCGCCCCGGATAAAAGGGTAGCCTGAGTAAAAGACCACCGGCGTGGTGACGATGGCGGCAAAGATCTCCAGCATGATTTTGGTCTGTGCTTCGATCCCCTGGAAATAACCGGCGTAGAGAGCGAAGGAGAAGCCCATCAGCTGCATGGTGAGAAAGACCGCCGTGCCGAAGCGCATGAGCAGGTCGCGCATTTCGCGGTCGGCGGATTTTTGCAGTTCGTTGAGGGTGTAAGGTCTTGCCTGGTAGCCGATATCGGCGAGCCGGCGGCAGATGTCACCGGCTCCGAGCAGCCCTGGCGTAAAGCGGATCAGGACCCGGTGGGTGGCGAAGTTGACCCGCACAGCAAGGATACCCGGATGGCGCTGCAGCAGGCGTTCGATCAGCCAGACGCAGCTGGCGCAGCGGATGCCATCGATGATCAGGCTGATTTCGGCGCTATCCCCCTGGGTGCGGACAAAGCGTTCCAGGTACGCATCATCGAAACGCAGGTTGAAGGCTTCCTTGAGGGCGCCGGCGAGGCGGTCGCTGCGCTGGTAAAAGTGCTCCAGACCGGCACCGCGGATAATCAGGTAGGCACCGCGGCAGCCATGACAACAGAAATCGAGCGCCTGGCCGTCAAGCTGTTCCCTGACCAGGTCGGCAGGAGGGAAACGTTCGTTGCAGTGGTGACATCTGAGGGGCAGGGTACCGGTCATCTCAGATCGTTAGCAGGATGCGCCGGGAAATACGGGCGCCGTCACGTTCAAAGTCGGCGCGGACCAGGTGCTCGCCGGCCACCAGCGGCAGGCTTGCGCTGTAAATACCGGGCGCGGTCTCGGTCAGCGGGATGGTGAGCAGGGAGCTGTCCCGGGTAGACGCAAAGAACAGCGTTCCCTTCGCCCCGCTGACCGGCTTGCCGTCGGTGTCGACCAGGAACTGGGTCAGTGTCCCCTGGTGCAGTTCGCTGCGCAACTGCCAGCCCATAACACTGGCGGCGCGCTTTTCCAGGAGGGTGTTGTTGTACCTGAGGCCTTTACTGTAATAGTCGCGATCACTGACCTCGCTCACCCGGGTGGCCGCCTGGTAGGCCGCCCAGCCGGAGAACACCAGGAAGCTTAAGAGCAGCACCGGTACCAGCAAAGCGTGGATGTTTTTTCTCATCAGGAGGCCCTCTCTAGTTTTGCGGCACCGGCGTGATCCGTGCCCGGGCTGTTGTGACAACCTGTTGCTGCGGGTTGACCAGCCGGAATTCTATCATGTAGTGCTGCTGTTGCACAGGACTGATGACAATCAGGCTGAGCTCGCGATTGGCACCGTCGGCAAGCAGGATGTTCTCCGTCTGTCCCCTGACTTCGAGGGGCTCTCCGGTGGCCAGTACGGCGCTCAGGCGGTACTCCTGCGGCGTCGTCGTGCGATTGTTGATCCAGGCATTGAACAGGGTCAACTGCCCGCCATCGGCAAGGACCCGGCTGACCGCGGCGGGTGATACCGCGACCTTCAGGGTCGCTGCACTGCGGTTCCAGGTGGCGAAGAAGAGGGCCCCCGCAAGGAACACCAGCAGCAGCCCAAGAACGACAACCCGTGGATTGAAAAGGGCTCCGATCCCGGCAGCGTCCGTCCCGAAGCGATAGCGGATCAGTCCCGCCTCACCACGCCTGGCCATGATCCGGCGGCAGGCATCCAGGCAACGCCCGCAATTGATACACTCGATCTGATATCCCTGGCGGATGTCGATCTCCAGCGGACAGGCCCGCACGCAGGCATGACACCTGATGCAGCGCGGCTTTTCCGTTGCGGGCAGTTGCAGGGTCAGGGTGCCCGCATCGACCAGGGAGGACTGGATGCGCCCGTAGGGGCAGAATTCCCGGCACAGCAGCCGTCTGACCAGGGCGATGTCGAGATAAATCAGCAGTGCTGTGATCAGCAGGGTCAGCAGGACGGCGGACGGCAGCTCGCCATGCCACAGGGATGCAAAAAAGCGCCGGGGCTCAATGAAATACCAGATCAGGTTGGTGGACACCAGCAGGGCCAGGAGCAGGTAGGCCAGCTGCGCCACGAGGATGCGCCAGCGGCTGCCGATCAGGCGATTGGCGCGGACAGTGAGGGACAGGGTGCGGGCAACCCACTCGGCGCTGTCGCTCAGGGTTGTTTGCGGGCAGGCCCAGCCGCACCAGACGCGCCCCGAGACCAGGGTGATGAGCAGGAAGGCGCAGCCAAA
>JAWOIX010000163.1:0-6951 GCA_046484405.1 Pelovirga sp.
TTTTTCATGTCGTCTGAAAAGCTGCAAGCCGGACTGAGCCTGCGCTTGTCATTGTTGCTGTTTCTGGCACTGCCGCTGGTTGTCATTCTTTTTGGTGCCGGCTACCACAGCCTGCAGCGCCTCGAGCAGGAAATCGAACGGCGGATGCAGGAAGATCTTGAATTGATCGCCCGTGCTATCCGTGGCCCGCTGGAATACTCGCTGGAGCATAACCGCGCAGGAAGCGTTCAGCAGGCACTTGATTCCCTCTTTCGCCTCAAGCGGGTCTATGGCGCTTATGTTTATGACAGTCTCGGTGAGCGGACCGCGACCAGCGGGGCGCAGGAGCCTGAGATGGGCAGTGGACAGCTGGTCAAACTCGCCGCCGAAGGGGATCGATTGGGCGAATATCAACAGACGGAGTCGACCCAGGTCTATTCCTATTTTGTCCCGTTGACCGACTCGGTGGGGCGCAATATCGGCCTGTTGCAGTTGACCCGTGAAGGCCGTGATTTCAATGACTACATCCAGCGTGTCCGTTATCAGGCGCTGATTTTTTTATGCCTGCTCTCGTTGTTGCTGCTCAGTGTCCTGCTCTATGGTCATCATCGGATCATTGGTCGCAATCTCCGGCGCCTGCTGAAAAGTATGGCGCGGATTGAAAACGGTGAGCGACAGCATCGGGCAAGAGCATCCGGACCCAGGGAGATGTGCCAGCTGTCAGGTGGAATGAACGCCATGCTCGACAGCCTCGCCCGGTCGGAACGGGCGCTTGAACGTCAGACCCGCGAGCGGGACCGCCTCAGGAATCAATTGCTTCAATCACAAAAGATGGCGGCGATCGGGCAGCTGGCGGCAGGAGTTGCGCATGAACTGGGAGCGCCCATGAGTGTTGTGTCCGGTAAGGCACAGCGCCTGTTGCGTAATCAGGATCTCTCTGCGGCGGCGCGTCAGTCATTGCAGGAAATTCTCGAGGAAGTCGGTCGTACCGAACAGATTGTTCACCAGTTACTCGACTTTGGTCGGCAGAATCCACTGCATAAAAAGATGCTGCCCATGGACAGGATGATGGCGGTGGCTGTCAGTCAGTTGGAGCCCTTGCTGAACAAAAAGCCGGTCACCCTGAAAAATACCGGGGTTCAGCCGGCACCATGTCTCAAAGTTGATCAGGTGCGTATCGAACAGGCCTTGGTCAATCTGCTGATGAATGCGGTTCAGGCGGTGGAGAACAACGGTCTGGTTGAATATGGGTGGTTCAGGCATGAGACGGCAGTGGGTTTCTACGTTGCGGATAACGGGCCGGGCATCCAGAAGGATCTAAGAAGCCGCTTGTTTGAACCTTTTTTCACGACAAAAACCGTCGGCGAAGGGACCGGCTTGGGACTGGCGGTCGCCCAGGCGGCGGCCCAGGATCATGACGGCGAGCTCGAGGTTGATCAGTCTGACCTGGGAGGCGCACTGTTCACCATGACATTCTACCATTGCGATACAGAAGAAGGCGGCGGTGCCCATCATGACAAGAGATAAAGAGAAAATTCTGCTGGTTGAGGACGATGACGCCCTGCGCAACATGCTGGAAGAAGAACTCAAAGATGCAGGATTACAGGTGCGAAGCTGCTCCGATGCGCTCAACGCGCGGCACCATGTTGCGACATGGCATCCTGATCTGGTCATCAGTGACTTGCGCCTGCCCAAAGCCGATGGCTTGTGGCTGCTCCATCAGACCCGTGACACGGCCATTCCACCCGGTTTTATCATCATGACGGCGTTTGGAACCGTTTCGCAGGCGGTTGAGGCCCTGAAGCAGGGGGCTGATGATTTCATCACCAAGCCACTGGATCTGGATCACTTTAATCTGTGCATCAAGAGGAGCCTTGAGACACGACGGTTGCGGCAGGATGTGCAACGCTATCGCAACCTCCTGAACCTCGATGATTTCCATGGAATGATTGGTCGCAGTGCGTTGATGAATACACTGTTTGCAGCGATCCGGCAAATCAGCCAGGCGCAGGGTCCGGTATTGATTACGGGCGAAAGTGGTACCGGAAAGGACCTTGCTGCACGGGCCATTCATCGTGAAAGTCACAGGAAAGATTCGGCTTTTGTTGCGGTCAACTGTGCGGCCATTCCCGCAGAGCTGCAGGAAAGCGAATTCTTCGGTCACGCTGCCGGATCCTTTACCGGGGCCGGCAGGTATCGCAAAGGACTGTTTGCCGAAGCCGAAGGCGGAACCCTGTTCCTTGATGAGATTGGCAACATGCCCCTGGATCTGCAGGCCAAGTTATTGAGGATTCTCCAGGACGGTAAAGTCCGCGCGGTTGGAACCAACCACGAGGAGGAGGTCGATGTGCGCATTGTGGCAGCGACCAACAGCGACCTGGAGCAGGCTGTCCGTCTTGGCGCTTTCCGTGAGGATCTCTACTATCGGCTGGAAACCTTTCAACTTGAGGTGCCGCCGTTACGCCACCGCGGTGACGACCTTGACCTGCTGGTGGCGCGCTTTATTGACCTTTTCAATGTCCGGTTGGGCCGGCATGTCAGCGGGATTTCCGCTGCCGCCCTCGAGCTGTTGCGAGCGTACCCTTTTCCGGGCAATGTCCGCGAACTGCGCAACGCTATCGAAAGAGCCTTTGCTTTTTGCACTGAAGGGGAGATTTCATCACGTTCTCTTCCGCAAAGAATCCGCAACGCTTCCCGCAAGGCCAGCCAGGTTGCGTCCGGGTTCTTTTCCGAGGGAACCGGTCCTGGTCGATTTCCCTCCCTTGAGGAGATGACGAATCAGTATGTCGCTTACGTGCTGGAGCAACTGAACGGGAATAAAAGGCAGGCGGCACAGGTTCTTGCGATCAGCCGGGCCACGCTTTACCGGCGCCTGGGGGAGGGGCAGGAAGAATGACCAGTCGCGGTCCCGAATAGCTGTGTCGACAAAGAGATGAAGGCCGCCGGTGAGTTGTCAGGAACAGGGCAGGGTGTAGCAGTGGTGCTCAGTGGGCCCCAGCGCCGTTGAAAGGCGCCCCCTCCTCTTGCCGGAGAGGACAATTCCGGGGATTGCGCGACGCGTTATGGTTTGTTGATGCCGTATTTTTCCATTTTCCCGTAAAGGGTGCCACGGGCGATATCGAGTTCCGCCGCTGCCTGTTTCAGGTTCCAGTTTTTTTCCTCCAGGACCTTCAGGATCAGCGTCGCCTCAGCGGCGGCGAGAGTGTTGGAAGGAAGGGAGAGGGTGATCGGTTCTGCTGTCGGAAGCAGCTTTTTGAGTTCGGCCGGCAGGTGCTCTTCGGTGATTTCCGGCCCTTTGCAGAAAATCACCGCACGTTCAACCACATTGGCAAGTTCACGGACATTGCCCGGCCAGGGATAGCTTTTCATCATCTGTGACGCGGAGTTTGCTATCCGCAAGCGGGGTTTTTTGTTGCGGACGCAGTATTTCTCCAGAAAATAGTTTGCCAGAAGCGGGATATCCGATTGACGTTCGCGCAGGGGAGGAGCGTGAAGGGAGACAACGTTGATCCGGTAGTAGAGGTCCTCGCGGAAGAGTTTTTTGCGGATCGCCTCACTGAAGTCACGATTGGTAGCGCAGATCAGGCGCACATCGACACGCAGGGTTTCACTGCCACCGACCCGTTGAAAGGTCCCCAGTTCAAGAACCCGGAGCAAGGCGACCTGGGTGGCAATGGGGATGTCACCAATTTCGTCAAGGAAGATGGTTCCGCCGTTGGCGCGTTCAAAGTAGCCCCTTTTTGTTGCCGTGGCGCCAGTAAATGCGCCTTTTTCGTGGCCGAACAGTTCACTATTGATCAGTGTGTCGGTCAGAGCGGCACAGTTGACCTGCAGAAAGGGCTGTTCACGGCGGGCACTGTGCGCATGAATCGCTTCAGCAATCAATTCCTTGCCGGTACCGCTCTCGCCGGTGATCAGCACGTTGGCCTGAGTCTGTGACACCTGGGAAATCATTTCGTAGATTTCGAACATCTTTTGATCCTGACCGATGATATTCTCAAAACGATAGTCGGTCTGATCGCCCTCCCGCATGGACACATGGCCGGCAAAGGCCTTGCGATGGGCGAGGATCTTTTCGATGGTGTGCATCACCATATCAAGATCGAGGGGTTTGAGCAGATAATCATAGGCTCCACTCCTCATGGCCCGGACCGCCTCACTGGTGGAGTCGATGCCGGTCAGAATCAGCACGAAAACTTCAGGTCGTTGTTCCTTGATCCGCTCAAGCAGTTCAATGCCATCCATGAAAGGCATCTTTAAATCGGTTAACACGATGTCGGCAGAAAACTGTTTAAGGGTTTGCAGCGCTTCCTCACCACCACCTGCGGTTTCGACAAGAAATCGCTGGTCGCGGCGCAGGCGCGACTGGAAAATCCTGCGGTAGGCCGGCTCGTCGTCAACAAAAAGGATGCGTATGGGAGAACTCATGGGGCCCTCTACTCCTTGGCCGGTGCCTGGCGGCTGCGTCTGGCGGCAGCCGCAATCAGCGTTGCCAACTCACCACGGTCCCAGGGTTTGGCGACAAAACCAAAAATTTCACCATTCCCCAGGGCCTGGCTGACGACCGGCAGATCGGCATACCCGGAGAGGATAATGCCGGGGATGTGCGGGTGCAGCGTTTTTACAATGCGCAAAAAATCAAGGCCATTCATCTGCGGCATCTGAAAGTCGGAGAGGATAACGCTGACCGTCTGTTTTTTGAGCAGGTCGAGAGCATCACTCGCTGATGTTGCCGCATGCATGAGAAAACCGTTGTTGCGACAGAACCTCTGCAGGCTGCTGAGGATCTGGGGTTCGTCATCGACACACAACAGGATCAGCGGTTCAGCCATTGTTCTGTTTCCCGGCGTTGATCGGCAGCCGGATGGTAAAGGTGGTGCCATGCCCTCTTTCGCTGACCACGCTGATCTCACCATGGTGCCGGTTGATGATATCATAAGTGATCGAGAGGCCAAGGCCGGTTCCCTTGCCGACTTCCTTGGTCGTGAAAAATGGCTCGAAGATATTATTAAGGTGTTCCTTCTCTATGCCGCAACCGGTATCTGCGATACTGATGAGGACATCATCCCCGTCCACCCAGGTCCTCACCAGTACTTCACCGCGCTGAACGATCGCCTGCGCTGCATTGATAAGCAGATTCATGAACACCTGGTTGAGCTGTTGCGGGTAACAGAAGACCTTCGGCAGGTCGCCGTACTCTCGGCGGACGATGGCCTTATAACGTAGTTCGTTTGCCGTGATGTTGATGGTGCTTTCAAGGCACTCGGTGATGTCTGCGGCGACGTACTCGGTATCATCGACGCGAGAGAAGGTTCTCAGGTTGTTGACGATTTTGCTGACGCGTTCACTGCCTTCGAGGGATTCCACCACCAGTAGATCAAGATCTTCGAGCATCAGGTCGAAGTCACAATCTTCGCGCAGACGATTAAGCTCGGTGAGCAGGGGCGATGTGCTACCCTTTGCCGCAAGGATGCTGTCCTGCATGGCTATCACTTGCCTGATCTTCGGCATGTAGGCCTGCAATTCAGCCAGATTGCTGGCGACAAAACCGATCGGATTGTTGATGTCATGGGCAACCCCGGCAGCCAGCAGACCGATACAGGCCATCTTGTCCTGATGCAGAATCGTTGCCTGCTTGGCTTTTAGATCATCGTAAGCAACCGCCAGTTCATGACGACTGGTCTCGATTTCGCGGTTGAGCTCCTGCAGTTCGGCCGTGCGCACATTGACCCGCTGTTCAAGTTCTTCGTTGAGCAACTTGAGATCTTTTTCGACCCGGCGGCGCTCTGTCACCTCATTTTCGAGCCGCTCATTGATGCTTCTGGCGTTGTTGATTTCAGCGCGCACTTTTTGCTGGGCGGTCAACAGGTTACGGTCAGTGCGACCGAGGATGCGGTAGGCAAAAAGGAACAGCCCGGCACACAGCAGCACGCCAAAGGTAAAAACCCGACCGATAAAGTGATTGAATGTGCGCATCTCATCGGAGATGTCGTAGAGCAGCAGAAAATCGCCGACATCCGTGCCTGCCGCATCCAGCAGCGGGAAAATCCGCAGGGCATAGGTGCGGCCGTCAAAACGCACCCGGCTGACGGCATTCGTAACGTTGGCCGTGCGGGAAAAGGCGTCCAGCAGGCCGTCCGGCATCCCCTCAAGGGTCATCTCGGCGACCGCCTTGTCCGGCAGCAGATCCCAATGGGCTGACCGGTTGAGGGATTGCCGGTGTTTTTCCCAGCGGTCACGGTCCAGGTAGGGCTTTTTGATCGTCACGATGAAATCGATCTCGGTGATCCGTTTGAGCTGGCGGATAATCCTGTCAAGTTCCTCACCCAGTTCGATGAAGCCAAGCAATTGCTCATCGACGTACCAGGGGAGGACCATACGCAGGGTGAAGGTTCCCAATGGTCCGAGTTCCGTTCCCACCGCAGTTTGCCCTGTGGCAAGGGCCTGCGTCATGGTGTAGCGATCAACATCGTCACCGTACTTTTCCGGCTGATGAACCCGCAGCAGTGTGTTTGCCTCCGGGGTGTGAAAATACAGGTGTGTCAGGCCATGTCGAGCATTCAGCTCAGCAAAAATCAGCCTGGATTCATCCAGGAGGTCCTCCCGGTTGCCCCTCTGCATAGCCTGGCGTAGCCCCTCGTTATCAGCCACCTGCCCGGCCAGCGACTCGAGCAATTCACCGCGGTGATGGATGAGCTCCCGCGAGAGTTCGCGCACCCCCTCGTAGCGATGTTCAAGTTCGTGAACGACGTTGATATGACGGATGCGCAGGCTGCTGAAAAAGAAAGTGCCAAGCAGAACAAGAAAGGTGAGGGTGAGAGGGATCAGAACCTGCCGGCGGATGTCTTGATGGGTCATGGGGGGCAATGTCAGCTCGCGACAGCGGATCAGGTTTTATTCAGGTTGTTTCTAAGATTCTTGAGCAGGATGGTCATCTTAGGAGGAATGAGAGGTTCCTGTCAAATTATTCCA
>JAWOIX010000124.1:0-2929 GCA_046484405.1 Pelovirga sp.
TCGCCCTCCTGCCGCTCGCCGACCTCGTAGCCTCGGCCGACATCGTCATCGAATGCGCCCCCGCCGCCGTCTTCCGCGAGCTGGCCTTGCCCGCCATCGAACAGGGCCGCATCCTCGTCCCCTTGTCCGTGGGCCAGCTCCTCGTCCACACCGACCTCGAGCTCAGAGCATCCGAGACCGGAGCGCGTATCCTCGTCCCCACCGGCGCGCTGCTCGGCCTCGACGCCGTGCGAGCCGCGGCCGAGGGCCGGATCGACAGCGTCAGCATGGTCACCCGCAAGCCCCCGGGCGGCCTCGCCGGCGCCCCCTACCTCATCGAGAACGCCATCGACCTCGAGGGCCTCACGGAGCCCCGCCGCGTTTTCAAGGGCACCGCCAGGGAAGGGGCCAAGGGCTTTCCCGCCAACGTCAATGTCGCCGCCGCCCTCAGTCTCGCCGGCATCGGCCCCGACCGCACCACGCTCGAGATCTGGGCCGACCCCACGGTCGACCGCAACACCCACACGATCGAGGTCGAGGCCGATAGCGCCCGCTTCACGCTCAGGATCGAGAACGTACGTCAGCGGGGTATCTCCCTGGCCGTTGTAACGTTTGACCTCATGCCCCTCCACCTGTCCATGGCGCAACAGGTGCACCCGTGTGCTGGTCATGGCATCTCCTGTCTGAAATGTCCGTCGGCGCGCTCCGTCCGCCCGGACCGGACACTCAATCGCTGTGCGACTCGGCAGCGTCCCGCGCTGCCAGAACCGACTCGATGCGCTCCCAGATATCCTCGATCCCCTCCCTGGTCAGCGCCGAAAAGAGGCTGAAGGCATCGACGGGCAGGCCGGTCGCTTCGGCGATCTGTCGCACATGCTTCTGCCGCTGAGAACGGCTGACCTTATCGATCTTCGACAAAACCGGAATCGTCGGAACGCCGAACTCTTCAAGCCAGTCGAGCAGACGCAGATCCTCGTCGCCGGGAATGCGGCGGACATCGATAATGAAGACCGTTGCCGCAAGGGAAGAGCGCACCTCGAGATAGGTCCTGACCATGGGCCCCCAGGCTTTTTTGACCGCCAGGGGGACCTTGGCGAAACCGTAACCGGGCAGATCGACGAGCACAAAACGCCGGTTGACGTCAAAAAAATTGATCAGCTGGGTCCGTCCCGGGGTCGCCGAGGTCCTGACCAGGCTTTTGCGATTGAGCAGCACATTGATCAGGGTGCTTTTGCCGACGTTGCTGCGCCCGGCGAAAGCAATTTCCGGACAATCGGTCTGTGGGTAATGGGCCGGCCTGGTCGCGCTCTTGATAAATTCGGCGTTAGTGATTTTCATAAGTCATTCCATGGCAGAAGAAAAGGGCAGGACGTCACGCCAGCCAGCATAACCCCTCAGCAGGGCCCCGGCAACTGTCGACAGTACACAATCCGACAGCCTCTAAAGCAACACAAACAGTCACTTTTTTAGTGATCTCGGGGTGTGGAATCTGCTATTGTGTAGAATCAACTTTGCAGCATCAGGAGAATACCAGTATACTGACCGGATGTCTCGCACATCTGCAACCAACAAGGAGAAGACTGATGCTCAGTGAGAAGCTCGCCAGCGCCATCAATGATCAGATTCAATTTGAACACTATTCCGCCTTTATCTACAAGTCGATGGAGGCCTATTTCACCGCCGAAGACCTTCCCGGCATGGCAAACTGGATGAACATCCAGTTTCAGGAAGAAATGGCCCACGCCGAAAAGATGTTTCATTTCGTCTGCGAAACCGGCGGACGGGTTGTGCTGCAGGGGATGGAGTCCCCGCACCGGGAGTACAGCTCAGCGCTGGAAGTCTTTGAAACAGCCCTGGAGCACGAGCAGATTGTCACGTCACGCATCAATAACCTGATGGACCTGGCCCAGCAGGAGAAAAATCATGCCGCACAGATCTTTCTCCAGTGGTTTGTCACCGAACAGATTGAGGAAGAGGCCAGTGCCGGCCACATTATTGCCAAATTGAAAAGAGTCCAGGGAGATGGCCGCGGGTTGATGATGATCGACCAGGAACTGGCACAACGCACCTTTGTTCCGTTAGCTGCCGCAAATTAATTGCACTGTATCTGTATCAATTCATCCACAGAAGGAGAAGACACCCATGCTCAATGAGACTGAAATCAAAAATGCACTGGTCAGTTCGGTAAAAACCGAAAAAAACGCCATGAACTTCTACCAGATGGCAGCTGCGCAAATGAAGGATCCAAACGCGATTGCCACCTTTGAACTGCTGGCCCGGGAAGAGCGTGAGCACGCCAAGCACTTCTTTGACAAATGTCACAACTGCAACGACATGCTCCCCCCCTTCGACGAGTTCATTGACGCTCCCCCGGAACGCGACAGCGAGTGGCTCTCCGATCTCGACAAGGCGCTGCTGCAGAAGTTTGATGACCGCAAGGCGATGGAACTGGCCATGGACAAGGAAAAGCGTCTGGCCGAAAGCCTGCGGGCCATGGCAAAGAAGATCGAAAGCCCCGAAGTGCGTGCGGTTTTCGAAGAAAATGCCAAGTCGACGGAACACCACTATATTATCATCGAATCCGAATATGCCCGCCTGATGGGCATGGTTCACGAAACCGACATCGACACCTTCGTGCGCGAGTAGCACAGCGGCAGCCTGCGCTGCCTGACCGACGTCACCGCAAAAGGCCGCAGATTCTCTGCGGCCTTTTTTTATGACCGGGCTGTCCATTTCACTCCCGTCCCGCCAGGCTAGCTCACCGCCCCGTCCGTCCGGGCACAACGGGAAAATCCACGACAAAGGTGGCACCGCCGCCGGGTGTCTCTTCGATCCGGACAGTGCCGGAATAGACCCGGGCGATTTTCGCCACGGTCGCCAGGCCAATGCCGGTACCGGGCGCCAAGAAATCCGTGCGCCAGAAACTCAACCCGATCGAGCTGGAGTTCAA
>JAWOIX010000164.1:0-40587 GCA_046484405.1 Pelovirga sp.
GAAGCCCAGCGTCTCGGCGCTCCGGGGATCGTCGCGATGACCGAACTGAAACCCGGCGAATCCGGCGAGATTGCCTATCTGGCCGCCAGCGATGATCGCAAGATGCAGAAGCTGATGAGCATGGGGGTGCTGCCGGGCAGCGATATCGCCCTGGTGCAGAAGTTTCCCAGCTACATTTTCAAGGTCGGTCATTCGCAGTTCGCCGTCGATGAGTCCCTTGCGCGGCAGATTCATATCCGTCGCTAGCGTTCCTTTTCTGTGGCTGTTTCCCAGCATGACGAGGCCTGCTGCCAGTCATGAAGGCGCTGTCTGCGCAAGAAGCGCGAACTGCCGTGCTATCACTGTGAAGCATTTTATCCTTACAGGGCCATAAGGGGGTCCGCCAGTCCGAGGACATACACGGCCACCAGTCCCAGAACACCAGCCGCTATCAGGTAGTACAGTGTTGGAATGATCGTCAGGCGCAGGGTTCTGCCCTCCTGCCCGAGCAACCCGACAGTTGCCGAAGCGGCAACCACGTTATGAATAGCGATCATGTTTCCCGCTGCCGCGCCGATAGCCTGGAGAGAAACCAGGACTGCTCCTGACACGCTGAGAGCATTTGCCACTTCAAACTGGAACTGGCTCAGCATCATGTTGCTGACGGTGTTGGAGCCGGCGATGAAGGCTCCAAGACCGCCGATCGTCGGGGCAAAAAACGGATAGACGAAACGGAACGTCTCGGCGGCAAAGCTGGCCATAGCCACGGGCATGGATGCCAGTTCTGCACCGTTGACCCCCGAATTGATCAGAATCCGCACCATGGGTATGGTGAAAATCAGCACAAACCCGGCACCGAGCAGTGTTTTGCCGGCAGATCCCGCAGCCGCTGTAAACTGCGAAAACTTCATTCTGTGCAGGAACAGGGTCAGCAGGCAGACGAACAGCAAAATGCCACCGGGAAGATAGAGCGGCTCTATGCTGGCACTGACACCTGCTTCGCCGAGAATGTTGCGCAAGCCGACGGAAACGTTCAGCAGCATGGTCTTGAGATCTGCGGAAACCCGGCTGGCGACCAGGATCACGGCAACCAGGAGATAGGGGGTCCAGGCCAGGGCAAGGGGTATTTGGCGTTCATCGGCGCTGGGCTTTTTTGGTGTGATGGTGCCAAACCAGGTTTTCGGCCACTCCGTTTGCGGGGCAAAATCCCAAACGGTTTTCGGCAGCAGAACCCCTTTTTTTGCTGCCGGTACAATGATGGTCATGCCGACCAGGGCGCCGACGATAGAGGGGAACTCCGGACCGAGAAAGATTCCGGTCAGGGCGTAAGGGACAGTAAAGGCCAGGCCGGTCAAAAGGGCGAAAGGGGTCATGGCCAGGCCCTCTTTCCAGCTCCTGTTCTTGCCGAAAAAACGGGTCAGCATCATGACCATCAGCAGGGGCATCAGGGTTCCGATAATGGCATGGCCGATCGCCACCTCAGAGGTGATCAGCTGCAGAAAGGCCTCCCAGCTCGAACCCTTTTGCGCGAGCTGCTCGCCAATGGCGATATGATCAAGTCCATTGGTTACACCGATGAGAATCGGTGTCCCGACAGCGCCGAAGGACACCGGTGTCGATTGAATCATCATCCCGATCATGATGGCCCCCAGCGCGGGAAAGCCGATAGCGACCAGCAATGGTGCCGCGATGGCCGCCGGGGTGCCGAAACCTGAGGCCCCTTCGATAAAGCAGCCGAAAAGCCACGCCAGAATAAGAGCCTGGACGCGTCGATCCGGACTGATATTGGTAAAACCCGCCCGGATGGTTGAAATGGCGCCGGAATTCTGCAGGGTGTTGAGCAGCATGATGGCACCGAAAATAATCCAGAGCACTGCGGCTGTGACAATCATGCCTTGAATCGTTGAGGCGAGAACCCGGTTGAAGCTCATTTCCCAGAAGAATAACGCGATGCCTGCAGCCGTGAGATAAACAACGGGCATGGCGCGGCGAGCCGGCCATTGAAGACCAACAAGCAGTACGGCTGCTACGATAATGGGTGTTGCTGCGAGTAATGCCTGGATCCCGGATGACATAATCCAACCTCTTTCTTCAAAGATTTTTGGCACCGCCTGCACCAAAGAGCTCCGGGCCCCATTCAACGGCGGTGGTGCCATGGTCAGGACGATGCCGATAAACGAATAGTTGTCGGCGCGGACAATATATACAAAAGGGCACATCTGGTAAACAGGTAAGACCAATTAATTCCTTGACGGCAGTGGGACTGTTCAGGTCGCTGGTGTCATTCGCCGAAACATCGTCAGGTGTGCGCCGGGCCTGGATTAAAAACCGCTGCTGTCATGAGGCACGTCGGTGAGCTGATGCGGGGACTGACGGGGGGTGACATTCATGCTGATTTTCATTCCTGCAGCAGGAGCGATTTCACGCCTGCAGTCCAGACCCGTTTCGTGTTAGAAACAGCTGTGGCCGTTCAGGCTCATTTCCTGCGGGAAGAGGGCGGCAATTGAATCGCGATCGTAATTTGGCTATAATGCCTGACTTTTATTGACTACGCTCCGGCATCCTGGGAAGGACAGCCGGTAGACAAGGAGAATTGCATGTTTCGTGAACCCAAAGAGGCGGTAAAAGAACTGAAGGTGAAATTCGCAGAGCTATGGAGGTATCTTTGACGTTCCGGCCAAACAGGAACGGATCGCCGAACTGGAGGCGGAGATTGCCAAGCCCGACTTCTGGAATCGCGGCGACCAGGCTCAGGAATTGTTACGCGAGCGCACCCGCCTGCAGAAAATAGTGGATGACTGCCTGTATATCAGGCAGCAACTCGAAGATGCCGGGGTTCTTATCGAAATGGGCGAAGAAGGGGAGGATGACGCAACCCTCGCCGAGGTCAATGCCATGCTGCCGGGACTGAGAAAGCAGATCGGCGCGATGGAATTTGCCCGGATGCTGTCCGGCGAACATGACCCCAACAACGCCATTTTAAGTATCAACGCCGGCGCCGGCGGGACCGAAGCCCAGGACTGGGCGGATATGCTCCTGCGCATGTACCTGCGCTACTGCGAACGCCGCGGCTTCAAAACGGAATTTACCGAATACCAGCCGGGTGAAGATGCCGGTCTCAAGAGCGCGACCTTAAGTGTTGTCGGGGATTACGCCTACGGCTATCTCAAGGCGGAAAGCGGTATCCACCGACTGGTGCGGCTCTCACCCTTTGACGCCAATTCACGCCGCCATACCTCCTTCTGTTCGGTCTTCGTGTTTCCCGAGCTGGATGATTCGGTTGAGGTCGCCGTCGAGGAGAAGGATATCAAGGTCGACACCTTCCGCGCCAGCGGCGCCGGTGGCCAGCACATCAACAAGACCGACTCGGCCATCCGGATTACCCACCTGCCCACGGGCATCGTCGTGGCATGCCAGAATCAACGCTCCCAGCACGCCAACCGGGCGACGGCTATGCAGCAGCTCAAAGCCAGGCTCTACGAGATGGAGCGGCGCAGGAAAGAAGAGGAAGCCGCGGCTTTTTCCGAGGACAAAAAGGAGATCGGCTGGGGCAGCCAAATCCGCTCGTACGTGCTGCACCCCTACCGGATGGTCAAGGATCATCGTACCGGGTGTGAAACGGGGAATACCGATGCTGTGCTTGACGGCGACCTGGATGACTTTATCGAGGCCTACCTGTTGCGCGGCAGCTAAGCGGAACAGCCTGCCGGCAGCCTGTTCTTTTGTCCGGGAAGATCCGGATGTGATTGACTCATCCTGTTGCCACCATTACATTGAGCAACAATAAAAATTACCTGCAGATGCAAGGAGCAGTCATGCAAAACCTCGATGTCCCCATAGCCTTAACCTTCGACGACGTACTGCTGTTGCCGGCCCATTCCCAGGTCCTGCCCAAGGAAGTTGACCTGTCGGCGCAGCTGACCCGCACGATCAGACTGAATATCCCGCTGCTGTCAGCGGCAATGGACACGGTGACCGAGTCGCGGACCGCCATCTGTATGGCCAGGGAAGGGGGGCTCGGCATCATTCACAAGAACATGTCGCCGGAAGCCCAGGCGATTGAAGTGGACCAGGTGAAAAAGTCGGAAAGCGGGATGATCGTCGATCCTATCACCATGGACCCCGATCAGAAAATTTCCGATGCCCTGGCGGTGATGAACAAGTACCGCATTTCCGGGGTGCCGATCACCAAAAACGGCAAACTGGTCGGTATCATGACGAACCGCGATCTGCGCTTCGAGACCAACCTGGAGCAACCGATTGCCAACGTCATGACCAAGGACAAGCTGGTCACGGTGCCGCCGGGGACGACCCTGGAGGAGGCCAAATTTCATCTCCACAAGCATCGGATCGAAAAGCTGCTGGTTGTCGATGATGATTTTGTTCTCAAGGGGCTGATTACGATCAAGGACATCGAGAAGGTGCGCAAGTATCCCAACGCCTGCAAGGATGAATTCGGGCGTCTGCGGGTCGGGGCGGCAGTCGGGGTCGGAGACGACCTGGATGAGCGAACGGCTGCGCTGCTGCAGGCCGGCGTCGATATCCTGGTCGTTGATACCGCTCATGGCCACAGCCAGAAGGTGATCGATACGATCCGCCAGTTGCGGCACCGGTACCCGGCAATTCAGCTGATGGCGGGCAATATCGCCACCGGGGCTGCCGCCCGGGCATTGATCGACGCAGGGGTTGATGCGGTCAAGGTGGGGATCGGTCCGGGATCGATCTGCACCACCAGGGTCGTCGCCGGCGTCGGGGTGCCACAGATCACCGCTATCCAGCAGGTCGCCCAGGTCACCCTGGACGCGGGTATCCCCCTGATCGCCGATGGCGGGATCAAATTTTCCGGCGATCTGCCCAAAGCGATTGCCGCCGGGGCTGACATCCTGATGATCGGCTCGCTGTTCGCCGGCACCGAGGAGTCTCCCGGCGAAACGATCCTTTACCAGGGCCGGACCTACAAGTCCTATCGCGGCATGGGCAGCCTCGGCGCGATGAAGCAGGGGAGCAAGGATCGTTATTTTCAAGGCGATGAACAGGATGTCAAGCTGGTGCCGGAAGGAATTGAAGGGCGCGTTCCGTACCGCGGCTCCCTTTCCAGCAATATCCACCAGCTGATCGGCGGTCTGCGTTCCGGCATGGGCTACACCGGCTGCCGGACCATCGGCGAACTGCAACGGCGCGGCGAGTTTGTCCGGATTACCAATGCCGGCCTGCGCGAATCCCATGTTCATGATGTGACCATTACCCAGGAAGCTCCCAACTATCGTATTGAGGGGAATGGCAGATAACATGTCTGATATTCACAGTGAACGGATCCTGATTCTTGATTTCGGCTCTCAATATACCCAACTTATCGCCCGGCGTGTCCGCGAGTGCCGGGTCTACTGTGAGCTCCATCCCTATGACATGCCGCTCGAGGAGATCCGGGCGTTTCGTCCCAGCGGCATCATTCTTTCCGGCGGACCAAAATCGGTTTATGAAGATGGGGCGCCCCCCGTGGCTGCCGAGCTGTTTGAGCTTGGCGTACCGATTCTTGGCATCTGCTACGGCATGCAGTTGATCAGTCAGCACTTTGGCGGCCTGGTTGTCCCTGCCGGCAAACGCGAATACGGTCATGCCGTGGTTGCGAGCAGCAATCACCCCGGCGATCTGTTTGACGGCTTCTTCACCGAGGGGACCAGCTCGGTATGGATGAGTCATGGCGATCATGTCGAGGTCGTGCCGCAGGGTTTCGATGTCGTCGCCGGCACCCCCAATGCCCCGGTCTGCGCGATTCAGAATCTGCAACGGCAGATTTACGGGGTGCAGTTTCACCCTGAGGTGAATCACACCCCGCATGGTGCATTGCTGCTCAATACCTTTGTACGGAAAATCTGCCGCTGTTCCGGCCAGTGGACGCCGGGTCAGATCGTCGAAGATGCGGTGGCGCGGATTCGTGAACAGGTCGGTTCCGAGCAGGTGATTCTCGGTCTCTCCGGCGGCGTCGATTCCTCCGTGGCGGCGGCGCTGATTCATCGTGCCATCGGTGATCAGCTGCACTGCGTGTTTGTCGACAACGGCCTGCTGCGCCTCGATGAAGGGGACCAGGTCATGGCGACCTTTGCCAGCAACATGGGCGTCAAGGTGGTCAGGATCAACGCGCAACAGCGTTTTTATACGGCGCTCAAAGGGATCGCCGATCCGGAAAAGAAGCGCAAGGTCATTGGTAACCTGTTTGTCGATATTTTCGAGGAGCAGTCTCACCTGGTCGAAAATGCCCAATGGCTGGCCCAGGGAACGATTTATCCCGATGTGATCGAGTCGGCCGGTGGAAAAACCGGCAAGGCGCACAACATCAAGAGTCATCACAACGTCGGCGGGCTGCCCGACTACATGAAATTGAAACTTCTCGAGCCACTGCGTGAACTGTTCAAGGACGAAGTCCGCGCTATCGGCGAGGAGCTGGGGCTGCCGCGCCCGATGGTCTGGCGTCATCCCTTCCCGGGGCCGGGGCTGGGGGTACGGGTTCTGGGTGAGGTGAAGGAGGAATACTGCGATATCCTGCGCCGCGCCGATGCCATTTATATTGAAGAACTTTACGAGAGCGGACACTACGACAAGATCAGCCAGGCCTTTGCCGTGTTCCTGCCGGTCAAATCGGTGGGGGTGATGGGGGATGGCCGGACCTACGAGTATGTCATCGCCCTGCGTGCCGTGGAAACCAGGGATTTCATGACCGCCGGCTGGTATCCCATGCCCTACGAGGATCTGGCGCGGATCAGCAACCGCATCATCAACGAGGTCAAGGGGGTCAACCGCGTTACCTATGACATCTCGAGCAAGCCCCCGGCGACAATCGAGTGGGAATAATAGGGCACGCGCAACCTTCTTAAACCATTTAATGAATAACTTACAGATTTGTTATAAAAAGCGTTGATTTTCAACGCTTTTTGTATTGGAGCACAGGGTGGGTTGGGCAACAGGACGTCCATCTTCTGGAATCATCGCTCTGATGACGGGTGTTAGCCGTGCCACCGCAGCGAAAAAACCGGGTTGAGGATTTAACCGCCGCCAGTACCGACGAAGAGTTGGCAGGGATGATAAATTCCGCTATCTTGATGGCGGGCGAAAATCGCGTGTTACACAGGAACCGGGCAGGAGGCTGACTTGCCGACAGGCACGACAATCAGTGTTACGGTCAAGCTCTACGGGGTCTTCCGCATCGGTCGCTATAAAGAGCAGCGGTTGACCCTGCCACAGGGGCTGACGGCACAGGCTGTCTTCGATCAGCTGCAGCTTAATCCACAGCTGATCGGCATCGTGTTGATCAACGATCGTCACCGAGATTTGTCCGCAATGTTGGCAGACGGGGATGTCCTGGCTTTTTTGCCGTTGCTCGAGGGAGGGTAGCGGCGTGTCTTTTCGACCGGTCAGGCTGTTCAAGGGCGCAGGCGCCGGAGCTGCTCGACCACCACACGATGGAGCTGATGATGCGGATACGGATAATGCTGCTGCTGGTCGCTTGCCTGATGGGCTCTTTCCTGGTTCTGCCGGCGCTTGCTTTTGAGCCGCAGGCACCGGGTCCCGATGACCGTTGTCCGGTCTGCGGAATGTTCGTGGCAAAATATCCCGAATGGGTGGCAACCTTTGTTCTGCAGGATGGCGCACAGATTTACTTTGACGGTGCAAAGGATATGTTCCGTTATTATTTCCGGCTGCCGCAGCAGCGGGTGACGCGTGAGGATATCCGGCAGATCTATGTCACCGAATATTACAGTGCCCGCTTTGTGCCCGTCGATGAGGTGTTCTTTGTTCTCGGCAGCGAGCAGCTTGGACCGATGGGGGCGGAGCTGGTTCCGGTTGCCGGGCGGCAGCAGGCTGAGACGTTCATGCGCGATTACAATGGCAAGCAGATCGTCACCTTCGAGCAGGTCACCCCGGAACTGCTGCCGCCACAGCATCGATGATCCGCTCCCGGATCTGCCTGGTCCTGTTCGCTGTCGGCGGCCTGTTACTGATCGGTCTGCTGGGCGCCGGGATGCGTTCTGTTGCCGGCCAGGACGCCGCCTGGCAGCACAAGCGCGACCTGGTACATCGGCTGGGCTTGACCGACCTGTCCTTGAGCAGCGAGGCACGCTACACCAGGCATATCAGCCAGGCGGATCTGTTTTCCGCATTCCAGGACTTTCCTGCGGCCTTTGAACATTTTCCCTCCGGTTCGGTGATCCTCCCGCGCCCTGTCGGTTACAGCGGTCGGGTGCTGGTACTGCCCGCCGCACAGAAAGACCCCTGATGCTCAATCTCAAGCTGCTCGAATACAGCCTGTTAAGCCTGCTGCGCCGCAAAGGGAAGAATCTCTCCCTGCTCCTGGTCTATGCGCTGGTGATCGCGACCCTGGGCTCCGTGCTGTTTCTCACCCATGCCCTGAAGGTTGAAGCTACGCAAGTCCTGCAGGCGGCACCGGAGATCGTCGTGCAGCGGACCATGGCCGGACGGCACGATCTGATCCCGGTTGCCCATGCTGCGACGATCGCGGCATTCCCCGGTGTTGGACAGGTCACGCCACGGGTCTGGGGCTACTATTATGATTCCCTGGTCAAAGCCAACCTGACCCTTATCGCTGTCGACGGGTACCATGAGGAACTGGAACTGCTTGCTGGCCGGTTGCCGCAAGCGCCGGCTGAGTGTGCCATCGGGCAGGGCGTTGCGACGGCCTTCGGCCCGCAGATCGGCGATACCCTGGTGCTTGAAGACAGCAACAGCCAGCGCGCCGAGTTTCTCGTCAGCGGGGTGTTTCGTTCCTCTTCGAGCCTGCTGACCAACGACCTGGTGGTCTTGCAGGAGAGCGCCCTGCGCGACCTGTTCAATTTTCCGGCGGACATGGCGACCGATCTGACCGTGCAGGTTCACAACCCCCGCGAGATCGCCACGATCGCCAAGAAGATCGCCTACTACCTCCCCGACACCCGTCCGCTTACCCGCGATGAACTGTTGCACACCTATGATTCCCTGTTCAACTGGCGCAGCGGTATGATGCTCGCCCTGTCGCTGGCCGCCTTGCTGGCATTCTGTATTCTCGCCTGGGATCGCGCGACCGGGATCAGCGCCGAGGAGAAACATGAAATCGGGATTCTCAAGGCCCTGGGATGGGAGACATCAGATATCCTGGCGGTGAAGCTGCGTGAGGGGCTGCTGATCTCCGTGTCGGCTTTTATCCTCGGGCTGCTGCTGGCCTGGCTGCATGTCTTTGGCCTGGGGGCACCCCTGCTCGTCCCGCTGCTGAAGGGGTGGTCAATCCTCTTTCCGGATTTTGAACTGACGGCGGTGGTCGACCTGTACCAGGTTGTCGTTCTGGCATGCCTGACCATTCTTCCCTACCTGGCCTGTACCCTGATTCCGGCGTGGCAGACGGCGATTGCCGACCCGGAACAGGTGATGCGGGGTTGAGCCGATGACACCTTTGATCCGCATCGACCAGGTCAGCAAAGTCTACCATCAGCAACGTCCCGACGAGGTGCAGGCGGTGACGGAGGTTTCTCTGGACATCGCGCAGGGCGAGGTTGTTGCCTTGAGCGGGCCGAGTGGTTCGGGCAAGTCAACCCTTTTGAGCCTGATCGGGTGCATGGCACGCCCCACATCGGGCACCATCTTTGTGCGCGAGCGCATGGTAAGCCGCCTGCCGGAGCGCTTCCTGGCACGGATCCGCCGGGAGGACTTCGGTTTTGTCTTCCAGCATTACAACCTGCTGCGGGATGTGACGGCGCTGGACAACGTCATGTTTCCTCTCTATCCGGTTGCTCTTCCCCTCGGTGTTATCAAGGCCCGTGCCCTGCAACTGCTGGAACGCTTTGATCTGATCGATAAGCGGCGGCGCAAGGTTCGCGAGCTGTCCGGTGGCGAACAGCAACGGGTTGCCCTGGCACGCGCACTGATCGCCGATCCGGCAGTCATCATCGCCGATGAACCGACCGCACACCTGGATGGAGCCCTGACCCGGGCACTGCTGGCGACCTTCGAAGAACTGCAGGCCGAGAATAAAACGATCATCATTGCCACCCACGACCCGGTGGTCTACCAGGCCTCCCTGGTCGGCCGCCGTGTCGCACTACGCCATGGCAGGATCAGCCAGGAGCCGGCAGCCGAGGGTGGCCGGTGATTCTGCACCCTGGAATCATTGCCCTGCTGTTTGGCTCGTTCATCGTCCTGCTGCTGATGCTGCGCGCCGGAGTGGTAGCGCTGGAAATTCTCTGGCGTTGGGACAGTGCCAGCAGCAGTGCCGTTCAACTGCGACTGGAGCGGCGCACCTGGCTGGTGTCGACGCTGCTCAACTATGCTTTCGCATTTCAGATTTTTTCGCTGTTTCTGTTTATTTTCACCGCGGATGACATCCACCGGCTGTTTATCGGCGCCATGTGCGCGACCGGTGCCCTCAATGCCAACCTGGTCGGCTGGCTGGTTCTGCTGCTCAAGGTGGGGATGCTGTTTGCCGCTGGTATCTGGCTGGCGGTCAATCATCTGGACCAGTGCACCGAAGACACCCCACTGGTGCGACGGAAATATGTCTGGTTGCTGTTGCTGATTCCCGTTGTCCTGCTTGACCTGCTGCTGCAGTGGGAATACTTCCGCGGGTTGCGCCCGCAGATGATCACCTCCTGCTGTGGGTCCCTCTTCAGCTCCAGCGGGGAAGGGGTGATGAGCAGCCTGACGGGCCTGGCGCCGCTGCCGGCTGCGGCGCTGTTTTTCGGGACCGTTCTGCTGTACCTGCTGCTGCTGATCACGACCATGGTGCGCCGCGCCATCTTCCTGCGTTACCTGCTGTTTGTCGCTGCCCTGTTGCTGTTTTTTGCCGGAATGCTGGGGCTGGTGTCCTTTCTGTCCCTCTATATCTACCAGATGCCCGGTCATCACTGCCCCTTCGACATGCTCCAGGGGCATTACGGCTTTATCGGCTATCCGATCTACGCCGGGCTGTTTCTGGCGACGCTGGCGGCTATGCTGCCGGGGATTTGCCATCCACTGGCACGTGGCAGCACCAGCCTGACACGCGAACTGGAACGTTGTGAAAAACTCTGGCTGCGGCTGGCCCTGTTCGGTGTGCTGCTGTTTCTGCTCTGCGCCTGCTGGCAGATGGTGTTTGGCCCCCTGGTCCTGTTCGGCTACTGACCGGAGCCCTTCTTCTGCAGTTGTGCCAGGGCGGCAAAAGGGGAGTGGGACAGGCTGGGCCCGGCTGTTGCGCCCGCTTCATCTGTTAACCGGTCGTCCTGGACCCCGCGCGTATGCTCATGGTCGTGGCAGTAAACGCAGAGCAGCTCCCAGTTGCTGCCGTCAGGCGGGTTGTTGTCGTGATTGTGGTCCTTGTGATGCACGGTCAGCTCCCGGATTTTTTTTCCTTCCAGCTCGCGGGTGCAGCGGGCGCAGACGTGGGGAAACATCTTCAACGCCTGCTCACGATAACCGGACTGCCGCAGCCGGTGTTCGTCCCGCAGCGCCTGCATCATTTCTTCGCGCTGCGCGTCGTTTAAGGGTTTTTTCTGTCTGGTTGACATGATGTTGCGACTCCTGATGAAAGCAATCAGTGATCCTGCCGGGACTTTGCCGGGTGAGGATGATAGGATAGACTCAATAATAAGCGTTTTGGTCCCCTTGTGAAAAGAGAAGAGGAGATGTGGCATGCAGGTTTATGATTATGCGATGGAACTTGAGCAGAACGGGGTGGAATTTTACGAGAAACTCAGCCGCGCGGTGGAGCATGACGGGGTCAGAAAAATTTTTCTCTGGCTGGCTGAGGATGAGCGCAAGCATTATGAGATTTTCCGGCAGCTAAAAGCCCGGGAAACGCCGGAGAAGATGGCCGATTCCCGGGTCCTGGAGGAGGCCAGGGACCTGTTTGACCGGGTTCTGATTGATGAACGTTCCCGTTCCGATCTGACCACCAACCTGGAGGCTTACCGCCTGGCGATGTCCGCCGAGCAGGAAAGCATCGATCTGTACCGCCGGGCGCTAGAAGAGCAGGACGACCCCGTCGTCAAGCAGGTGCTGAACCGGATTCTTGTCGAGGAACGCAAGCATTTCAATGTGCTGGAAAACATTTATGACTTTGTCAACAAGCCGAATCAGTCACTGGTCTGGGGGGAATTCAGCAATCTGGAAGAATATTAACCCGGCTGCCGCTGTTGACCGGCGGAGCGATTCACCAAACCAACATGTTCAGGAGAACAGGATGCGATACAAACCCCTTGTCACCGTGCTGCTCAGTGTCTTGTCCGTGCTTTTCGCCGTCGGTCTGGCGTTTGCCCAGTCCCATGAGATCCCTGATCTGCGTGCCGATGAGGTCAAAAGCCGACTCGACCAGAAACAGGAGATCCTCGTCGTGGATGTGCGAACCGCCGAGGAGTACGACCGGGGCCATATCAGCGGTGCTGTCAACATCAGCTCCCCGGCCACCAGGCAGTTCCGGGACATCGCCCGGCTGCTGCCGGAGGACCGGGCCATGCCCCTGGTTTTCTACTGTCGCGGCTATAGCTGAGGCCTCGCTCAGGATGCCGCGGTCGCGGCACGCAGCGTCGGCTATACAAACGTCTATACCTTCCGTGGTGGGTTGCCGGAGTGGCATAAACAAGGTTATCCGCTCACCTCCCGCTGACCGCAGAGCCGCAGCCACTGCGGGGATCCAGAGAATCCTGCTGCCGCCGGAAGCCGTTCAGCCAGCTGGTGGCGGCGGGGTCCGCCTCGCTGTAATGGGCTGCCGCGAGGGTTTTGAAGCCGTTGACCTCTGTGGCAATCTCTTCGCTGAGGGCGTCACGGCAGTTGCTGATCAGGCGGGCATCATAGCCGGTGTCGCCGAGCTCCTCGGTCAGGTGCAATGCGATGACGCGGCTGATCAGCAGGCCCAGCGCGGCGAGCTGGCGCTGTGACAAGGGCAGACAGAGCGTGACATCCAGGTGCTCCCGCAGGTAATCCGCCGCCCGGCTGGTCAACGCCATGGTCCTGGTGAGGCTGAGCAGGTTCTGCTGTTTCTGGCGTTGCATCATCTTCTGAACGGCTTCGCCGATCTGAATGTAAAGAATGTCGTTTGATCCTTCAAAAATCTGAAACGGGCGGCTGTCGACCAGTGCGCGCCCGGCGATATGGTCAAGCCTGTAGCCTTTGGCGCCGACCAGCTGGAGCAGCGATTGGGCGGCGGCCTGCATCAGGTCGGTCACGCACGTCTTGACGGCGTTGGCCTCGAGTCCCGCCGCCGCCAGATCCGTTTCGAGCATGGCTTTTTTGCTGCTGTTCAGGCACATGGCCGCGGCGATGGTGACGCTGGCCTGCAGCCGGGCGAGACGCCGCTGCACCTGATCGTAAGCGAACAGGCTTTTGCCGCCGACCTGGCGTTCCCGGCAATGCGCCACCGCTTCGTCGAGCAGCCGCTCCAAAAAACCCAGACCCATGCCGGGGAACTGCATACGGCTGCGATGCAGCAGGTCAAGCATCATCTTGATCCCGGTACTCTGGGGGACAAGTTTCTGTTCCAGCGGCACCTCCACGTCGATCCGGTTGCGTCCGTAGGGGAGCAGGTAGACGCCGAGATTCTCGAACACCTCCTCGACCAGGATCGATTGCCGCGGTGCGCCAACATCACAGATAAAAAAATCCACGTCGCGCGCCAGCTGGCCGCTGGCGGTTTTTTGCCGTGCGGTCAGCAGCCAGTAATCCGCCCAACCGGTCAGCCCGGCCCAGTGTTTCACTCCCCGGATCGCGTAACGGTCGCCGACCTGCGTGTAGCTGCTCTGCATGTGGAGGGCGTCACTGCCGTAATCGGGCTCGGTGATCATCAGCCCGCCCATTTTCTGCTGTGTGAGAAAACCGTCAAAAACCGGTTGCCTGATCGATTCGCGGGCGTACTTGGCGACCGGTTGCAGGAAGAGGGCCCAGTTGATGCCAAAGCCCAGAGAGAGGGGCAGGGATTCGTAACTGGCAGCAGCCAGCAATGAGAGCCCCTGGTGGATCTGGCCGCCCCGGCCGCCGTAAGAGGAGGGGATAAAGGTCGATAACGGCTTGCCGGCGAGAATTTCGCGCAGCAGAAAAGGGGGCATGCCGCGTTTGAGACTGATCTTGTCGATGTCGGCACGGACATGAAAGAGATGCTGCAGACGGGTTTTGAAATCGGCCAGGAACGAATCAAAATCCGCTTCGCTGCAGGGGTCGGACATCTGTGTGGCAGCCGTCATAACGGGCCTCCCGATCGCCGTAATGGATGAGGGTTGCTGGTAGCAACCGTTTGCTGAAAAAAAAGACCCCGACGGGCATCGGGGTCTTTTCTGTTGGTGCGAAATGGTCAGCTGTAATGAGTGTTCAAGACGTAAGGGGCGAATGTCACAGTAATCTGACTGCTGAGGACTGTGGTGGTTCAGAAGCGATCATATCTTCCTCCCTTGTCATCTGATGTGATTTCACATTAGCACGACCACAGACCAGGTGCAAGATCAGTCAGGTTTTTTTCAGACAATCGCCTTCATGCCCTGCATCGCGGCGCGCAGTTGCTCGCCGACTTCTTCGATCAGGTGACCGCGGATTTCGGAGTTGATTTCCACAAGGATCTGGTTGTCAACGCCGTTGTCAACAAGTTGCAGTCCCTTGCCGATGACATCGGTATCGATGCTCGCCATGAAATCCTCGAGCAACGGCACACAGGCATGGGAGAAGAGATAGCAGCCGTATTCGGCAGTGTCGGAAATAATCCGGTTCATCTCGTAGAGTTTCTTGCGGGCGATGGTATTGGCAATCAACGGCGTCTCATGGAGCGACTCGTAATAGGCCGACTCCGGCTCGATGCCGGAAGAGACCATAATTTCGAAGGCAAGTTCAACTCCCGCCTTGACCATCGCCACCATCAGAATGCCCTTGTCGAAGTACTCCTGTTCGGAAATTTCGCCAGCGGCCTCGGTCTGCTCAAAGGCTGTTTTGCCGGTTTCTTCACGCCAGGTCAACAGCTTCTTGTCGTCATTGGCCCAGTCTTCCATCATGGTGCTGGAAAAATCGCCGGAGAGGATGTCATCCATGTGTTTCTGAAACAACGGCTCGAGGATTTCCTTGAGATCTTCGGCCAGGGCAAACGCCTTGAACTTGGCCGGGTTGGAAAGACGATCCATCATCGTCGTGATGCCGCCATGTTTGAGCGCTTCGGTGACGACTTCCCAGCCTTTCTGCATCAGCTTCGCCGCATAGGGCGCGTCGATGCCGGAGGCGACCATCTTGTCGAAGCAGAGGATTGATCCGGCCTGCAGCATGCCGCACAGGATGGTCTGCTCACCCATCAGGTCTGATTTGACTTCAGCGATGAAGGACGATTCGAGGACGCCGGCGCGATCACCTCCCTGGGCCGAACAGAGGGCCTTGGCAATCTCCAGGCCGTCGCCGTTGGGATCATTCTCGCCGTGGACAGCAATCAGGGTCGGTACGCCGAAGCCGCGCTTGTATTCCTCGCGCACCTCGCTGCCGGGGCATTTGGGTGCGACCATGATGACGGTGATATCTTCACGGATCCGGGTTCCTTCCTCGACGATGTTGAAGCCGTGGGCGTAGCAGAAGGTTGCCCCCTTTTTCATCAGCGGTACGACCGTATTGACGACGTCGGTGTGCTGCTTGTCGGGAGCGAGGTTCATGACGATGTCGGCGGTCGGCAGCATCTCTTCGTAGGTCCCGACGCTGAAGCCGTTGTCGGTCGCGTTGAGCCAGGACTGACGCTTCTGCTCGATGGCGTCCCGGCGCAGGGTGTAGGAGATGTCGAGGCCGCTGTCACGCATGTTGAGCCCCTGGTTCAGGCCCTGGGCGCCACAGCCGACAATGACGATCTTTTTCCCCCGGGCGTAATCACAGCCGGCAGAAAACTCGTCGGCGTCCATGAAACGGCAGGTTCCCAGCTCTTGCAGTTTGCGACTGAACGTCAGTGAATTAAAATAGTTTTGACCCATCGGTAGAGACTCCTTGATGATTGATGTGCAGAGGAAGAGATTTTATTTCACCGGACACTTTATAACGGATGCATCCGTTGCGTAAATTGATTTATTGTCTATGCAGTGTTGCGCATACCGAAACGTTCCGGGAGGCAGAATGGATACACGAGAACTGACGGTCTTTTTGACCGTTGCGGAGCAGTTGCACTTCGGTCGAGCCGGCCGGATCTGCCATTTGAGCCCCTCGGCGGTGACCCGGACCATCCGGCGCCTCGAGGAGGAAATCGGTTGCCCGCTCTTCGTCCGCGACAACCGACGGGTCCAGTTGTCCCATGCCGGTGAGCGCTTTCGCCGCTATGCCCGGCAGGCGCTGGCCGACTATCAGCGCTGCAGAGATGAGTTGACGGACCTGTCGGAGATCGCCGGGACCTTCAGTCTCTACGCCTCGATCACCGCCGTCTATACGGTGCTTCCCGCTCTGCTCGAAGCGTTTCGCAGCCAGCACCCGAAGGTTCAGATCGAATTGCATACCGGCGCCGCGGAACAGGCGGTCAGCCAGGTGGAAGCGGGGGAGATGGATATCGCCGTGGCGGCCTTGCCGGAGCGTGGCCGTACCGATATCGATTTTCTGCCGATTGTCACCACCGCCCTGGTATTTATTGCGCCGCCGGCGTTGGCCGCCCGGCCGGAACTGCAGGGAGACTGCCTCGACTTCAGCCAGGTTCCCCTGGTACTGCCGCGCAGCGGGTTGTCACGCCGGCGCTTCGATAACTGGATGAAACGGGCGCGGATCGTCGCGCAGATCGGCTCCGAGGTGTCAGGCAATGAGGCGATCATACCGATGGTCCACCTGGGTTGTGGTGTCGGTGTCGTACCGCAACTGGTTCTCGACCGCAGCCCGTTTCGCGACGATGTTGTCATTCTTGCCAATGCGCCGCGTCTCGAACCCTATATTGTTGGTCTCTGCGCCAGTCGGCGCAGCCTGCACAAGCCCCAGGTCAGCGCTTTCTGGCAGCTGGCACAGGAGCAGAGCCGGCGAGGATCCGTCGCCTAGTGAGGCTCCTGGGGGCGGTGCCGCAGCTGCTCGAGAAGCGCGGCTTCGTCGGGGAAGACACCACTTGTCTTTTTCGAATGGACCAGCCGGTCATCCACCACAATCTCGAACACGCCCCCGGTGGATGGGAGCAGATCGACCCTGGCAGTGAACGTTTTTTCGATTTTTTCTGCCAGACTGGCAGCGCGTGAACGATAGCCTCAACTGTTGCAGTATTCGATGCTGATGTGCATGGGGGTCCTTAGCCAAAGAGGTTGCCGGTCGTACCGATCTGGTTCTGCCGGGCTTCCTGCGCGGCCTGCTGCAGAAAAGCGGCGACCTGTTCCCTGCTGGTTTTCGCGGCCTTCTTCAGCAGGTCAAAGGGAAGGTCGGTAAAACCGTAGCGTTGTTTCAAGTCAGCCGTGATGCTCAGCCAGAGCAATGCGGTCATCTCGGCGTCCGCCAGGGCCCGGTGAAAACGGCCATTGCGGGGGAGATTCTTGTAGCGTACCAGGGTTTCAAGTTTATAGTTAAGCAGATCGGGGTAGATGCGCCGGGCAAGTTGCAGGGTGCAGCCGAAATTCAGTGGACGGGGCTTGCCGAACAGGTCAAGTTCCGCTTCAAGAAATTTCTGGTCGAAAGAGGCGTTGTGGGCAACCAGTGGATAATTGCCGATAAAACGAATAAAGCGTGGCATGACGTCGGTGACGCCAGGGGCCTGCTGCAGCATGCTGTTGGTGATGCCGGTCAGGGTCTCGATCTCCCGCGAGACGAGGAAGGTCGGTTGGATCAGGCTTTCAAAGCGATCGATAATGTCATTGCCGCGCAGCATGACGGCACCGATCTCAATGACGCGGTCGCCCTGCTCGGGAGACATGCCGGTGGTTTCAAAGTCGACGACGACAAGGGTTTCGTGCTGATCGAACAGTTGCAATCGGGTTCACTCCCTGGGCTGCGCAAGAGGTCGGCTCACGATGTCTTGTCAATTGTTGCCGACTTGGGATGTGGCTGTCAATCTCTTATTCTTTACCCGGTGAGCGGGTATTCTGACTGCGCCGGCACCTTTTTTACTTGTGTCGGATGGTCAGCTTTCCTAGAGTGGGACTGTCCCACCAGATCCGCGCTATTGATCCCGACGGAGTGCCCATGAGTTCCCCGCGTTCCCCTGGTCGCAGGCCGAAAAAATACAGTCAGGCCGCCCGCCTGCATGATCTGATACGCATCCTTGAAATGCGCTACGGTGCGACGGTCAGCGAACTGGTTGAGGAATGTGATGTGACCAGGCGGACCGTCTACCGTGATCTGCAGGCCCTCATGGATGCCGGATACCCCCTGATCAGTGACCGTCAGGCGGATGGCCAGGTGGTTTACCGGTTCATGACCGGGTTCAGCAAGATCCCGCCGTTGACCCTGTCGGTGGAAGAACTGATGACCCTTTACCTGTGTCGAGGCCAGCTTGATTTCCTCCACGGGACCCCCTTTCAGGAAGATCTTGACGCCATCTTTGCCCGCCTGCGTTCGATGCTCCCGCCGCGCACCGTGGCCCACCTTGAGCGGGTTGCCGAGGCCTCCTGTCCGCGGTTCCAGGGATACAAGGACTATTCCGCCCAGTACCGCCTGCTCGGCGACCTGCGCCAGGCACTGCTCAGCCAGCGGCGCTGCCTGATTCACTACCGACCGGCCCAGCGGGCGACGACGACCTACCTGATCGATCCTTATACCCTGCTGTTTTACAATAATGGCCTCTACGTCTGCGCCTATGCCCACAATCGCGACGGCATGCGTATCTTTGCCATCGACAGGATCGAGCAGGTGGCGCTGGAACCGCAGCGTTTCGAGGTGCCGCAGGATTATGCCCCGGGCAATCTGACCGGGACGGCGTTCGGTCTCATTGATGACGGGGTGCCGCATGACCTGGTTGTTCACTTCGCCAGTGACATTGCCCATCTTGTCGCCGAGCGTATCTGGCATCCGCAGCAGCGTATCGAAGAACAGCCGGATGGATCACTGGTTTTGCGTTTCCGGGCGAGCGGCGACAAGGAACTTCTCGCCTGGCTTTATTCCTTTGTGCCGCACGTGCGGATTGTCGCGCCGGCGGCGCTGCGCCACCAGTTTATCGAAGGATTGCAGTCAGCGCTGCAGAATGCCGGCACGGCGGCCCCAGGTGTGACATAAGCTGACACGAGAGGGTGGCACAATGATGGTAACCAATATCCTTTGCCAAGGAGAACCCCATGATCTGGTTATCATCCGCACACCATGCCCACGACTGCTGCCTCTATTTCGATCCCCGTCACTTCGCTCTGCGTTCTGTGCCAGACGGGCTCGCGGCCGTGGTCGAGGGCATTCTCGGTGACGGCGTCCGGGAGACCTGGAGCGAAATCTCCCTGGGGCCGGTGGAGGGGGTAAAATTCATTCCGGTGTGGAGTGCTGCGGAGGGGATCGCTCCCTTGCCCGGCAATCATGACGAGCTGTCGTTGAGCCGGCTCTTGCTCACCACCATCAAGGAGCGCATCAGGGATCTCGTTCCCCTGCGCGGACCCGGTTCGACTCTCGCGGTCGGATCTTTTTTCCCCGGCTCCCCGGTACAGAACTGTCGACAGGTGGCGTGACAGGGTAACAGGGCGGGGCCTGACATGAACAGGAAAGATGCAGATGAGAAAGCTTGTCCTTGCCTCGACCAGTCCCTACCGCCAGCAGCTGTTGCGCCAGCTGCAGCTGCCTTTTCTTGCGGCAGCGCCCGACTTTGTCGAAACCATTGATCCTCACGTTGCTCCGGCCCTGCTGGTGCGTCATCTCGCCCTGGGCAAGGCGCAGAGTCTTGCCGGGCAGTATCCCGATGCGGTGATCATTGGTGCCGATCAGGTCTTTGTCGATCAACGAGGGCGGACCCTGGGCAAGGCCCGGGATGCGCGCGGCGCGTTTCAGCAACTGCGTCAGATGGCGGGGCGATCGCACTGCTTTTACACCGGTCTGGCCCTGCTTGACTGTCGTAACGGCACCATTCAGACCGACTACGCCACCTTCTCGGTGACCTTCAGGGCGCTCACTGACAAGCAGATCAGCGACTACCTGCAGCGTGAGCAGCCCTATGACTGTGCGGGATCCTTCAAGGTCGAGGGCCTCGGGATCGCCCTGCTGGAAAAAATGGAAGGCGAGGATTATAACGCCCTGATCGGTCTTCCATTGATCAAGCTGGTCACCATGCTGGAGCAGGCAGGGGCACCGGTTCTCGGGTTGCAATAAGAGAAATGAGTTTAATTTCATTTTTCTTGACATGGTTATTATTGCCTGCTAATGTCTCGAGGAATACTGCGTAAACAGCGACACGCTGTCTACCGAAAAGGCAAAACCAGAGTAATCTGGTGACGCAAAGCCACGGATCCCGGGACGGGACAGCCGGGTTGCCGAAGCGGACAGGGCACTTTTAAAGCCCGACAAAAATCGGTTTTAAAAAACGCCCACTTCGGTCTTGAAGTGGGCGTTTTTTTTTACCTGGCAGGCAGTCCCTTGATTCTCACGCCAGGTGCGGTACATGCTGGGGAAAGATGCCGGATAACAACGCCCGGTGCATGACGCGTGACACATGACACGGAAAGTTGCGCTAGAATAAAACCAGAATGGACGTCTTGCAGCGGTTGGTGTGTGACGGGACAGCGCGTCTGCTGACAGGCGCTTGAGCAGCGGAAAGGCTCGGAGGTTGCGAATGAAAACATATCTGCTGATTTGCTCGGTCACACTTGGCCTGGTGCTGTGCGGGGCAGGCTCTGTCGCGTGGGGCAAGACCGTCAACCTCGCCTGGGATCCCAGCCCCAGCCAGGTGACCGGTTATAAAGTCTACTATGGCAGCAATTCTGCCGAGCTGTCTTTGAATGGCACCGATGCCACCGAAGGGGCGTCCCCGATTGATGTCGGCAACGTGCTCACCTTCACCCTGACCGGCCTCGATGCCACTGCGGAGCATTCTTTCGCGGTGACGGCCTACGATGCCGCGGGGGCGGAGAGTGATTACTCGAACCTGGTTTCGAGTCCGGCGGAAACGCAAGGAACAACCCAACCGGGCGCCAACCAGCCGCCGGTTTTTGCGGCGATCGGCGACAAGAGCGTGCTTGAAGGGGCGACCTTGAGTTTCACTGTTGCGGCGACGGATCCGGACGGGGATGCGCTCACTTATGGCACCGGCAGTTTGCCGCCGGGAGCCGCTTTTGACCCGGCGAGCCGGGCCTTCAACTGGCAGCCCGGCAGTGCTCAGGCAGGGGTTTACCCGGTCGATTTCCATGTCAGCGATGGCCAGCTCACCGCCACCGAGCAGATCAGCATCACCGTTATGAACGTCAACCAGATTCCGGTCCTGGAGCCGATCGGTACGAAAATCGTCAATGAAGGGGAGGAACTTGCCTTTACCGTTCTGGCCACCGATGCAGATGGCGATGCCCTGAGTTACAGCGCCACGAGCCTGCCGGCCGGTGCGGTTTTCAACCCCTCGACCCGCCAGTTCCGCTGGACGCCTGACTACAGCGGCTCCGCCAATATCCGCATTTTTTCCGTTGTCTTCATTGTCAGCGATGGTCTGGCCGAAGATGATGAGCAGGTGACTATCAATGTGCATCCGGTCAACCGGCCGCCGCTGCTTGAACCGATCGGTCCGCAGAGCCTGACGGCAGGCGACAATTACAACCTGATCCTGCAGGGGAGTGATCCCGATAACAATCCGCTTGCCTACAGTGCGGAGAATCTTCCTGCCGGGGCGGTGTTTATCTCCTCGACCCGCTCCTTCAGCTGGATCCCGGGCAATGACCAGGTCGGCACCCACAGCGTGACCTTCGCGGTCAGTGATGGCGCATTGACGGCGCGTGAAGAGGTTGTCTTTACCGTTGCAGGAGGCAAC
Organism: Pelovirga sp.; assembly: GCA_046484405.1. Lineage (GTDB taxonomy): Bacteria > Desulfobacterota > Desulfuromonadia > Desulfuromonadales > Geopsychrobacteraceae > Pelovirga. Next base: position 21,818 of record JAWOIX010000164.1, read on the forward strand.
GAACCGCCGGTCTTCGACCCCATCGGGTCAAAGGTGGTGGACGAGAACTCCCTGCTCAGCTTTGTCGTCAGCGCGACCGACGTCAATGGGGACAGCCTGACCTACAGCGCCAGCGGGCTGCCGCCCGGTGCAACCTTCGATCCTGCCGGACAGCGCTTCAGCTGGACGCCGGATTTCGATCAGGCCGGTACCTTTACGGTTGTTTTCTCGGTTTCCGATGGCACTTTCAGCACCAGTGAGACAGTGACGATCACCGTGCACAATGCCAATCGCCCGCCGCAGATTTCCGGTCAGCCATCCGGACGGGCGATGGTCGAGCAGTCCTACTACTTTGCCCCGACTGCGAGTGATCCGGACGGTGACAGTATCAGTTTTTCCATCAGCGGATTGCCTTTCTGGGCGACCTTCAACCAGCAGACCGGAGCTCTCACCGGCACCCCGGTAGCCCAGGATGTCGGGGTCAGCTCCAACATCGTTATCAGTGTCAGTGACGGCAGGGCCGATGCCGCGTTGCCCGCCTTTTCCATCGAGGTCGCAACGGCCGCGGACGAGACGGACAGCGACTCTGGCAGTGAAGCTCTCGATTCTGACGGTGACGGTATTCCCGACAGCCGCGACGGATTCCCTTATGACCCGACCCGTGCCGACTGGGTGATCCGGGCCAGTGCCGGGAGCGGCGGCTACATTGATCCGGTGGGTGAGACCTCCGTTCTCTACGGTGGCGCGAAGCGCTTCACCATTACGCCGATGGCTGGCTACTATATCAACGATCTGCTGGTGGATGGGGTGTCGGTCGGCCTGAGCGACAGTCATCTGTTCGAAAATGTCGATTCCCACCATGCGATCGAGGCGGTTTTTTCCGCAATCCCCGAATGGTTGAGTCATGATCCGGTGGAAGCCGGCCTGATCGGCATTGAACGCCTGGATGGCGGTGATGACAGTCATAACCTGGTTGACGGCCGGCCGCGCCAGGATCTGGAGTACCGTTTCCATGTCGTGATGCGGACAAAAATCAAGGCCGACCGTTTCCGTGTCTTTGTTGTCATCAATGGCTACCGTTACGAAATGGATCTTGCGGAGGGGGTTCTTGCCACCGGCGCACGTTATTCCATGACCACCAGGCTTGGACCTGCTTACGCGCATCGTTTCCATTTTGAGCTGGAGGATCGCGGCACTATCCGGGCGCGTTTCCCGGTCTCCGGAGATCTTCCCGGCCCGGCGGTGGAACTGCTGAATGGGCACAACCTGATCGGCATCCCCGGCAACATTGATCCCTACGCCCTGAGCGCCGCTGACGTGGCCTATGACAACCGTCTGTATCGCTGGCATCCGGACGGAGCTGACAGCGGAACCTTCGAACTGGTTGATGCCGGTGCTCCGGTCGCTGCCGGTGAGGGTTATCTGTTCAGCAGGGGTGCCGCTGCGACCCTCGCCGAGTTGCGCAATTACGGTCAGATCAGCAACCCGGTTCATGAATTCGTGGTCACTCCCGGCTGGAACCTGATTGCCAATCCCTATGGCGGCAGCGTAGCGCTGACCCAGGTGCAGGTCCGTGCCGGGAAGTCCGAACCGGTGGACTGGCTCACCGCCGTATCCAGGAAGCTGATCGCCGATGGCGTCACTTCCTACCTGGGGGAAGATTGGGGTGGCCGCAGAGAGCTGGCCAGCGCGGCCGGCAGTGATCCTGCCCGGCTGGTTCCCTGGATTGGCTACTGGATCTATGTTGAACCGACGGACCAGCCGATCTCCCTGCTGATTCCGAAACCTTTGAACTGACGGGAGCTGACGATGAGAACTCTATCGATCTGCTGGCATGGCTTGCTGGGCCTGACTCTGCTGCTGGCACTGTCAGCCTGTGAGGGGGGAGGGGGCGATGCACCGTCTTCCGGCACGACCCGGTCAGTCATCGACCCGGCGACCTCTACGGCAACATCCCTGAGCGGCCAGGTCGCTGACGGTTACCTGCGCGATGCGCGGGTCTTTATTGATCGCAATGACAACCGGCAGTACGACAGCGGTGAACCGATGGCATTTTCCGTTGCCGGTGGTCATTTCAGCCTGTCGACCAATCCCGGTGAAGGGGGCAACTATCCGGTTGTTGTCGAGGTTGTCGCCGGCCAGACGATTGACGAGGATACCGGTCAGGCGGTCACGGCGGGCTATCTGCTGGAGAGCCCGCCGGGGCACTGGCAGTTTATTTCGCCACTGACCACTCTGGTCAATCTGGAGTTGCACAAAAATCCGACGATGACGGTGCAGCGTGCCGCATTGCAGGTCAAGTCCCGTCTCGGTATCGTTGATGACGTCTCGATTTTTGAAGATTACCTGGATCCCGGGACAGCGGTCGCAGAGCTGCTGGAGGAATACCGGCGTACCCATCAGATCGCCCGTATTGTCGCAGCCCTGATGGGTACCCTGCGCGCAGAGATCACCGCCAACCTTGGTGGACAGATCAGCGGCCCGGAACAGCGGCTGGTGGCTTTTCTGATCAGCGATCAGATCCTCCAGCCGGAGCGCGCCGGAAAGATCAAAGAGGCCTTCAATCGGGAACGCAATTATGAGGCTGCCGACGTCGACGTGAACCTGTTGATCGACGAGATTGCCGACCTCTTTGATACGGCCTCACTCGATCGGCAGATGCTGGATCTTTACGCCCGGAGGATCGCCCTTCACCGCGAGTTCTGGGACATGGATCCGCCGCAGATCATGAGCAGGTCGCCTCTTCCCGGCGCCGTCGTGGCTGTTGACACTGAGGTCGCAGTGGTATTTGACAAGCCTCTCGACTCGCGGCACTTGGCCGCCGGCACCATCGAGCTGATCGGTCCCGCCGGTCCGGTCGCCGGGGCCCTGGACTATCAGGCAGCGCAGGGACGGCTGGTTTTTATCCCCCACCAGACGCTGTTGCCGGATGTCAGTTACGAGGTGGTCATCAACAGAGCGCTGACGGATGAGCTCGGCAACTCTCTGGGCCGGGAGGTCAGCTGGCAGTTTTCGACACTGTATGCCAGCCCGCCACCCGTGTTGTCTTTCTGACGCGGCCAGTGTCGCAGCCGGTTCAGGAGTAGGTCTGGTTTTCCTGCTCCTGAACGCGGATGAAGGTTGTGCGTTTGGTCAATTCACGCAGCGCCGCTGCACCGACGTAGGTGCAGGTGGAGCGCACTCCGCCAAGAATATCCCTGACCGTATCGGCAACCGGGCCGCGGTAGGGGACCTCCACGGTTTTTCCCTCCGAAGCCCGGTATTCAGCGACGCTGCCGACATATTTTTCCATCGCCGTCGATGAACTCATGCCGTAAAACAGCTTGTACTGCCGCCCATCCCGTTCCACCAGCTCGCCGCCACTCTCATCATGACCGGCAAGCATTCCCCCCAGCATGACAAAATCGGCACCCCCGCCAAAGGCCTTGGCGACGTCGCCGGCATTGACGCAGCCGCCATCGGAGATAATCCGTCCCCCCAGGCCATGCGCGGCGTCGGCACATTCGATCACTGCCGACAACTGCGGATAGCCGACGCCGGTTTTGACCCGGGTGGTGCAGACGGAGCCGGGACCGATGCCGACCTTGACAATGTCGGCCCCGGAAAGAATCAACTCTTCGACCATCTCCCCGGTGACGACGTTACCGGCGACGATGGTTTTGCCGGGAAAACTGTCGCGGCACTGGCGGACAAAATCGACGAAGGTTTCGGCATAACCGTTGGCGACGTCGATGCAGATAAATTGCAGCTGCGGATGTTGTGCGAGGATGACGCGGAGCTGGCTGAAGTCATGATCTGAAGTTCCCGTGCTGACCATGATATGCTCGCCGATGTTGTCCTCCTGTTCTGCCAGAAACCGGGTCCACTGCTCCAGCGAATAATGTTTGTGAATTGCTGTCAGCAGTCCGGCACGGGCAAGGACCGCGGCAAGTTCGAAGGTGCCGACGGTATCCATGTTGGCGGCGATGACCGGTATGCCCCTCCAGAGATGGCCGCTGTGGAGAAAGCGGAACTCCCGTTCCAGGTTGACCTGTGCCCGGCTTTTCATCGTCGAACGCTTGGGGCGAATCAGGACATCTTTGAAGCCGAGCTTGACATCTGTTTCTATCCGCATGTGAGACTCCTTATTGTATCGATTCGGGGTGTCTGTCTGTCCGGTCGTCGGGCTGCGACAGCGCGACCCGGAAACTGCCGCGCTGATCCGTTGATGCGTGCCGCAGGTTGCCGATGGCAGCGACCTTCGGGGCACAGGCATGGAGGTGGCTGTCCGGTTGGTAGCGCACCTTTGCAGAACCACCGTCGCGGAGGTGGAAATTTTCTGCCGTCCATGGTACACAAAAAGCGCTTTGACGGGCATCGTCCGACGGCCGTTCCGCCATGGCCGCTACTCTACGCGATATAGGTTCAACAGGTCTATCCGGTTTCATTCCGCATCAGGATATCCAGCTATGGAACATGCCGATTTCGTTCATCTCCATCTGCACAGCCAGTACAGTTTGCTCGATGGTGCCATCAAGCTTGACGAGCTGGTTGCCCGCGCCAGGGAACAGCGGATGCCTGCCGTCGCTGTGACCGACCATGGCAATATGTTCGGGGCGGTGGAATTTTACAGCAAGGCGATGAACGCCGGGATCAAGCCGATCGTCGGTTGCGAGGTCTACGTTGCCCCCGGCTCCCGCTTCGTCAAGGGGAGCGCCCGCGGCTCCTCCGAAGCCTCCTACCACCTGGTGCTTTTGTGCATGAACCTGGTCGGCTACAAGAACATCTGCCGGTTGATTTCCACCGCCTATCGTGACGGATTCTATTACAAGCCGCGCATCGACTGGGAACTGCTGGCCCAGCATAACCAGGGCCTGATTGCCCTGTCGGCCTGTCTCGGTGGTGAGCTGCCGACCCTGATCAACCTGAACCAGCCGGACGAAGCCCGTGCCCGCGCTGCGCGGATGGCCGAGATTTTTGATGACCAGCGCTTTTTTATCGAGTTGCAGCAGAATTTCCTGCCGGAACAGGCCAAGGCCAACAGCGGCCTGATCGCCCTGGCGCAGGACCTCGCTCTGCCCCTGGTGGCGACCAACGACTGCCATTATCTGTCGCGCGAGGATGCCTTCGCTCATGAGGTGCTTCTCTGCATCCAGACCGGCAAAACGATGGACGATCCCAACCGTATGCGTTTTCCCAACGATGAGTTCTATGTCAAATCAGCGGCGGAAATGACAGCGCTGTTTCCCGACCACCCGGAGGCGATTGCCAATACGGTGCGCATCGCTGAACGCTGCAACCTCGATCTTGATTTCAATACCTATCACTTTCCCCAGTACGAAAAGCCCGCGGATAAGACCCTTGACGAGGTTCTCGCCGAACAGAGCCGCGCCGGTCTCGCGGAACGCCTCGATGAAATCCGCACCTTGCGTCCTCTTCGTCCCGAGACGGTCAAGGTTTACCAGGAGCGTCTCGAGGAAGAGCTGGCCTGCATCAAGCAGATGGGGTTTCCCGGTTATTTTCTCATCGTCGCCGATTTTATCAACTGGGGCAAGGATCATGACATCCCCGTCGGCCCGGGGCGCGGGTCGGCCGCCGGCAGCCTGGTCGCCTACGCCGTGCGGATCACCGACATTGACCCGATCCCTTACAATCTGCTGTTTGAACGGTTCCTGAACCCGGAACGGATTTCGATGCCCGATATCGACGTTGATTTCTGTATCTACGGACGGGAGCGGGTCATCGATTATGTGCGGGAGAAATACGGGGTTGACAATGTCGCCCAGATTATCACCTTCGGGACCATGCTCGCCAAGGGGGTGCTGCGGGATGTCGGCCGGGCACTGAATATTCCTTACGGCGAGGTCGACAAGATCGCCAAAATGGTTCCCGGGGTCCTCGGCATCACCCTGAAAAAAGCGATCGAACAGGAGCCCCAGCTCAAGACGCTGATTGATCGCGACCCGAAGGTCAAGGAACTGGTCAAGATTGCCCTGGCGCTCGAAGGGCTGACGCGTCACGCATCGACCCACGCTGCCGGGGTGGTGGTGACGCCGCGGCCGCTGCCGGAATACCTGCCCCTCTATATCGATCCCAAATCGGGTGGGCAGGTCACCATGTACCCGATGAACTATGTCGAGAAGATCGGTCTCGTCAAGTTCGACTTCCTCGGTCTGAAGACCCTGACCGTCCTGGAAAATGCCGTGCGCCTGGTGCGCGCCGGCAAGGATCCCGCCTTTGATCTGAAGCTGATCCCGGATGACGACAAAAAAACCTATGAGCTGCTCTCCCACGGCGAGACCACCGGGGTCTTTCAGCTGGAATCAAGCGGCATGAAGGAATATCTGGTCAAGCTCAAGCCGAGCTGCTTTGAGGACCTGATCGCCATGGTGGCGCTCTATCGACCGGGCCCGCTGGGCTCCGGCATGGTCGACTCCTTTATCAAGCGCAAGCATGGCCTGGAAAGGTTTCGCTATGACTTTCCCCAGCTCGAGCCGATTCTCAAGGATACCTATGGCGTTATTGTCTACCAGGAGCAGGTCATGCTCATCGCCCAGGTTCTCGGCAACTACAGCCTCGGTTCCGCTGATCTGCTGCGCCGCGCCATGGGCAAGAAAAAAGCCGAAGAAATGGCCGAACAGAAAAAGCAGTTTCTCGTCGGCGCGGAACAGAACAAGCTCAACCTGAAGAAGGCCGAGGCGGTTTTCGACCTGATGGAAAAATTCGCCGCCTACGGGTTCAACAAGTCCCACTCCGCCGCCTACGCGCTGATCGCCTATCAGACCGCCTACCTGAAGACCCATTATCCGGTCGAATTCATGGCGGCGCTGCTCACCGAGGACATGGATAATACCGACAAGGTGATCAAGAACATCAGCGAAGTCCGTTCCATGGGGATTGCCATCCTGCCGCCGGACATCAATGCCTCGCAACGGTCCTTCACCGTCGACAAGGAGGAGATGCGCTTTGGCCTGGGAGCGGTCAAGGGGGTCGGGTCCGCCGCCCTGGAGGCAATCTTCCAGGTGCGCCAGGAGAAACCCTTCAGCTCCCTGCAGGATTTCTGTGAACGCGTCGATCTGCGCAAGGTCAACAAGAAGGTCGTCGAGGCGCTGATCAAGTGCGGCGCCTTTGATTCCCTCGGCGGCAAGCGTGCGCAGTTTCTGAACGCCCTCGAAGAAGCCATGGAGATCGGCCAGCGCCTGCAGCGGGAGCAGCAGTCGGGGCAGGACTCCCTGTTCGGCAGCAATGAAATTCACACCGTCGCCGGCAACGGCTACGGGCAACTGCCGCAGATCGACGAGTGGGATGAAAAAACCCTGCTCAGCAATGAAAAGGAAGCCCTGGGATTCTACGTCACCGGCCATCCGCTGGCCCGCTACAGTGATGCCATCAAAAGTTTTGCCACCTGTGAGATCAGCGGACTGCACGAGCGGATCGACAAGGAACAGGTGCGCATCTGCGGCATTGTCGCGGGGCTGAAGGAGCTGGTGACCAAAAAAGGTGACCGCATGGCCTTCATTACCCTGGAGGATCTGAGCGGCTCCGTCGAGATCGTCGTTTTCCCCGAGGTCTATGCGGCGGCGGTTGATCTGCTCAAAGGGGAAGAGCCGATCCTGGTCAGCGGCGAACTGGATGTCGGCGAAGAAGCCTGCAAGCTGCTCGCCAGCGATGTTGTGCTGTTGCGCGAGGTGCGCAAAACCATGGCGCGCCGCGCGCGTATCCGTCTGACCACGCCCGGCCTGCAGGAGGCGCAGCTGCGTGAGCTCAAAAGCATCATCCAGCGCTATCGCGGGGACTGCGCGGTCCTGCTGCATATTGTCATACCGAATCGCAGTGAAACGGTCATCAGACTGCCGGACCAGCTGAAAATGGCGGCTGCAGAAGAAGCGCTCGCCGATGTTGAAGCGCTGTTCGGGTATCCAGTGATGAATTATGAATGATGCGGGGCTCGCCTGCCGCGGAGTTTTCTTGACCTGGTAACGCTGTCGTTTTAATGTACACTGTTAATCGATTCAAACCAATAACGCCCCGCTTGCGGTCGTCACCGTGTGGTGGACAGGGAGACATAGCATGGCTCAATACCTTGATTTTGAAAAGCCGTTGGCAGATTTGCAGACCAAGATCGGCGAATTGCGCGAATACTCTACGGATAATGTCGATTTTACCAACGAGATCCAGAAATTTGAAAAAAAGGCGGACCGCCTCAAGAAGGAAATTTACTCCAACCTGACCCGCTGGCAGCGCACCCAGCTGGCCCGCCACGCCGAACGCCCCTATACGCTGGATTACATCGAGCGCATCTTCACCGACTGGATCGAAGTTCACGGCGACCGCAACTACCGGGACGATCCGGCCCTGGTGTGCGGCTTTGCCCGGATCGATGGCAAGCCCTGTTGCGTCATCGGTCACCAGAAGGGACGAAACACCAAGGAAAAGGTGCATCGCAATTTTGGCATGCCCAATCCCGAGGGGTACCGCAAGGCCCTGCGGGTGATGCAGATGGCGGATCAGTTCGGTCTGCCGATTTTCACCTTCGTTGACACGCCGGGGGCGTTTCCCGGGATCGGTGCCGAGGAGCGCGGCCAGGCTGAAGCCATCGCCCGGAACCTGCGCGAGATGGCGACCCTCAAGGTGCCGGTGATCGTGACGGTGACCGGTGAAGGGGGTTCCGGTGGCGCCCTGGCCATCGCCGTTGGCAATCGCGTGCTGATGATGCAGTATTCGGTTTACGCGGTGATCTCGCCGGAGGGCTGTGCCGCGATTCTCTGGAATGACGGCAGCAAGGGACCACTGGCCGCAGAAGCGCTGAAACTGACAGCGCAGGATGTCGACAGTCTCAAAACGGTGATCGATGACGTGGTTCCGGAACCTCTTGGTGGCGCCCATCAGAATCCCGTCGAAGCTGCGGCAACACTGAAGCGTTTTCTCCTCAAGCATCTGGCGGAACTGGAGGAGTATTCTCCTGAAGGGCTGGTTGAACAGCGCTATCAACGCTTCCGCGCCATGACCGAAATCGAGGAAGACTAAAAAAACCGGGTGTCGGGGGTGTTGTCATGAACCTGTTCCACCGTTTGGCCGTCGTTGTGCTCCTGCTTGCGCTCCTGCTGCTGTCCGCCTGCGCCCGGCCGGTGTACCAGGTGCGGGTGATTGACACCCCTGAATCGCGGGAATTGCCGGGTTGGCAGAAACCCTACGAGGTCAACGGGGTACGTTTTTATCCCCTGGCCGAGTACCAGGGGTTTCGTGAACGGGGGACCGCCAGTTGGTACGGGCGCGATTTTCATGGCCTGAAAACGAGCAACGGCGAGATCTACGACATGTATGGCGTCAGCGCCGCCCATAAAACCCTGCCAATGGGAACCACCGTAAGGGTCACCCACCTGGCCAGCGGCAGGCAGGTCACCGTGCGCATCAATGATCGCGGCCCCTTTGTCGGCGACCGGATCATTGATCTCTCCTACGGTGCGGCGCGCGAGCTGGGCATTGTCGAGTCGGGGCTGGGCGAGGTCGAGATTGTTGCCCTCAGCGGCACCTATAACCCGGTGATCCGCACTGCAGGTGTGGCTATTGCCAGTTATGCCGTGCAGATTGCCGCGTTCTCCTCGGCGGACAACGCCACCGATCTGGCCACCGCGATGCGGTCGCGCTTCGGCAAGGCGCAGGTGGCCATCGCGACGGTCAACGGCCAGTCGGTTCACCGCGTACGCGTCGGTGATTTTGCCACCCTCGAGGAGGCCGAGCAGGCGGTCAACCGGTTTGTTGCCGAAGGGTATGCGAACAGTTTTGTTGTCGCGTTCAACTGACAGGCCGGCGGCCAGAGCCTCTTTCCATCGCTGCTAAAAACCCGCTAACCCCCTTGAATCCATGTTTATCCGTTTGCCGGACGGGTGCCGACAGTGATGCACCGCTGTTGCGCATCGGCGCGGCAGACACCCAACAGGCCGCGCGCAGGGATAACCAATGCTGAATCACCCCTGATGCCGGGGCAAGGAGACACGGATGGATCTGGTTCATCGCGAGCGCATGCTCGCTGTTATCGACATGCTTTCCAGCCGTTACCTGCAGGGGAAGGTCAAGGCGATCCGCACGGCGCTGATCAGCCTGCTGGCGGAAGGACATCTGCTGATTGAAGATATCCCCGGTCTCGGCAAGACCAGCCTGGCCCTTGGCCTGGCCGCGGCTCTCGGTCTTGACTTCGGCAGGGTGCAATGTACCGGCGACCTGCTGCCAAGCGATATCACCGGGCTGTCGATTTTTAATCGCGAAGACAACAGCTTCCATTTTGTCAAGGGACCGATCTTCAACCACCTGGTCCTGGTCGATGAAATCAACCGGACCCTGCCGAAAACCCAGAGTGCCATGCTCGAGGCGATGGAAGAGCGCCGCGTTACCCTCGAAGGGGTCACCTATCCCTTGCCCGATCCTTTCATGGTCATTGCCACCCAGAACCCCCTCGACCAGGTCGGCACCTTCCCGCTGCCCGAGTCGCAGCTCGATCGCTTTCTGCTGACCACCGATATCGGTTATCCTCCGGCCGCCCTGGAAAAGCAGATTATCCGGCGTGGCAGCGTCCGTGATGACCTGGCCCGCATCGAGCCGCTGATTACCCGGGAACAGATTGTCGCGGCACGTTGTTTCGTCCGTGATGAGATCCAGCTGCATGAACGGATTGCCGATTATATTCACGCGCTGTTGCAGGGCAGCCGTGAACACCCCGGCTTTGTCAACGGCATTTCCACCCGCGGCGGCATCAGCCTCGCGGCCGCCGCAAAGGCACAGGCCTATCTGCAGGGACGCTTGTTTGTCATTCCCGAAGACGTTCAGGTGGTTGCTGCTGCGGTTGTGTCCCACCGCCTCGAACTGCGTCCGGAACAGGATCACTTGAACAAACACGAGGTGCTGCAATCATTACTCGAAAACATTCCGGTACCCGTCGCCTGAAGCTGACCCGTGCCGGGGCTCTGTATATTGCCCTGACCCTGCTGTTCGGTTTTGCCGCAGTCAACACCGGCAACAACCTGCTCTATCTGCTGGTTTCCGCCCTGCTCGGCTTCATGGCGGTGACCGGGCTGTGCGGCCATCGCAATCTTTGTCGCCTGCACCTGCGGCTGATACCGGCCCGGGAACTGTTTGCCGGCACGACCGGCAAGGTGACCGTCGTGATCAAAAACCACAACCGCCGGCTGCCGGTTTTTCTGTTGCGTGTTCATCTCGCTGATGCCCAGGTCCTGGTCCCGGCGATTCCCCCCATGGCGTCGGTTCATGTCGATCTTCCCCTGCGGCCCGTCCGGCGGGGTTACCAGCCGCTGCCTGCGATCCGGCTTTCCTCCTGTTTCCCGGTCAATTTTTTCGTCCGTACCTGGCAGCCCGGTGTGCAGCAGTCGGTGCTGGTTTTCCCCCGTCCGCTGGCCGCGGTGATGCCCGCGGGGAAAGACAGCCTGCGTGCCCTGGCTGCCCTGCAGCTGGCCTGGCCGGGCGGCGATGGTGACCTGCGCAACATCGCCAACTACCAGCGCGGTGATTCCCTGAAGGCGATTCACTGGAAGCTTTCGGCCCGCCACCAGGAGTTGAAAACCCGGCAATTGAACCGGCAGGCCGGAGATGCGCTGATCTTTGACCTGCACCAGTTCACTGGTTCGCTGGAAGAGCGGCTCGGTCGCTGCACCTACCTGATCAACCGCTGCATCGGCGCCCAGCGAGCGGTGGGTCTGCGCCTGGGCAGAACGTACATTGCCCCGCAGACCGGCCGCCGGCAGCAATTGCGGCTGTTGAAAGAGCTGGCGCTGTATGACTAGCCTGACCCGTCTGCTGCACCTGATTCTCTACCTGGCGGCCGTCATCGCCGTGCTGCCGGTTCTGCCCTTTCTGGCGCCATGGCTGCAGCTGCTGGTCGGCGCCGGGCTGCTTTTCGGCGTGCTTCGGGACGTTCGGGGAAGCCTCCCGGGAGTTGCCCCGGCAGCGGTGCTTGCCGCCCTGACGACGATTGTGGTGATGTTCCCGCAATTCTCCCTGCGTCATGTTGTTGAGCCCCTGATGCACATTCTCTGTGCCCTGCTGGTTGTCCGCCTGGTCGGCGAAAAAAGCCCGCGCAACCTATTGCAGGCCTACCTACTGTCCGTGACCATCCTCGCCGCGGCGTCGTTGCTGACCCTGGATCTGCTGTACCTGCTGTACCTGGTCATCATGATCATTCTGCTCGGGTGTGGTTTGATTCTTCTGTGTTTTGTCCGGGAAGAGCCCGGCATCCGATTGAGTCCTGTCGCGTTCGCCGGTTTGCGGCGCTATCTTTACCTGGTCCCGGCGGCAACGCTGGTCCTGATGGCCGGCCTCTTCCTGATTCTGCCACGCACCCCGGTGCCCCTCTGGAGTGTCATCGGTAACGCGCCCGCGGCGCTCGCCGGCATGTCCGAACGGGTTGAACCGGGCAGCTTTGCCGAGCTGGCCAGCAGCGGCGCGGTGGCGTTCCGCGCCGACATGGTGGAAGTGCCGGCGGACCAGCTCTACTGGCGGGCGATCGTTCTCGATCAGCTGGACGGCAACAGCTGGCAGCGCCGCGCTGCGGTGGGGGCGGACAGCCTGATGCAAGGTCCGGGGGAGTGGCACGACTACACCATCTATGCGGAACCGCGTGACGACCGTTTTCTTGTCAACCTGGACCGGACCACCGTGCTGGAGGGGATTTCTCACCGCAGCGACGCCGATGGCGTCTTTATCCGCAGGGACCCGGCGCGTAAAAAAATCAGCTATCGTGGCCGTGCGCAGCCAGCTGCCACGGTGCGGATGACGGGGGATTCTGCCGCGTACCTGGCCCTCTCCGGGCCGGTTCCCCCGCGGATTCGCCAGGCGGTTGACACTATCGCCCGGCAGTCCCACAGCTACGATGAAAAGGTTGCCGCGTTGTCAGCGTTTTTTTTCGACCTGGGGCTGAGCTACGCGGTCACGGATCTGCCACTGACCGATTCTCCCCTGGACACCTTCCTGTTTGATTCGCGGCAGGGTTACTGCGAGTATTTTGCGTCATCCTACGCCTACATGCTGCGCCTGCTTGGCGTTCCGGCACGGCTCGCGGGAGGTTACCTCGGCGGCACCTACAATCCCTTCGGTGGCTTCTACCAGGTTGGAGAGGACCAGGCCCATGTCTGGGTCGAGGCCCTTGCCGATGACGGGATCTGGCAGCGTATCGATCCCAGTCGTTTCGCCGTCAATGCCGAGCAGGCGTTCCTCGCTGGCGGCAGCCGTAACCGCCTGTTCCTTCGTCATCTGGTCGATGCTCTCTACCACTACTGGACACGTGCCGTCGTTAACTACGATCTGCAGCAGCAATTCCAGCTGGTGCGCGAGACCTCGAACCTGCTGTCCCAGGTTCCCCGGCCGGCTCTGGCAGTGCCCGGTGCCACCTTGTGGCCGGTTCTCCTCCCGCTCGCTGCGCTCGCTCTTGTCGTGCTGTGGCGGAAACGTCGACGGGAAACCCTGGTGCAGTCCTACCTGCGTCGGGTAGCACGTTGCGGCAAGATAAAAAAACTGCCCGCTGCTATCGGCCTGCAGCACCTCGCTGATGTCACCGGACACCCACTGTGCCGCGAATTTGCCGATCTTTACGGCGCGGCCATCTATGGTGGAAAATGCCTCAGCCGCACCGAGCACCGGCGGCTCCGCCGTATTGTCAGGGATCTGAAGGGGGAAAAGCTGTTTATTGATGTTGCATTGCGACCAACCCTCGGGGATAATACGGGACTGGCAGACAGGGTAAAAAACCGCGTTTGAAAGGATCTGACGATGCCGTATATCGAAGTGAACATGACCAAGGGCGCAACCAATGAACAGAAGGCCCAACTGGTTGAAGGAATTACTGATCTGATGGTCAAGGTGCTGAACAAGAATCCCTACTCGACCCAGGTGCTGATCAAGGAAATTGACGCCGGGAGCTGGGGCATCTCGGGAAAATCGGTCAAGCGGCTGCGCGCTGCCGGCGAGACTGCCAACATTTCAAAAAGCTGAACCAGCGGCGTTGAGGGGGCCCGCCATGTCCAATCCGGGAGAATTTCTGCAGGCTTGCGCCGCCGGCAAGATCTGGGTTTACTGTGATTGTTGCCAGGCGGCGAAGAATCTCAACGACGTTGCAACCATCGATTGTGTCGGTCATCCGTCCTACTGGGGGAATGAACCCTGGTGGCATGATACGCGTATCTTCCATTGTCCCGACTGCGACACGCAGCAGCAATCGGGGATTGAATACCATCCCTGAACCAGCTTTGCTGCATCAGTTTTTACACCTCCTTGGCCGCGCCTGTGGCCACGCCGAATTTTCTTTACATTCATAAAACCATATATATAATGACCAACATTATTGTCATCGCAACAGAGATGCTGGCGTGTGTCGTATAAAACACCACAAGGAGAGCGTAACAATGGCAAATTATGATTATGATATCGTGACCATCGGCGTTGGTCCGGCAGGAATGGTCGTGTCGGCCATGGGGGCGGAGATGGGTCTTAAGGTCTGTTCCATCGAAAAGAACAAGATCGGCGGCGAATGCATGAATGTTGGCTGTATTCCAAGCAAGGCGTTGCTGCGCATTGCCAAAACCCGGCATGCGGTGAGCAAGTTTCCCAGCATGCAGCTTGAAACGATGCGTCCGCCGGCGGTCAAAAATCCTTTTCCCCAGATCCAGGAACACCTGAACTTCATCAACGAGAAAAAGTACGCCAACAAGTTCAGTAAAGTGGATATGGTCGTCGGGCAGGGGGCGGCCAGTTTTGTCGATTCCCACACGATCGCGGTCGGCGACCGGAAGATCAGCGCCAAGCGGATTTTTATCTGTACCGGCACCCGCCCTGCCAAACCACCGATTCCTGGGATCGAGACCATCGATGATATCCTCACCAATGACAACCTTTTTCAGCTGGAGGGGATACCGAAAAGCATGCTGATTATCGGCGGCGGCGCCATCGGTTCCGAGATGGCCCAGGCCTTCGCCCGTCTTGGCTGCCAGACCACCATCGTACAGATGGACGCGCACCTGCTGCCCTTTGCCGACCGCTTTGCCGGTGAACAGCTTGAAGCTTCCTTCAAGGAGGAGGGGATTGCCGTCTATAACGGCCGTGCGATCACCTCGGTCATGAAAAAAACGGATGGCGGCGTTGTCCTGACCACCAAGGAGGGGGAAACCCTGGAGGCGGAGCGCCTGCTGCTGGCCGCCGGCCGGACGCCGGTTCTGGAAGGCCTGAACCTGGAAAAGGCCGGCGTGCAGTTCAGTCCGAAGGGGATTCCGGTCAATGGTAACCTGCAGACCAATATTCCGCATATCTATGCGGTGGGGGACTGCAACGGCAATTATCTCTTCTCCCATGCTGCGATGCATCAGGGAATGATTGCCCTGATGAACATCATGCGTCCGTGGCCTTTCAAGAAGGATTTCCGAAAGTACGTGGTCCCCTGGACCGTTTTTACCGAACCCCAGGTGTCCTCCGTCGGGATGCGGGAAGCGGATCTGATCGCAGCGGGAATCAAGTACCAGGTGATCGAGGCGAGGCACGCCGACTATGGTGCCGCCATCGCCGAGCAGGTGACCACCGGTTCGGTGCGGGTTCTGGCGAGCAAGCTGGGAAAAATCTACGGCGCGTCGGTGATCGGCGAGGGTTCGGCCGAAATGATCAACGAGTGGGGCCTGGCCATCCAGAAGAACATCCGCCTGGCGGATATCATGCTGCTGCAGCATTCCTTCCCGAGTATGTCTTTTATGAACAAGTCGATCGGGGAGATGTGGATGATGGGGATGATGAAGAACGAGCGCCTCAAGAAGATGATGAGCAGGATGCTCAGCTGACAGGACGCTATCCCTGGTGCCGGGGATAAACAATCAATCTTTTCGCGCAGCGGGGGCGCAGATCATCTACTGATCTGCGCCCCCGCTGGTTTCTGGCTGGCCGGTCATTTCGCTCCCGTTGAGCCACGCCGGTCTTCGGATTGCCTGCGAAAAGAATGACTGTCGCGCGGAAGTCAACGACACAACCGGGTTATATTATTTGCCGCTGCCGAGATACTCGTCAAGGAAGTCCTGTTTGAATGCAGCGTAATCACCCGCCTCGATGGCGCTGCGTGCCGCGGCAACCATGTTCAGGTAGAAGCGCACGTTGTGAATCGCCGAGAGGGTGGCAGAGAGAATCTCGTTGGCGTTGAACAGGTGATGCAGATAGGCACGGCTGAAGTTCCGGCAACAATAGCAGTCACACGAAGGATCGACGGGGAAGAAATCGCGGCGGAAATTGCGGTTGGTCAGGCGGATCTTGCCGCGGCGGGTGAAGAGGGTGGCGCTGCGGGCGTAACGGGTCGGAATGACGCAGTCAAACATGTCCATGCCGCGTTCGATCGACTCGAGAATGTCCTCCGGCAGGCCGACGCCCATCAGGTAGCGCGGCTTGTCTTTCGGCATGAAGGGAACTGTATCCTCGACCACCTGCTTGAGCAGCTCCAGCCCTTCACCGACACTGACCCCGCCGATGGCGTAACCGGGGAAATCCATCGCCCCGAGTTCTTCGGCACAACGTCGGCGCAGGTCAGGATAGACACTTCCCTGGATAATGCCGAACAGGGCCTGGTCCTCAGTGCGCTGATGGTGCTGCTGGCAGGCCTGCGCCCAGCGCAGGGTTTTTTTGATCGATCTGGCGGCGTAATCATGGGTGGCCGGGTAGGGGATGCACTCGTCAAACGCCATGATAATATCGGACCCGAGGTCGTTCTGGATCTGCATCGCTTCTCTGGGGCCGAGAAAAATCTCCTCCCCTGTGACTTCGTGGCGAAAATGCACCCCGTCTTCGCCGATTTTTTTGTTGGGCAGGGAAAACACCTGAAAACCGCCACTGTCGGTGAGTATCGGGCCATTCCAGTTCATGAAACGGTGCAGGCCGCCGGCCTTTTTGATCAGGGCCTCGCCGGGCTTGAGATGCAGATGATAGGTGTTGGAAAGAATGATCTGCGCCCCGGTCTCTTCCACCTGGGCGGGGGTCATCGCCTTGAGGGCTCCGTGGGTGCCGACCGGCATGAAAATCGGTGTTTCAATGCTGCCGTGGGGGGTCTCCAGCCGGCCCCGCCGGGCACCGGAGTGCGGATCCTCGCTGATCAGGGTAAAACGAAACATTTCGCATTCTCTCAGGTTTGGGCTATCCTGCCAACTGCTGCGCCTGACGTATAACAAAATCTCAACCACGACGCAATCATAACGGAGTGTCTATGGCGGATCCGCTCTGCTTTCCTGCCCGGCTTGCCCGGCTGGACTACGCCAGGGTCGTTTTTCAGCTGGAGTTCACCCAGCCCTGTGAGCTGCCGCCGCTGGCCCTGTTGCAACTGCGCCGCGAAATGCTGGCTGCCCTCAAGGACCTCGCACAACAACAGCACAAGGCGGCGGTTGCCGCCTTGCAGCAGCTGCTTCTGCCGCCCCTTTCGACGGATCCGCTGGTTCAGCGCCAGGTGCAGAAGCCTGCTCCTCCGCTGATTCTGTCTCCCGATGTCAGCAGGGCCGGTTCGTTCATGAGCAGGGAGCGCCTTCTTTTGCCGGTCCTGTTTGTCGGTGACGGGATCCTCCACCTTGATGCCTTTGTTCTGTTACTGCAGGTTTTGGGAAACAGGGGACTGTATCACGGCCGCGGGACCTTCTCCCTGGTGACAATCTTCTCCGAAGGGGCCGCCGGCGAGCCGGTACAGCTCTGGAGCAGCACTGCCCCCGGCGACAAGATGCTGGCACCGCCGGTGACACCGCTGGGCTGGTGGCTGGACAACCTGCCGGCGCTGCAGGCACCGGTCAGGCTCAAGGTGGTCAGCCCGATGCGTCTGATCACCGGCGGGAAGCCGCTGTTTCGTCCGACCTTCGCTGAACTCTTCCCTTTTATCGTGCGCCGAGTCAACAGTCTGCTGATGAGCTATGGCGAGGAAGATCAGGGCCTGGATTGCCGTCTGCTGCACCAGCGTGCAGCAGACGTTGAGACCGTGGAAAACACCCTGCACTGGCGTGACTGGCGCAGACTGAAGAAAGAACACGGCGGTCAGGACCTTGGCGGTGTCACCGGTCATCTGCTCCTGCGTGGCAGCGCCCTGGTGGATCTGCTCTGGCTGTTACAGATTGGTACCTTGCTGAATGTCGGCAAGGGAGCCCCCTATGGTGCCGGGCAGTACTGTTTGAGCGCCGGCCACCGGCCGGCCTGAACGACAGCTGCCTGAGCTTGCCATGAGGTTACGCCGCAGGAAAATGGGCGCGCCCGGATTTTTTTGTTGACAGGCTGACCAATGTCGCAGCACCAGCTGCTATACTCGAGGCACTGCCGGCGCCACTACGCCCGCGGTCAGGTCATGCTCTCCAGGCCTGGTTTTGTCAAGCAGATGAAAACCCAATGAATGCGGAGGTCTTTATGTTCTGGTTTGTGTTGCTGTTGCTGCTGGTCGGGGGAGGGTTTTACCTTTACCAGAAACTGGTGACGATTGAACGGGAGATTCGTGCGGAACAGGCACAGGAAAAAGCATCTCAACAGCCGCCCGTGGCAGCCTCTGCGGCGCCCGCTGCAGCACCGTCCGGCGCTTCGGCCCGTCCGGGCAGTACGGCGCAAACAGAGGAACAGGATCTGCAGGCAGAACCGGCGATGTCACTTGGCAGCGAGGCCGCGGCGATTCTGGCACGGGTGCGGGAGCAACCGGGTCTTGTCCAGGTGGACCTCTACCCGCAGTTTCCCGCCGTGGATAAAAAGCAGTTGCAGAAAAAGATCAGGCAGATGGCTGATGACGGCCTGCTGCGCCGCGAACGACAGCCGGGGGGGTCGTACCG
>JAWOIX010000169.1:0-2672 GCA_046484405.1 Pelovirga sp.
CAGCTTGACACGGCGTAAGCCGTTGACGCCGCGAAGTGGCTGACCGCCGTTAACCACGGACAACTGACAACGGACCGAGGACAGCCTGTAACCAATGACGGGCGCGATAGCGCCCTGACACGACGAAGTCGTTGACGGCCACACAAGCGGCCTGACAGCTGCTTTAGCAGCTATGACCCGGCGTCAGCCGCCCTCCATTGTGCAGGAAATAAGGAAAATGCCCCGACCCTGGGGTTAACAGTATTTTCCCCCGGCAATATATGCTACGACAAAAACAGTGAAACCCGTCAGCAGGGGGTCCAGGGGATGAAGATCGGGATCAAGTATCGGCTTTTTTTCGGCATGCTCGCGGCCACCGCAGCGGTGATCCTGTGCATGTGGCTGATCATGCAGTGGAGCATGAATCGCGGTTTCATGCGCTACATCAATACGCAGGAGATGGAACGTCTTGAGGTGCTCGCCGGAGAGCTGGAGCAAAGCTACGCCCGGCATGGCAGCTGGGACTTTTTGCGTACAGATCCTGACACCTGGGTCCAGATACTCATCCGCAGCCTTCCTCCAGGCACGGCGGATCCGGAGCGGATCCGGCGGCTGGAAAAACGCCTGGCCCGTCCCGCAGCAGAGAGCACACCGGACGCTGAGGACGCAGACAGCACCCGGGTCTCCTGGTTGTTTGAACGCCGCGTCCTGCTCCTCGACGCGGCACATCGGCCGCTCATCACAGTGCCGGGCGCTGCCGCGCCGGCCGACATCGAGGAACTGCGCCACCGGGGCGACATTGTCGGCTACCTCGGCCTGGTCGCCCGCCCGCGGACCTATGACAGTCGGCAGTTGCAGTTCGTGCAGCAGCAGAAGCTGACCCAGGGCCTGATCGCCGCGGCAGCACTGCTCGTCTCGGCCCTGATCTCCCTCCCCCTCGCCAGCCGGCTGGTACGTCCGATCAAAACCCTGGCGGAAGCGACCGAACGCCTCAGCACCGGTCACTACACCACCCGCGTGCCGGACCTTGCCACCGGTGAGCTGGCCCAGCTGGCCCGGAATTTCAACACCCTTGCCCTGACCCTGGAAAAAAACGAGCAGTCACGCCGCCAGTGGGTGGCCGACATTTCCCATGAACTGCGCACCCCCCTGGCGGTATTGCGCGGTGAAATTGAAGCCCTGCAGGATGGTATCCGCCCGACCACCGCCGCCACCCTGGGGTCCCTGCACGCGGAAACCCTGCACCTCGGCCGCCTGATCGAGGATCTCTATCAGTTATCCTTATCCGATCTCGGCGCCCTGACCTATCACAAACAGAAAATCGACCTGGTTGACGCCCTCGGTGACGCTCTCGCCAGCTTCCGCGGCCCGTTTCAGGAAAAAGCCATTACCCTGATCGAGGACGGTCTGGCGC
The DNA here is from genome assembly GCA_046484405.1 of Pelovirga sp. GTDB lineage: Bacteria > Desulfobacterota > Desulfuromonadia > Desulfuromonadales > Geopsychrobacteraceae > Pelovirga. Next base: position 1,394 of record JAWOIX010000169.1, read on the forward strand.
GACCGCCACTCATCGTCAGCGCTGACGCTGAGCGCCTCCATCAGCTGTTTTGCAATCTGCTCGACAACGCGCTGAAATACACGGATTCCGGCGGCAGCGTCGCGGTGGATCTGACCAGGGAGAAAAACCGGGTGATCATTGAACTGCATGACAGCGCCCCCGGGGTTCCCGCTGCGGAGCTGGAGCGCATCTTCGACCGGCTCTACCGCCTGGAGGGATCGCGGCGCCGGGCCAGCGGCGGGGCCGGTCTCGGTCTGGCCATCTGCCGCAATATCGTTGACGCCCATGAGGGCCGCATAACGGCGCTGCCCTCCCCCTCAGGCGGGGTGTGTATCCGCATTGAGCTGCCAACAACGGACGGTTAACAGATGAGTGGTCATATTCTTATCGTTGAAGACGAACCCAAGCTGGCCGATCTGCTGCGCGACTACCTGCACCAGGCGGGATTTACCACCGGCCACCTGGACAACGGTCTGGCTGTCGTTCCCTGGGTCCGCTCGTACGTCGCCGACCTGATCGTTCTTGACCTGATGCTGCCGGGCCGGGACGGTCTCGATATCTGCAAGGAGATCCGGTCTTTTTCCGCCGTGCCGATCATCATGGTGACCGCACGCGTGGAGGAAATCGACCGGCTGCTCGGCCTCGAACTGGGCGCCGACGACTATATCTGCAAACCCTACAGCCCACGTGAAGTGGTCGCCCGGGTCAAGGCGGTGCTGCGCCGTCTGACCCCGGCCACCGCCGCGCAAGACGGTCTGCAGCTCGACGTGTCGCGCTACCGGGCAACCCTGCAGGGAACCGATCTTGACCTCACCGCGGTCGAATTCAACCTGCTGCGTTTTCTGGCCAGCCAGCCCGGGCGCATCTACAGCCGCAACCAGCTGATGGACCAGATTTATAGCGACCAACGCACCGTGGAGGACCGCACCATCGACAGCCACATCAAAAAACTGCGCAAAAAAATTGCCGCCGTCGCGCCGCAGGCGGAGCTGATCCACTCGGTCTACGGCGTCGGGTACAAGTACGAACCATAGGCCGTTTCCTCGATTTCCTCATTTCCTCCACAGTTCCTGCGCAATTGTTCGCTAGAGTTTCTCCAAAGAACAAGCCCCGGCACCGGAAACTCAGCATCCGGGTGACCCCGGACACAACCGATCGCAACGGCAGGAGGCTGTTATGACAACCCGAGAAACCGCCAGACAATCTGCGTCCCGACTGTTCCTCTTCGTTCTTGTCTGCCTGACCCTGTTGCCGCGACCGGCCGCGGCCCGCGAGTTCG
>JAWOIX010000003.1:0-21762 GCA_046484405.1 Pelovirga sp.
ATGCTCATTCGTGCGCCAGTTACCAGGATACGACACCAGGTCACTCAGGTCAGTTTCCACACAGAACCACCCCCTTTGCTTGTGCCCGTCAGGCAGAAAATAAAAAAGCCCTCCCCCCGTAACAACAGGGGCGAGAGCTGAATGCTTCGCGGTACCACCCTGATTCGCCTGCGCCGACAACCTTTGAGGCAGGCCTTGCTTTCCCCTTTACGCAGGGTCACGACAGGAACTACTGCAAAGGTTCATCCCTGCGGCTCCAAGGCGAGTTCAGCGCGTCTCCGTACCGGTTCGCAGCACCACCGGCTCTCTGTAACGGAACGCTACGCTTACTACTCCTCTTCACGGCCTTTACAATCACATCAGATTGCGATTCAACCCAAAACGGCAGAACAAGTCAAGCTCTTTTGTTGCAACCTTTGGTTTTGCTGCGCAGCGAGTGCCGGAGCTGAGATCGCCATCCCGGCACCAGCGCAGTGTTCCTTAAACCGAGGGCGGTGGTGCAGAGTCGCCGGATTGCTTTTTCCGGTGCTTGAGATAATACATGACCGGTCCCGACGCCAGGTAGATCATCCCGATGAGAAACAGCATGATTTCCGGACGGGCAACGATAATGATCAGGAGCATGATCGCCAGAACCAGCATGCGAAAAGGTTGACGCTTGAACAGCTCGGGATCCTTGAAAGAAAAATAAGGAATATTACTGACCATCAGGAACGCCAGCAGGAAGACGAGAAAAACCATCGACACCATGCGGATCGTTCCGGTACCGCCGAGCTGGAAAAACAACAGGACACAGGTCGCGACGATGCATGCGGCAGCCGGAATCGGCAGGCCGACAAATCGCCGTGCCTCCACCGTGGAGACCTGTACATTGAAACGCGCCAGGCGCAGTGCACCACAGATGACGAAGAGAAAAGCCGCAAGCCAACCGAGCTTGCCGTAGGGGCGCAAGGCCCAGTCATAGAGCAGGACCGCCGGAGCGACACCAAAGGAGATGACGTCCGCCAGGGAATCGAGCTCGACGCCAAACTTGCTGGTCGTCCCGGTCAGCCGCGCGACCTTGCCGTCGAGACCATCAAAGATCGCTGCCAGCAGGATGAACCAGGCCGCCCGGTTGTACTGCCCGTCAACAGTCGCGATAATCACGAAGAAACCGGCAAAGATCCCTGCTGCGGTGATCAGATTGGGCAGCAGATAAACACCCTTGCGCAGGTTTTCACGCTTCTCACTGAAAATCGTTTGCTCTTCCATCAGCTCAAATGCCCCAGTACCGTTTCTCCGGCGACAGTGCGCTCACCCAGGGTAACGGTGGTGTCGAATGAGGTTGGCAGGTAGATATCCACTCTGGAACCAAAGCGGATCAGTCCGTAACGGGCGCCGCGCTCAAGCAGATCACCGATCAACGGGTAGGTGACAATCCGCCGGGCAACCAGGCCGGCAATCTGGACAAACAGAATCTTCTGTCCGGTCGTCGTTTCAAGAAGAATCCCCGCCTGCTCGTTGCAGCGACTGGCCTTGTCGTAGGAGGCGTTGACAAATTCGCCCTTGTTGTAAAACATGTCGATGACCTTCCCGGTGCAGGGGGCACGGTTGACATGCACATCAAAAACCGACATGAAAATACTGATTTTTGTCACCCGGGCCTGGAAAAAACGTTCTTCCTCGACCTCGCCGACAAAAATCACCTTGCCGTCGGCCGGCGCGAGCAGCAGATTGTCCTCCGGCGGCACGACACGCGCCGGGTCACGAAAGAAGAAGACGGTAAACAGGGTCAGAAACAACAGCAACAGGGTGACAAGGGTCCAGCCCAGCAGGGCAAAGACCAGTGTCACGAAGGCGAACAGTGCAATAAAGGGATAGCCCTCCCGGGCAATGAGCGAATCGGAATTCTGCATAGGTCTCCTTGCTATGAAAGCGCTGTGATGATCATCTTCAGCCGGCCACACCCTTGGCGCCGCGACCGATAACCACCGGGCCGGAGCGGACAACTTCCTTGATCCCCATCGGCCGCAACAGTTCCAATATACCATTAATTTTCGCTGGTGCACCGGTAATTTCGATGGTGTAGGTCTTCGGCGTCACATCGATCACCTTGGCGCGAAAGATATCAACGATGCGCAGGGCCTCGGCACGGCTTTCCGCCTCGGCGGCAACCTTGATCAGGGCAAGTTCACGGGCAATGAAATCCTTGCTGGTAAAATCAACCACCTTGATTGTTGAAATCAGCTTGTTCAGCTGCTTGGTGATCTGTTCCAGGATACGATCGTCGCCGGTTGTAACAATCGTCATACGTGACGTATCGGGGTCGAGGGTCGGGGCAACGGAGAGGCTTTCGATATTGAAGCCGCGTCCGGAGAACAACCCCGAAACGCGCGACAGAACGCCGAATTCATTCTCCACCAGCACAGAAATTGTGTGTTTCATCGTCATCTTCCTCCTGGCCGCAATTCGGCCCGCATTCCAGTCACATCAGGACGCCAGAACCATTTCGTGAATCGCCTTGCCCGCCGGTACCATGGGCAGGACATTTTCTTCACGGGAGACCTTGAAGTTCATCAGCACCGGCCCGGGGGTATTAAGAGCGTTGCTGATAACCTGTTCGACCTCGTCCACCTGGGTCGCATTGAAGCCGGTGGCACCATAGGCTTCGGCAAGTTTGACAAAATCAATGGGCAGCTCCAGGGTGGTCTGGCTGTAGCGTTTGTCAAAGAACATCTGCTGCCACTGGCGTACCATCCCGAGGTAGTTATTGTTGAGAATGGCGATCTTGACCGGCAGCTGGTATTGCACCAGCGTCGCGAGTTCCTGTGAATTCATCTGGAATGAACCGTCACCGGAGATATCGATGACCTGGCGCCCGGGGAAGGCAACCTGTGCCCCCAGAGCCGCCGGCAGTCCGAAGCCCATGGTCCCGAGGCCACCCGATGTCAGGAAGGTGCGGGGCTGGGTAAATTCGAAAAACTGGGCGGTCCACATCTGGTGCTGTCCGACCTCGGTGGTGATGATGGCGTCATCCGCGGTCAGCTCACGCAGTTTCTGGATAACGAATTGCGGCTTGATGACCGTATCCGAGGCGCGGTAAGCCATCGGATGACGTTCGCGCCAGGCGGCAATCCTGCCGCGCCATTCCTCTGTTGCGGCGATGAGTTCCGTGACCTCCGCCGCCTTTTTCTCCAGGGCAGTACACAGCTTGGTCAGCACGTCCTTCAGATCGCCGACAATCGGCAGATCGACGGCCACATTTTTCTTGATCGAGGTCGGATCGATATCGACGTGGATCACCTTGGCTTTCTCGGCAAAGCTGTCAATCCGGCCGGTCACCCGGTCGTCGAAGCGCGCACCAATGGCAATCAGCAGGTCACATTCGGTCACCGACATATTGGCGCAGAAGGTGCCATGCATGCCGAGCATGCCGAGGGCCAGCGGGTGCCTCTGGGGAAAGGCCGACATCGCCATCAGGGTGGTCGCGACAGGAATCTGTGTCCGCTCCGCCAGGGCGAGGAGTTCGGCGCTCGAAGCCGAGAGGTTGATTCCGCCGCCGACATAGAGAATCGGGCGGCGGGCCTCGAGGATCAGCCGGGCCGCCTTTTCGATCTGGCGGAAGTTGCCGGCAAAGGTCGGCTTGTAACCGCGCAGTTCAACGGTTTCGGGATAGTGAAATTCGCAGGTGGCAACCTGGACATCCTTGGGCAGATCGATGAGCACCGGGCCGGGACGGCCGGTCCGGGCGATATAAAACGCCTCTTTCACCGTTCTGGCCAGGTCGCGGATATCCTTCACCAGATAGTTGTGTTTGGTACAGGGACGGGTGATACCACAGATGTCAGCCTCCTGGAAGGCGTCGTTGCCGATCAGTGGCGTCGGCACCTGCCCGGTGATGATCACCATCGGAATCGAATCCATGTAGGCAGTGGCGATCCCGGTCACCGTATTGGTGGCACCGGGTCCGCTGGTCGCAATCGCGACGCCGACCTTGCCGCTGCTCCGGGCATAGCCATCCGCGGCATGCACCGCCGCCTGTTCGTGGCGGGTCAGGACATGAGCGATACTGGAATCGAACAGGTCATCATAAATGTTGATGACCGCGCCGCCGGGATAGCCGAAGACAGTATCAACGCCCTCACATTTCAAAGACTCGAGCAGAATTTGCGACCCGGTCAGTTTCATCTGTGCCTCCTCAAAATTGTTTCGCTCTCAGCATTCAAATGTCATAGCAGATCTGGTGCCGGGGCTGCCGCAGTGTCAGTCAGCCTGACAGATGGCGCCCGTTGATGCATTGGTTACAACCTTGGCGTAGCGGGCCAGCCATCCGCCCTTGATCTTCGGTTCCGGAGCCTGCCAGCGGCTGCGCCGGCGCTCGAGTTCAGCATCGTCCAGGTCGACCTGCAGCGTCCGGTTGGGAATATCCAGGGTAATGCTGTCGCCGTCTTCGACCAGGGCAATCGGTCCGCCTTGCGCGGCTTCCGGTGAAATATGGCCGACACAGGGACCGCGGGTACCGCCGGAGAAACGCCCGTCGGTTATCAGCGCAACGCTGTCACCCAGGCCCAGGCCCATCAGGGTGGCTGTCGGGGCGAGCATCTCGCGCATGCCCGGGCCCCCTTTCGGACCTTCATAGCGGATCACGACAATGTCCCCGGCGACAATCTGCCCGGACATGAGCGCTGCCATCGCCGCCTCCTCCGAATCGTAGCAGCGGGCACGGCCAGTGAAGGTCATCATCTTTTCCGACACGCCGGACTGCTTGACCACGGCACCCTGCGGTGCCAGGTTCCCTTTGAGGACCGCCAGCCCCCCTTCCGGCCGCACCGGTGCGGAAACCGGCCGGACGACATCATCGCCGACCGTGGCGACCGTCTCAATCAACTGCCGGATGGTCGGTCCAAGCAGGGTCGGGTTGTCGTTGATCTGGTCACGCAGCTGATACAGAACCGCCAGGACACCACCGGCCGTATCGAGATCTTCCATGAAGTTCGCGCCGCCGGGGTTCATCGAAGCAAGCTGCGGGGTGGTTCTGCCGAGTTCGTCAAACAGCTCAAGAGGAAGTTCCACCTTGGCTTCGTGGGCAATGGCGAGCAGGTGCAGGACCGTGTTGCTCGAACCGCCCAGGGCGAGGTCAACGCGAATGGCGTTCTCGAAGGCGGCCCGGGTGAGAATCTGGCGCGGCGTCACCTGCTCACGCACCAGGCCGACAACGCGCTCGCCCGATGCAAAGGCGATGCGGCGCTTGAGCGAGGAGACGGCACTCGCCGTGCCACAGCGGGGCAGGCTCATGCCGAGGGTTTCGGTCAGCACCGCCATGGTGTTGGCGGTGAACATCCCCTGGCACGACCCGGCCGTCGGACAGGCGTTCTCTTCGCACTCGAACAGCTGTTTGTCGTCGATGACCCCGGCCTTGTACTGCCCCATGGCTTCAAAGGTGTCAGTGACGAAGGAGAAGCGGCGCCCTTGCCGGCCGGAGCCGGTCAGCGAAGGACCTGCCGTCACAACAATGCAGGGGATGTCGAGGCGTGCCGCCGCCATCATCATTCCCGGCGTAATCTTGTCACAGTTGGTCAGCAGAACCAGGCCGTCAAGACGGTGCGCTTCGGCGATCGACTCCACCATATCGGCGATCAGCTCCCGTGTCGGCAGGGAGTAATGCATCCCTTTGTGGCCCATGGCAATGCCGTCACAGACACCGGGGATGCCGAAGATAAAAGAATATCCCCCGCCGCTGTGGACACCTTTTTCAATGAAGCGCTCAAGATCGCGCATGCCTGTGTGCCCGGGAATCAGATCGGTAAAGGAGGAGGCTATGCCGATGAAAGGGCGGTCCATCTGCTCGCCCGGCACACCGGAGCCTTTGAGCAGTGCACGATGGGGAGTCCGTTCAAATCCTTTGGTGATGGCATCACTACGCTTGTTCATCATAACAATTCATCCGTTCTGTCGTGTTGCGTTTCAAAAAAGAAATCGCTTCGTTTCGGCGTTAAATCATGCTGTCAGATACAGCAAAGGGTTTAAGCGTCCGCTTAAACCCTTTGCTGTATAAAACAACCCGTTTATGATCAGACGGATCACACGGTAGCAGATTGAAGAATGGTCTCCATTTCATCTTTGCCGATGAGCTTTAATTTTTTGACCTTGTTTTTCTCGATTTCTTCTTCCGGTGTGAGGTAGGTTTTTTTCTCATACTCTTGGAGTTGTTTTTCAAACAGGATGTGCTTCTCATAAAGCATGCGGAACCGAGAATTGTTCTCGATAAGGGTCTGCAAAAGAGTCTGATCAATGTCCATTGGCACCTCCACGCTGTTGACGTTTATCGGCAGTTTTACCTCTTCAGAATTAACCAGATCACCCCTGAAATGTCAACACCTAACCCGGTGGCGGAGCACATTGTTGCACCCTGCTGTTGAGCTCCGCATCCGACGGCCGGACATAGGTCGGCACGACCTCGGCCGCCGTGCAGTACAGGCCGCGCCGGTAGGACTGCAGGGCCAGCCAGGCGACCCGGGAGGCCTGGATCCGGTGGCAGCAGTCCGGCGCGAGTCGGGCCCGGTCGGCCAGATGCCGTGCAATCTCCTCACGGAACACCGGCACCCCGTCACCAACAATAACGACATCTCCACGGATCTGCTGCAACGTCCTTCCCGGTGGCACGACCCGGGCGCTGTCGATGGGAACAGGCAGGTTGTCCTGCCAGTGAAAGGTCTGGCAGTAGACCTCCTGCTTCCGGGCATCAAGAAATGCACAGACCGGCACCGGCGACAGGGGCAGATTCATGGCAACCGCCTGCAGGGAGGAAACGGGCACCACCGGCAGACCAAGAACCTGGGCTAACCCCTTGACCGTAGCGATGCCGATGCGCAAACCGGTAAAGGCCCCGGGACCGCACACCACAGCCAGCAGATCCAGATCGGCGAGCCGCCAGCCGGCCCTGCGCAACAGCTCATCAATCTGCTCCAGCAGGAGCTGGCTGTGGGTCGCCCGCGTACTGAAGGAGGATTCAGCAACCACAACGGCTGCTTCGCACAGTGCGACATTGCTTGATTTCGATGAGCTGTCAAGCGCGAGAATCCGCGGCCCGTCAGGTTTCACAGTTAACCCCATAGGCGGATAATATCGTTGTAAAACGCCAGCACCATCAACATCAGCAGCATCGCCAGGCCAACCTGCTGGGAGATTTCGCGGGCACGCAGAGACAGTGGGCGGCGCGTCACCAGTTCGACCAGATAGAACAGGATGTGACCACCATCCAGAATCGGGATGGGCAACAGATTGAGAATCCCCAGCTGAATGGAGATAAAGGCCAGAACGGTGAGAATCGCAGCGATATCGGTCTGGGCTGCCTGTCCGGCGATCTGGACCACGGTTATCGGTCCACCGATATTCTTGGCCGACACGTTGCCGGTAAAGAGCTTCTGGATGAAGACAAGCGTCAGCTCAATCAGTTCGCCGGTCTTCTTCGCCCCTTCGCGCACAGCACTGAAAAAGCCGAAACGCTTCAGTTCGAGATCCTGCAGTGGCGCAACGCCGAGAAGGTAATCACCGTCTGTCTCGCGCTGTTCCGGCAGCAGCTCAACCGTCAAAGGCCGTCCCTGCCGTTCAACCTGCACAGTAACGGGTTGTTCTCCGGTCAGCTGAATCAGGTCACGCAGGTCATACCAGGAGTTGACCGGTTGTCCACCGATCGTGACGATCAGATCGCCCTCCTCAAGACCGGCCCGGTCTGCCGGCATGCCGGCAGCAAGTCCGCCGATCCGGGCCGGAAGCTCAGGCAGCAGTCCAAGTCCCTGCATTCCTTCGAGGCTGTTGTTCTCCGCCGGCACGAGCAACTGGACCGTCTGCCGTCCACGCTCAACATCGAAGATCATCGGAGAACCGGCTTCGGAGACAAAGCGCATGTTGGCGGCGTTCCAATGAGGGATCGCTACGCCATTGATGGCACTGATGCAGTCGCCGGCCATAAATCCGGCCCGGTCGGCATCGGAGTCAGCAACAATGTGACCGATGCAGGCCTGCCGTTCAAAATAGGTTGGCATCTGGACACCGACCATGAAGGAGATCGGCAGAATCAGCAGTGGCAGCAGCAGGTTCATCAACGGACCGGCACAGACAATCGCCAGACGCGAGGAGACCGGTTTCAGCGCAAAGGAGCGGTCAAGGTCCGCCGCAGCCTCGCTGCCTGCCTCCCCGTCTGCGCCGGAGCCTTCACCAAGCATCTGCACATAACCACCCAGGGGAACGGCGCAGATCAGGTATTCCGTTTCCCCATGCCGGTAGGAAACCAGCTTCGGACCGAATCCCAGGGAAAACTTGAGCACCTTCACGCCACACATCTTGGCAACGACAAAGTGTCCCAGTTCATGCACAAATACCAGAACTCCAAGCATCAGAATCCCGGCGATAACGGTTGTCATTTCAATCCTCCATTGATCAGTTCCCTGGACCGGGTGCGACTCCACAAATCGGCCTGCAGAATACGATCCACTGTTGACGTTTCTTCACGCTGATGCAGGGACATGACCTTCTCGATCAGCCGCGGAATGTCGAGAAAACTGATCTGCCGGTGCAAAAAAGCCGACACGGCAACCTCGTTGGCGGCATTCATCACCGTCGGCAGGGTACCACCGGCGGCAAGGGCAGCATAAGCCAGTTCCAGGCAGGGAAAGCGGCAGGGGTCGGGGGTGGAGAAGGTCAGCGTTCCCAGCTTGCACAGATCCAGGGACGGCTGAGGTAGCGGCAGACGCTGTGGCCACGACAGGGCGTAGGCAATGGGCGTCTTCATGTCCGGAATGCCGAGCTGCGCAATCACCGAGCCGTCGACATACTCTACCATGGAATGGACGATACTCTCCGGATGAATATGGACATCAATCCGTGTTCCGGGAATATCAAACAGCCAGTGCGCTTCAATCACCTCCAGCCCCTTGTTCATCAGGGTGGCGGAATCGACAGATATTTTCCGGCCCATCGACCAGTTGGGATGCGCGAGGGCATCCGCCGGGGCAATATGGCGGAACTCGGTTGCGGCCAGTTCGCGAAAGGGGCCGCCTGAAGCCGTCAGAATCAGCCGACGGACATCGGCATGACGCTGACCGGCAAGGGCCTGGAAGATGGCGGAATGCTCGCTGTCGACCGGCATCAGGGTCACGCCCAGGCGCCTGACTTCGGTCATGATCAGGTCACCGGCCATCACCAGGGCTTCCTTGTTCGCCAGAGCAATCTGTTTGCCGGCGCGCACCGCGGCCATGGTCGGTACCAGTCCTGCGGCACCGACAACGGCGGCAACAACCAGGTCGGCAGCCGGCAGCGTGGCACAACGAATCATGCCTTCGACGCCGCTACAGACTTCGATGCCGGTACCTTTCAGTTCCAGGTCGAGGGTCTCAGCGTCGCCTTCACCCAGGACAGCAACCAGCTGCGGGCGGAATTGCCGGGCCTGCTCCGCCAGCAGTTCGACGTTGTTTCCACCGCTGAGTGCGACAATGCGAAAATGTTCAGGAAACTCCTTGACGATCTGCAAGGTACTGACCCCGATAGAGCCAGTCGAACCGAGTACTGCAATGTGTTTCAAGTACGCCCCCTAGCCGCCGAAACCAAAGCGTGCCAAGTAATACATCAGTGGAAAAGCGAACAACAGACTGTCGAGCCGATCAAGAATGCCGCCGTGGCCGGGAATCATGGTCCCTGAGTCCTTGACGCCGCAGGCCCGCTTGAGGAGCGACTCGAAGAGATCGCCAAGCTGGCCGGCCACCCCGAGAACCAGACCGACGAGAAGCGCGAACCCCACGCCAAGGGCGGAAAAAAACAGCACCTTGGCAAGGAGGGCACCAAGCACTGCGCCAAGGATCCCGCCAACCGCACCTTCAATGCTTTTGTTCGGACTGATCAGGGGATAAAGCTTGTTCTTGCCGATGCGACTGCCCACCAGGTAGGCACAGGTGTCGCAGCACATGATCACCACCAGGGTTAGAAAGATCCATTCCCGCCCGTCATCCAGCAGGCGCAAAGGAATCAGGTGCCCAAGCAGTAGCGGCAGGTACAGCAGCCCGAGACAGATCCAGCCCAGATCACGGTGGACACTGCCCAGTTCTCCGGGACGAAAGAGAAATATCAGCGCCAGCAACAGAAAAGTCAGCGCCAGAAAGACATGAAGCCAGGCGGCCTGTCCGAAATAGAGCAGGGGAATGACCGCCGCCCCGGCAACGGCACTGAACCTCTGGGCGGGGCGGTGACAATCCTTGAGCCCCATGCGGTTGAACTCGAGCAGCGCGAGCAGCACCAGCAGGGCAACGAACAGGGTCAGAACTGCCGGTGACGCGTAGCCAAGCAGCAGAACCAGGATGGGGAGGGCAACAGCCGCAGTGATAAGTCGTTGCTTGATAGTCACTCTCCTTCAGCGTCACGGGCAGGATCGGCTATCAGCTGGTCGTCCGTCAGGCCGAAGCGCCGCCGCCGCGACTGGTAGTCCTCAAATGCCCTGGTCAATTCCTCGAGATCAAAATCGGGCCACAGAACCTCGGTGAAATAAAGTTCGGCATAGGCCGCCTGCCAGAGGAGAAAGTTGCTGATACGCATCTCACCACTGGTGCGAATCATCAGGTCCGGGGGAGGCATCTCCGGAAAATCGAGGAAACCGGAAAAACTCTCGGCATCGAGCCGATCCAGATCGAATGCGCCGGACTCGACCCGGGCGGCCAGTCGCCTGACGGCGCGCAGAATCTCGTCGCGACCGCCATAGGACAGGGCCAGAACCAGGGTCAGGCCGGTGCCAGCGGACGTCACCTGTTGCGCTTCTGCCAACGCCTGCTGGATCGGTGTGGACATCCGGCTGAGATCACCAATGATGCGCAGGCGGATGCCGTTATCGAGCATTTTCTGCCGCTGCGACGCGAGAAACTCAAGGAGCAGATGCATCAGGGCGTCAACCTCGTCCCGCGGGCGGCCCCAGTTCTCCGAGCTGAACGCATAGAGGCTGAGATACCCGACGCCCTGCCTGGCGCAGGCATCGACGACCCGGTTGACGGCATCGACCCCCTGCTGGTGGCCGGCGATGCGTGGGAGGCCGCGCTGCTGCGCCCAGCGCCCGTTGCCATCCATGATAATGGCGACGTGCTCAGGCGGCTTGATCACGACCGTAGCGGGTTTTGTCTGCATAAAGTGGGCTCAACGACAGGAAAATAACAGGTCACGTTGCTAAAATTACCATGGTATCCGCGCAACGACAACAGTCACCACTATGGACACAGAAAAAAGTCCGGATACAAAAAAAAGAGCGCCCTATGAACGCTCTTGAAAAGAAAACCCGGTCACGTGAATGTCAGTCAACAATGGCATTGACCGGACAGCTGTCAACGCAGGCACGACATTCCGTGCAATCCTCGGTAATTCTGAAGACCTCCCCCGCCTCGACAATGGCGCCAACGGGACAATCCTCGACACAGGTTCCACAACCGATACATTCCTCTGTGATTGACAGTGCCATGACATCTCTCCTTCTGCGTAAAAGTCCCTGCATGAAAATCAGACCTCCATTACTTCGCGTTCCTTGTTCTGCACCACAGCATCGATGGCATTGATGAACTCATCGGTGAGCTGCTGGACATCCTTTTCACTGCGTTTCAGAGTGTCTTCCGTAATCTCTTTCTCTTTTTCCAGCAGCTTCAGATGCTCGTTGGCATCGCGGCGGGCATTGCGCACGGAGATTTTCGCATCTTCGGCCATCCGCTTGATGATTTTTACCATCTCAACCCGCCGTTCCTCCGTCAGGGCCGGGACCGGCAAGCGGATCAACTGGCCATCGGAGGAGGGGGTCAGACCGAGATCCGCTTTGAACAGGGCCTTCTCGATAGCCGGCAAAAGATTCTTCTCCCACGGCTGCACGGTAATCAGACGCGCTTCGGGAGTAGACAGGGTCGCCACCTGGCTGAGAGGCGTCGGCACACCATAATACTCCACCCGCACATCATCCAGCAAAGAGGTGCTGGCACGCCCGGTGCGCACCTTGGTCATCTCTTTTTTCAGTGCCTTGACCGCCTTGTCCATGGCACCGCGCGTTTCACGCAAAACTTCATCAACCATTGCTGTCACCTCCTTTGACGATGGTACCGATTTCTTCTCCGAGGACAACCTTCTTGATGTTATCACGTCGGGTCATGTCGAAAATGATCATCGGAAGATTATTGTCCATACACAGGGAGGTCGCCGTGGCATCCATAACCTGCAGGCCACGCTGCAGCACCTCGAGGTAGGTCAGAACCGGCAGCTTGACGGCATTCTTGTCCTTGTTGGGATCGGCGGAATAAATACCGTCGACCTTGGTCGCCTTGAGAATGACTTCGGCGTTGATCTCCATGGCGCGCAGACTGGCGGCGGTATCGGTCGTGAAATAGGGGTTACCGGTCCCGGCACTGAAGATCACCACCCGCCCCTTCTCCAGATGACGCACAGCGCGGCGACGGATATAGGGCTCGGCAACCTGCTGCATATCGATAGCCGACTGCACGCGGGTGTTGACGCCCTGCTTTTCAAGGGCATCCTGCATTGCCAGGCTGTTCATGACGGTCGCCAGCATCCCCATGTAGTCGGCGCTGGCGCGGTCCATTCCCTTGGATGATGCGGCAACCCCACGGAAGATGTTGCCGCCGCCAATGACCAGGGCAATCTCGACACCGAGGGCCGCAACCTCTTTAATCTCTGCAGCAATGCCGTTGATCACCAACGGATCGATGCCGAAACCCTGTTCGCCGGCCAGCGCTTCTCCGCTGAGCTTCAGCAATATTCTCTTGTATTTGACTGTTGCCACAAAAACTCCTGCCGCAAATGCTGACTACTTGCTCATCGCCGCGACTTCAGCAGCAAAGTCATCGACCTTCTTCTCAATGCCTTCACCCAGCTGGAAACGCACATAGCTGCCGAGGGACACCGGCGTGCCGACCTCTTTGGCGCAGGCGTCGACGACTTTCTGCACGGTCTGATCCGGATCGATCACGAAGGCCTGCTCAAGCAGACAGACTTCACCGAAAAACTTGTTGATCTGGCCGACCAGAATTTTTTCCACGATGTTCTCGGGTTTGCCGCTCTCCAGTGCCTTGACCCGCATGATCTCTTTTTCCTTTGCGACGACCTCGGCCGGGACACTGTCGCGATCAAGATACTGGGGGGAAGCGGCAGCAACATGCATGGCAATCTGCCGGCCCAGTTCGCTGACGCGCTCATCCTGCGCGGAGGTATTGAGTTCAACCAGAACACCGATTTTGCCGGCACCGTGGACATAGGAGGTCACCACACCCGCAGCGGCATCAATGCGGGCAAACCGGCGGAGGCTCATGTTCTCGCCAATGGTGGCGATCTGATGGGTCAGTTCCTCAGCCACGGTCCGATCGGTGCCCGGATAGGGCAGCTGCCCGAGAGCCTCGACATCGGTCACCGGGTTGGCCAGGACAATCTCCAGCACACCGCTGACAAAGGCCTGAAAGGCTTCGTTTTTCGCGACAAAGTCGGTCTCGGCGTTCACCTCGACGACGGCGCCGACCGGCCCGGCGGAGGTCGCGGCAACGGCGCCTTCCGCAGCCACGCGCCCCGACTTTTTGGCGGCGGCGGAGAGCCCCTTCTTGCGCAGAAAGTCGACCGCCTCATCCATGTTGCCGGCGGTCTCGGTCAGGGCTTTCTTGCAATCCATCATTCCTGCTCCGGTTTTTTTTCGCAACTCGGAGACCATCGCTGCTGTAATACTCACGTCTATCCTCCATATGTTCGGGGCGGGTCACACGACCCTGTTCCCGGATACGCTGTTAAAAGAACGGCCGGACCGTAAAGCCCGGCCGCTGGGCCTGTATGAAATAACTGGATAATATCTGGATCTGCTGGTAATTACTCGGCAGCCGGTTCCTGGACGGCGGCAACGGCCTCCTCGGTCACCTGGGGCGCAGCCTCCTCTTTGGCAACTGCGGGTGTCACGCTGACCGGTTCGTCCTTGCCTTCGGCTTCGGTCTGCTTCTTGACCTTCTGGCGCTCGGACCCTTCGACGCAGGCATCTGCCATCAGCGTGGCAAACAGGCGGATGGCGCGAATCGCATCATCGTTGCCGGGAATGACGAAATCGATATTGTCGGGATCGCAGTTGGTGTCGACGACCGCGACAACCGGAATGCCAAGCTTGTTGGCTTCCTGAACGGCAATCGCTTCTTTTTTCGGGTCGATAATGAAGATAGCACCGGGAAGCTTGTTCATGTGCTTGATGCCACCGAGGTTTTTCTCGAGCTTTTCACGCTCGCGGTCGAGCTGCAGAGCTTCCTTTTTGGTGTACTGATCGATGGTTCCGTCAGCGACCATCGCTTCGATTTTTTTCAGCCGGTCGATACTTGCCTTGATGGTGGAAAAGTTGGTCAGCATCCCGCCGAGCCAGCGGTTATTGACAAAGTACTGGCCGGCACGCAGCGATTCTTCCTTGATGGCATCCTGCGCCTGCTTCTTCGTGCCGACAAAAAGAACCTTGTCGCCCGCCGCTACGGTATCCTGGATGAACTGGTAGGCGGTTCTGAAATAACGTACGGTCTTCTGCAGGTCGATAATGTAGATACCGTTGCGTGCCCCGAAGATGTAGGGCTTCATCTTGGGGTTCCAGCGCTTGGTCTGGTGACCGAAGTGGACACCGGCTTCAAGCATTTGCTTCATTGAGATTTGTGCCATGGGTGGATCTCCTTTTTTTCTGGTTTCATCCTCCGCCCCGATCCGCTCCGGCAGGACCCGATCGTCGATCGGGAACCATCCTGCCTGAATCACGGGACGTGCGTATTTTGAACAACTG
This sequence comes from Pelovirga sp., assembly GCA_046484405.1. Classification (GTDB taxonomy): domain Bacteria; phylum Desulfobacterota; class Desulfuromonadia; order Desulfuromonadales; family Geopsychrobacteraceae; genus Pelovirga. Next base: position 14,795 of record JAWOIX010000003.1, read on the forward strand.
TAGACATATACCACTGCCGAGCGGCCCCAGGCAAGAAAAAATCTCCGGCAGAAAATGCACTTCGCCGGCAGTCATTCTGCAGGAATTCCTTGATGACTGAAATTCCAGCATAAATGCAATTTTGTCTTATTTACACAAACCCTTCGCTGTACTAACATCGGTGCCTATGTCAAACCTGCGCATCCATCGCTACATTTTTCGTGAAATCAGCCTGCCGACGCTGCTGAGCCTGCTGGTCTTCTCCTTTGTTCTGCTGCTTGGCCGGATTCCCCGGCTGACGGAACTGATCGTCACCCAGGGGGTCCCGACACGGGACATCGTCGCGCTGTTCGGCTACCTGCTGCCGACCTTTTTCAGCGTGACCGTGCCCCTCTCTTTTCTGCTCGGCATCCTCCTCGCTTTCGGGCGTCTGTCGGCGGACAGCGAATACGTCGCCCTCAAGGCCTGCGGCATCAGTCTCTACTCAATGATTCGGCCGGTGCTGCTCCTCGCCCTGGTCTTCACCCTGCTCACCGGAACCATCACCCTGCTGATCGAACCGGCCAGCAAGGCCGCGTTTCGTTCCAAGCTCTTCGAGATCGCCTCCGGCAGCGTCAGTATCGGTGTCAAACCGGGAGTTTTCAACGACGAATTCCCCGGCATTGTCCTTTATGCCAGGGGGCTGGATGAGCGGCGTGGCATCATGCACGATCTCTTTATTTCCGATGAACGCGCCGCGGCCGTTCCCGCCGTCATCACGGCGCGGGAAGGACGCTTCATCAGCGACCGGGAGACCCTGCGCCTGACCCTGCGCCTGAGCCGGGGGGACATTCACCGGCAACCGGCCAGGGGTGAACAGGACACCTACCAGACCATCAGCTTCGAGAATTATGACATCAATCTCGACTTTTCCGAGCAGCTCGACGAGGGGGAACGGCGACGCTCACGCAGCGAACTCTCCTGGGGGGAGCTCAGCCGGCTGATCGACGCGACCGCACCGGGGCGTGAACGCTATCGTCTGCAGACGGAACTGCACGAACGCTACGTCATCGCCTGCGCCCCCCTGGTCCTCATTCTCATCGGCATCCCGCTGGCCCTGCAGACCCAGCGTTCCGGCAAGGGCGCGGGCTTCGCTCTGGCCCTGGGGGTTTTCCTGGTTTATTACGTGCTGTTGAGTTTTGCCGGCACCCTCGCCGACAAGGGCATTGTTCCGGCGGCGCTGATCCTCTGGCTGCCGAATCTGCTCTTTGTCCTGGGTGGCGGCACCTTGCTCCACCGGGCGGCGATCGAACGCCCTGTGCAGTTTCACCAGGTGTACTGGCAGCGCCTGGTCCGGTTCTTCCAGCGCCGCCGCGGAGGTGACCGGTGAAAATCATCAACCGCTTTATCCTCTCCTACTTTCTCCGCATCCTCGGACTGTGCTGTGCTGCTTTTATCGGCATCTACCTGCTTGTCGACTTTTTTGAACGGGTCGACAAGTTCATGGATTACGGCGCCGGCTGGCAGGAATACAGCAGCTACCTGGTGCACAGCGTGCCGTTTATTTTCGTTCAGATCCTTCCCCTGGCAATTCTCACCAGCATGGTATTGACCCTGGGCGGCCTCGGACGAACCAATGAAATGACCGCCCTGCGCGCCTGCGGAATCAGTCTCTGGCGCGTGACACAGCCGCTCATCGCCCTGATTCTGCTGCTCTGTTGCCTGCTTTTGCTCCTCAACGAATATCTGATCCCGTGGAGCACCCGCCAGCTTAATGAGCTGGTTGAAGTCAAACTGAAGGGCAAGGAACAGATCCGCCTGACCCACGACAAAATCTGGTATCGCAGCGGCAACCGGATCATCAACATCAGTGTTGCGCAGGCCAGGGACAAGCAGCTGCAGGGGGTTACGGTGTTTACCTTCGACGATCAGGCGCGCATCATGCGGCGGCTCGACGTCCCTGCCGCACATTTCCGCGACCGCCAATGGTCGGCGCCCACCATGGTCGTCCGCGATTTCGACCCGGACAGCGGCAACCTGGTGACCACACAGCAACTTGAGCAGCAGGTGCTGGATCTGGACCGTCAGATCGACGACTTTGCCGAAGTGGAAAACGCCAGCAATCAACTTAATGCCCGGCAGCTAGGGCGGATGATCACCCGCCTTGAAGAGGAAGGCTATGACGCCACCCGCCAGCGGGTCGACTTTCACACCCGCCTGGCGGCACCATTTACCGGCCTGGTCATGGGGCTGCTCGGCATCCCCTTTGCCCTGCAACGCGGACGCGAGAGCCACCTGGCCCTCGGCGTCGGGCTGAGCCTGGCCGTCGGCGCGGCCTACTTTCTGCTCCAGTCGATGGTCATATCATTCGGCTACGCCGGCGCCGTCAGTCCGATCTTCGCCGCCTGGACGGGGAATGTCGTGTTTCTGCTGATTGCCGCATGGCTCTTTCTCGGGGTCAAACAATAACCGGCGGCACCTCTGTTCACAGCAGAACAGAAGGGCCGCCGGTCAATGCTGCCTGGCGGGGACCTGTCAGGTATCGATCAGTAGCGGTAGGTATCGGGCTTGTAGGGCCCCGCGACCGGGATGCCGAGATAGCGCGACTGTTCGTCGGAGAGAACCGTCAGCTTCGCACCGAGCTTGTCGAGGTGCAACCGCGCGACCTTTTCATCGAGCAGCTTGGGCAGCACATAGACCTTGTTGGCGTAGGAGCCGGCGTTGTTGAACAGTTCGATCTGCGCCATCACCTGGTTGGTGAAGGAACAGGACATGACAAAACTCGGGTGGCCGGTGGCACAACCGAGGTTGAGCAGCCGTCCTTCGGCAAGAATGATGACCCCGTGGTCGTCATCAAAGACCCAGCGATCCACCTGCGGCTTGATCTTTTCGCGCCTGGCCCGGCCGTCCCTCTCCAGGGCAATCATTTCAATTTCGTTATCGAAGTGACCGATGTTGCCGACGATCGCGTTGTCCTTCATCTGGCGCATGTGCTCGAGGGTGATGACGTGCCGGTTGCCGGTCGTGGTAATGTAAATGTCGGCATAGTCCAGAACATCTTCGACCCGTTTGACCTCGTAACCCTCCATCAGGGCCTGAAGGGCGCAGATCGGATCGATTTCCGTGACAATCACCCGGGCACCCTGCCCGCGCAGCGACTGACAGCAGCCCTTGCCGACATCGCCGTAACCGCAGATCACCGCAACCTTCCCCGCCAGCATCACATCCGTCGCCCGCATGATGCCGTCGACGAGGGAATGGCGACAGCCGTAGACATTGTCGAACTTTGATTTGGTGACCGAATCATTGACGTTCATCGCGGGAAACTGCAGCGTCCCCTCTTCAGCCATCTGGTAGAGCCGGTGAACACCCGTTGTGGTTTCTTCCGTGACCCCCTTGACGGCAGCCGCGGTCCGCTGCCATTTGTCGGATGCGTCGGCAATGGAATGACGCAGGGTGGCAACCAGCTCACGCCAGTCGTCCGGATCCTCGGCAGTCACCTCGGGGCATCCCTCCCGTTCCCATTCGCTCCCTTTGAGCACAAAAAGGGTCGCGTCGCCGCCATCGTCAAGAATCATGTTGGTGCAGCCATCGTCCGGCCAGGTCAGGGCCTGTTCGGTACACCACCAGTACTCTGCCAGGGTTTCCCCTTTCCAGGCAAACACCGGGATACCCTGCGGAGCCTCCACTGTCCCGTCACGGCCGACGGCAACTGCGGCAGCGGCATGATCCTGGGTGGAAAAGATATTGCAGGAACACCAGCGCACCTGCGCACCAAGATCGACCAGGGTCTCTATCAGCACCGCCGTCTGGATGGTCATGTGCAGGGAGCCGGTAATCCGCGCCCCTTTGAGAGGATAAGCACCGGCATATTCTTCTCGCAGCGCCATCAGGCCGGGCATTTCCCCCTGTGCAAGCAGAATTTCCTTGCGCCCCCACTCGGCCAGGGACAGATCCTTTACTTTATAATCGCTGAAGCTGGACACGTTATTGATCTCCTTTTTTTGAAAAACTCTATTTTTGTCTGTGTAACACAGTCTGGCCGTGCCGGACAAGACAAGGCAGCGAGATCATTGATCAGTCATCCTGCGTGACTGGCTGGATGGCCGGTTCTACCGCCTTGAGGCGCCGCATTGCAGCAAAAAACCACAGGCGCAGCAGCAGGGCCGTGGTCCAGCGCCCGGGGGGGTGTGCGGTGAGCAGGTCGAAGACCGGTTCACCGTAGAACAGCCAGTTCGCCGGCGTGTCGCCCGGCGCTCGTCCCTGGCGCCAGGCGCGGCGGCTGTCGATGAGGAACAAAAGTTGCCAGGCATGGCGATGAACATAGGCGCCGCTGCGCAACCACAGCCGCCAGCGCTGCGCCGGGGGAAGACGCTGCAGCCGTTGGCTGATCAGAACAAAAAAAGGCAGCAGGCGCAGGGTCCCGGTGCGCGACTGCTGGCGGTAGACCTGTGGCGCGCAGGTGAAGAAATCCTCCCAGCCGATGCTACGGAAACACATCATCAACGCGCCGAGCAGCTGCCGCTGCCACAGCCCTTCCGTTTCAAAACGCCGGGCCGAGGTGTAGATCTCCGCCGGAAGCAGCTGCCATTGTCCGACGGCACGCAGCCGCTCGGCGAAATCGGTATCCTCCATCGCCGGCAGGTCCTCGCGCAGAGGCCCGACTTTTTCCTGTAACCTGCGATGCAGGAGGAACCCCTGATCGCCATGAATCGTTTCCGGCCGTCCCAGGCGCGCCTTGCGCTGGTAAAAATCGTAAGCACCGGCGGAACCTGGCGAAACGTGCACAAAGTTGAGGGCGAAGTGCCCGGCAATGCGCTGGCCGGGCGAGCGGGAGAGCCAGTCGATCCCGCGGCGCAGGGCGCGATCGTCAGCAAAGAAGCAGTCACAGTGCAGCAGCAGCAACCACTCCCCGGCTGCCGCGGCAATCCCCTGGTTGAGCTGCCGCCCGCGCCCGGCAGGCCCTTCAAGCAGGGTGATGTCGGGCTGCCGGGCCAGCCACTCGCGCGTGCCGTCACTCGATCCGCCATCACAGCAGAGGATCTCGCAGATCACCCCCTGCTGACGGCGCAGGCGGGCCAGAAACCGCGGCAGCTGATCCACCTCGTTGAGGACCGGCACGATAATGCTCAGCTCACACAAGCGCGGCGCGGGATCATTCATGGTTTTCCGGTAAAAACGGCTTCACGGGGAAAGATCCTGTGATATAAGTAAGGAGTATTTTGATGGACAGGGCTTTGCTGTTCTTATTCTGCTGTGTATCAGGCTTATCGACAATATCTGTTTCTAACCAACCTGACAAGGGGGTCAAAAATGAGCGAAATCATTGATATCTATGCCCGTGAAATTCTCGATTCGCGGGGCAATCCGACGGTCGAGGTCGAGGTTGCCCTCGACTCGGGGGTCGTCGCCCGCGCCGCGGTGCCGAGCGGTGCGTCTACCGGTGAACGGGAGGCCCTCGAACTGCGTGATGGCGACAAGAGCCGCTATCTGGGCAAGGGGGTGCTCAAGGCGGTCGAGCATGTCAATGATGTCATCGCCGTTGAATTGCAGGGATGGGAAGCAAGTGATCAGATCGGCATCGACCGCAAACTGCTCGAACTGGACGGTACCGACTTCAAGAGCAAGCTCGGCGCCAACGCACTGCTTGGCGTGTCCCTGGCCTGTGCCAAGGCGGCGGCGGAGGATGCCGGACTGCCCCTCTACCAGTATATTGGCGGAACCAACGCCAAGGAGCTGCCCCTGCCGATGATGAACATCATCAACGGCGGCGAACACGCCGACAACAATGTCGACATTCAGGAATTCATGATCATGCCGGCCGGCGCCGAGAGTTTCAAAGAGGCCCTGCGCATGGGTGCGGAAATTTTCCATGCCCTGAAAAAGGTTCTCAAAAGCAAGGGATACAACACTGCAGTTGGTGACGAAGGGGGGTTTGCACCCGATCTGAAGAGCAACGAAGAGGCCCTTTCGGTCATCGTCGAGGCGATTGCTGCAGCCGGCTACACCGCCGGAGAGGATGTCCTGCTGGCCCTCGACGTGGCGGCTTCGGAACTCTACAAAAACGGCAAGTATGTCCTCGCCAACGAGCCCCAGCCGGAAAAAACCGCCGCCGAGCTGGTGGCTTTCTACCAGGATCTGGTCGAGCGCTACCCGATCGTGTCCATCGAAGACGGTATGGCGGAAAACGACTGGGACGGCTGGAAGCTGCTGACCGAAAAACTCGGCGACAGGATTCAGATCGTCGGCGATGACCTGTTTGTTACCAACACGAAGATCCTCAAGGAAGGGATCGAAAAGGGGATCGCCAATTCGATTCTGATCAAGGTCAACCAGATCGGCACCCTGACGGAAACCCTTGATGCCATCGAAATGGCCAAGCGCGCCGGCTATACCGCAGTGGTCTCCCACCGCAGCGGTGAGACCGAGGATACCACCATCGCCGACCTGGCTGTCGCCACCAATGCCGGGCAGATCAAGACCGGGTCGCTGTGCCGCACCGACCGGGTCTGTAAATACAACCAGTTGTTGCGCATCGAAGACGAACTGGAAAGCACGGCAGTGTTCCGTGGCAAGGACGTCTTTTACAACCTGAAAAACGTTTAGCGCTATAGTGCGGCGGGAACGGTGCCTGAGCCGTTCCCGCCGGGTTACACTCTGCGCCCCTCAGACGGGGTAAAGACGGTACGACCCCCCCGGCTGTCGTTCGCGGCGCAGCAGGCCGTCGTCAGCCATCTGCCTGATCCTCTTCTGCAACTGCTTTTTATCCACGGCGGGAAACTGCGGGTAGAGGTCCACCTGGACAAGACCCGGTTGCTCCCGCACCCGTGCCAGAATCGCCGCTGCGTCGCTGCCAAGTGAGATTTCCGGTTCTGCCTGCAGATCCTTCTTCTCTGCTTGCGCCGTACTGCCCGGATGGGCCGAAGCACCGGACGGTGCTGCAGCGGGCGCCGCAGAAGCTGCCACGGGCGGCTGTTGAGATGCTTTTTCCTGTGCCTGTTCCGCACGAA
>JAWOIX010000016.1:0-3509 GCA_046484405.1 Pelovirga sp.
CGACTGCCAGCCGGGGATCTCCTCGTAGACCGGTGTGCAGGCGCTGAGAACGTCAAGATCCTGGGGGAATTCCTCGAGGAAGGATTCTCCATGGCGATAGGCGGTGCAGACCTTGATCGTGTCAAGTTCGCTGAGTACATCCATCTTGGTCAGGGCGATGCCGGTCAGGCCGTTAGTACGCGCCGCTTCACGCAGGGCGACGATATCGAGCCAGCCGGTCCGGCGGGGCCGTCCGGTGGTCGCACCAAATTCGTTGCCGGCGGCGCGCAGCTGCTCACCCATGTCATCGTTGAGCTCGGTGGGGAACGGACCTTCGCCGACCCGGGTCACGTAGGCCTTGGAGATGCCGATCACTTCGTCGATCACCTGCGGACCGAGACCGGTGCCGGTACAGGCACCCGCGGCAATGGTCGAGGAGGAGGTGACATAGGGATAGGTGCCATGATCGATGTCGAGCAGGCTGCCCTGGGCCCCTTCGAAAAGAACATTCTCGCCGGCCTTGATCGCCTGGTCGAGGGTGGTCGAGGCGCGGCCGAGATAGACGCGCAGGCGCTCGGCGTAGCCGAGGTATTCGGTGGCGATCGCCTCTTCGTCAAGGGGCGCCTCGCCAAGATATTTTTCGAGGAAGAAGTTCTTCTCCGGCAGGAGCTCCTTGAGTTTGCGGCGGAAGGTCTCCGGCTTGAGCAGGTCGGCAAAGCGGATGCCGCGGCGTCCGACCTTGTCTTCATAGGTCGGGCCGATGCCCCGTCCGGTGGTACCGATCTTTTTTGCTCCCGATTTCAGCTCGCGGGCGATATCGATCTTTTTATGGTAGGGCATGATGATATTCACCGCCCCGTCGACCATCAGCTGGCGATCATCCTTCAGGTAGCCCTTCTGCTTGAGCTTGTCGATCTCCTCGAGAAACACCTTGGGATCAAGGACCACGCCATTGCCGATGATGCAGCGTTTGCCCTCGTGGAGGATGCCGGAAGGGATGAGGTGCAGAACGGTTTTCTCGCTGCCGACGACGAGGGTGTGGCCGGCGTTGTTCCCCCCCTGGAAGCGGACGACGTTCTGCGCGTACTCGGTATAGATGTCGACCACCTTACCTTTGCCTTCATCACCCCACTGGGCGCCGACGATAATTATGTTGGCCATAAGCTCCTGTTAGCTCCTGTTGTGCCGGTGACAGCTGGACCACCGGCGATGGATAAAATTCAATTCAGGCGGAAGTCGCTGGCGTTCACCTGGTGCCAGGAAAGAACGCGCCTGCTGCCATCCGCCAGGCAGATAAGTTCAACATCCTGGTGCTCACCGGCGCTGATTGCCAGATAACGGTAATTCATCTGCCGGGCATACACAAGGGTTTCATCTTCCGTACGCTTGAGAATATCCCGGGCGACGGAATATCCCCGCTGGCGCAGGCCGCAGGCGAGCTTTTGCGCCGAGCGCAGATCGCTGCCACGGGAAAAGACCAGCAGGTCGCAGCTCGGTTCGACGATCGCGTCGAGGGTCTTGTCGAGGGCAAACAGCAGGTGCAGCAGGCTGAAGGTGAATCCCGTTGCCGGCGCATCCAGGCCGTACTGGGCGGTGAGGTTGTTGTAGCGACCGCCGCTGCAGATGCTGCGTCCGAGACCGGGAAGAAAACCCTGGAAGGTCATGCCGGTGTGGTAATTGAGGCCGCGCAGCTCGCCGAGGTCAATGGTGACATGTTCGCTGACACCATAGATTTCCAGGACGTCGAGAATGCGCGCGAGGTTTTCCAGGGCGCGCCGCGAACGATCGTTGGCAACGGTCCGTTCCGCCCGGTCGAGCACTTCGCGGCCACCGTAGAGGCGCGGCAGGGCGAGGATCTCGTCGCGCGCGGCGCTGCTGATGGCGACATCGGTGAGGAGCAGGTCGAGTTCGGAGCTGTCCTTGCGCGAGATCGCGTCGGCGACCCGTTCGGTGCGTGGTCCGTCGAGGGACAGGCCGTCCATGACGCCACGGAAAAACTCCATCTGGCCGATGTCGATGGTGAACTGTTCGGCGCCGACGGCACTCAGGGCCTCGATCGCCATGGCGATCATTTCGGCATCCGCCTCCGGGCTGTCGAGACCGATCAGCTCGACCCCCGATTGAAAAATGTCCCGATCCTTGCCGGCCTGCTGCTCGGTGTGGCGCAGTACGCGGCCGTTGTAACAGAGCCGCAGGGGCAGCAGCATCTGGCTCATGCGGGTGGCGGCGATGCGGGCGATCTGCGCGGTCATGTCGGGGGGAAAGGCGAGCAGCCGGTTGCTCTGCCGGTCGTCGAAGCGAAAGGCCCGGTCCCGCAGGCCCTCACCGAGGCCGCGCTCCAGGACATCGAGAAACTCGAGCTGCGGCGGGATCACCGGGCGGAAGCCCCAGGCGGTGTAGACCTGGCGCAGCTGCTGCTGCAGGTACTCCAGCTTGGCGGCCTTGAGGGGCAGGAAATCCCGGACTCCCTTGGGGAGATCCGACTCCAGTGGTGCTTCAGGAAAACGCATGAACCTGCTCCGTTGTGTGGCTCTGACGAAAGGCATCAACGACCGGTCCGGTCGGTCCGGTGCCGGTGGCGGCGTTACTGCGCGGCTTGCTCTGCTGCTGTCAGCGGTGGTGCCCGCCAGCCGATCGGCCCCCATGGTCCGGGGCTTGTGACCGTAGCGGCCGAACGTGGCAATCTAGCAACAGTTCCCCCGTCATGTCAAGCCGTGGCGCGTGCCGCGCGGCGGCCTGCGGGGATTCGTCAGAACCATTTTTTTCTCTTGAAAAACCACAACATTGCGAGGGCGCAGCAGAGCATCAGGACGATCGCCAGCAGATACCCGTAGCGCCACTGCAGCTCAGGCATGTGCGCGAAGTTCATACCGTAAACGCCGGCAATGAAGGTCAGGGGAATGAACACCGAGGCGATGATGGTGAGGAACTGCATCACCTCGTTGGTGCGATGGCTCATGTTGGAGAGGGACAGGTCGATCAGCCCCTTGGCGGTATCGCGGTAGTTGTCGATGTTGTCCATAACATGAATGACGTGTTCATGCAGGTCGCGCAGATAGATGCGGGTTCTGTCATCGATCAGGGGGGAATCGCTGAGAAGCAGTCCGCCGACCAGGTCGCGCAGGGGAGCGGCGGCCTTGCGCACGAACACCAGCTGTCCGCGCAGCTGGTGAATCTGCTGGAGCAGTTCCTCGCTCGGCCGGGTGATCAGCTCCTCCTCGATCGCTTCGAGCTGATCGCCGATGGTTTCGAGGACATGAAAATAGCTGTCGACAGCGGAGTCGATCAGGGTATAGGCAAGATAGTCACTGCCGCGCTCGCGGAAGCGGCCGCTTGCGGCGGGACAGGCCAGGTCACGCTGACCAGCGACGCCAACGGCAGCTCGACGCTGAACACGAACAACCGGAATTTCGGGTCCTTTACGGTGCAGCGGACCGCCGCCGGGCGTATCGATCTCGCGGGCCGGGTCGGAACGCAGGTCGTCAGCGCCAGCGACACAAGCGACTTGAACACGTCGTTTGGCGAGTTCG
>JAWOIX010000139.1:0-42255 GCA_046484405.1 Pelovirga sp.
CGTCGAAGAACCGCTCCCAGGTGGACCTCTCCGCCATCGGACACCTCCCGGCGGCGGAGAGGTCCACCTGGGAGCGGTTCTTCGACGCGCATGCGCCGATCTACGAGCGCAACGTGTTCACGCGGAACACCGTCCGCGAGGTGGATTTCCTGCTCGAGGAGCTGGAGCTGCCGGCGGCCAAGTGCAAATACGCCCTGTGGAACCCCCCCTGCGAAGAGCCCTGCCCCAAGTGCGGCTGGGCCCTGACGGAGATCAAGACAACCAAGCGCTTCGGGACAGTGCAGCGTTGCCCGCAGACGGAATGCGACTGGGAAAAAGTGATTACACCGCCGGAGAAAAAAACCCCGGCCGCCAAAACTCCGGTCAAGCAACCGGCGGCAAAAAAACCGGCGGCAAAAAAACCGGCAGCGAAAAAGACCGCGGCAAAAAAAACCACGTCTAAAAAACCGGCGGCGACAACCGGCGACAGCGTCAAGCAGTAGTCCCGGCGACGCTGTACTGACGACCCCGACAGATCCTTCTCACCGGTCGCGCCTGCTGGCGCGGCCGGTGTCCTGTTTGCAGCAGGTGCACGCGCCGCGGTGATGCAGTGTGCCGGGAGACACCAACAAGGAGCAGGAATGCAGATTACCATCATAGGAGCAGGGCTGGCGGGATGCGAAGCGGCCTGGCAGGCAGCGCGCGAAGGCGTCGCGGTGACCCTGCTGGAGATGAAACCGCAGCGTTTCTCCTGTGCCCACCAGAGCGAAAACCTTGCCGAGCTGGTCTGTTCCAACAGTCTGCGCGGTGCCGGTCTGAACAACGCGGTCGGCTGCCTCAAGGAAGAATTGCGCCGCTGCGGCTCACTGATCATGGCGGCGGCCGATGCCACGGCGGTACCGGCAGGGGGCGCCCTCGCCGTCGACCGCGACGCTTTTTCCCGCTATGTCACCGACAGGATCAGCAGCCATCAGCGCATAGAACTGGTGCGCCGCGAAGTCACCGAACTGCCTGCGAGTCAACCAACCATCCTGGCCACCGGGCCCTTGACCTCTGATCGTCTCTCTGTGGCACTGGAAGCCCTGACCGGCAGCCGCCATCTGTATTTCTACGATGCCATCGCCCCTATCGTTGAAGCAGACTCCATCGATTTTTCTGTCGCCTGGCGCGCTTCGCGCTATGATCGTGGCGGCGATGACTATATCAACTGCCCACTGAGCCGTGCAGAATATGAAGACTTTGTCGCTCAGTTGATCGCCGCGGACAAGGTCGCCGGGCGGGAGTTTGAAAAGCTGACGCATTTCGAAGGCTGCATGCCGATCGAGGAGATGGCAGTCCGGGGGCTGCAGACCCTCGCCTTCGGGCCTCTCAAGCCGGTCGGTCTGCCCGATCCACGCACCGGACGACCACCTTATGCCGTTGTCCAGCTGCGCCAGGACAATCACCATGCCACCCTGTTCAATATGGTCGGTTTTCAGACCCGCCTGACCCACCCGGAACAGAAACGCCTCTTCAGAATGATTCCGGGCCTGCAGCAGGCACGTTTTGCCCGCCTCGGCAGCATGCACCGCAATACCTTTATCAACGCACCGGTGTGTCTGACCCCGACCCTGCAGTTTCGCCAGGCACCCCACATCTACGCTGCCGGACAGATCAGCGGTGTCGAAGGCTATGTCGAATCGGCTGCCTGCGGTTTTCTTGCGGGCATCTTCGCCAGTCGCGCCATGACCGGCAAAAGCACCCCGCTGCCCCCTGCGGAGACCGCCCTGGGGGCCCTGCTTGGCCATCTGAGAACGGCTGATCCGGACAATTTTCAACCGATGAATATCAATTACGGCCTGTTTCCGCCCCTCGACGGGGGCAGAAAAAAACGCACCGAGCGTCGCCTCGACCTCGCCCGGCGGGCCCTGGCGCTGCTCCCCGGCTGGTGGCAGCAGATCGCCGATGAGCGCCCTGAACAGGAGGAGCCCGGACCATGCTGAAGGCGGAACTGGTTCTGGCGTCCGCCTCACCGCGCCGCAGGGAGCTGCTCGCGCAGATCGGCCTGCACTTCCGGATCATTCCGAGTACTGCAGTGGAAACGGAACTGGCCGGCGAAACTCCGGCGGACATGGTCAGGCGCTTGAGCCTGAGCAAGGCAAGCGAGGTTGCCGGGCGCTGTGACAACAGCGCGCGCTGGGTGATCGGCAGCGATACCATCGTCGTTCTCGAGGATGAAGTCCTGGGCAAACCGCGTGACAACGCGCACGCGGCGGTCATGCTCAGGAAACTCTCCGGGCACAGTCACCGGGTTCTGTCCGGCTTTGCCGTGATTGACCGGCAGCAGCAGCGGCAACGGGTTGAAGCCGTTACCACGGTGGTGCGTTTTCGCCAATTGACAGAGGAGGAAATCGCGCGCTACATTGCCACGGGGGAACCGGCGGACAAGGCGGGCGCCTACGCTATCCAGGGAATCGGCGCCTGCTTTGTCAGCGGCATCGAGGGAAGCTACAGCAACGTTGTCGGATTGCCACTGTGCCGTTTGACCCTGGCCCTGAAAGAACTGGGCGTCCCCCTGCCGATCTGACGCCGTGGAGGAACAGCCGATGGACCCGATCAAAGCCAATATCGAAAGGATCCGCCAACGCATCGCCAGCGCCTGTGCCCGTTGCAACCGCGATCCGGACAGCGTCAGGCTGGTCGCCGTTTCCAAGGTCAAACCCGCGGCTCTCATCGATGAAGCCTTTGCCGCCGGTCAGCGCCTCTTCGGAGAAAGCTACGTCCAGGAGCTGCGCGACAAGGTCGAGGACGTTAAAAGCCCGGTGGAATGGCATTTTATCGGCAATCTGCAGAGCAACAAGGTCAAGTACCTGACCCGCCACGTCACCCTGATTCACTCCGTCGATCGCCTTTCCCTCGCCCGCGAGATCAGTCGTCAGTGGGGAAAACTTGAGCGTGACGCCAGGATCCTGCTGCAGGTCAATGTTGGCGACGAAACCAGCAAGGCCGGTTGCGCCATTACCGATCTCGAACAACTGGCCCGCGCAGTGGCCCGCCTGCCGCATCTGCACATCTGCGGTCTGATGTGCCTGCCCCCCTTCCACGAGGATCCCGAACAGGTACGCCCCTACTTCAAGGTGCTGCATGACCTGGCAGCGGCTCTTGCCAGGCAGCAGATTCCCGGGGTGCGGATGGACGAGCTGTCGATGGGAATGAGCGGGGACTTCGAGGTGGCGATCGAGGAAGGCGCAACCCTGGTGCGTGTTGGTACGGCGATTTTCGGCGAGCGGGACAGCAGCCGATGACACGGGGTACACCACACTACCTGATCTTCGACCTGGACGGGACCCTGATCAATTCCCTGCCCGATCTCACCACCGCCCTCAACCTGTTGCGCAGGGAAATGGAGCTGCCCGTGCTGCAGCAGGACCAGGTCGGCGCCATGGTCGGCGACGGTGTCAGCCTGCTGGTCCGCCGCGCCCTGGGAGAAAAGCTCTACAGCGATCAGCGTCTGGAGCGCTTCATGACACTGTATGACCAGCACCTGCTTGACCAGACCGCCTGCTACCCCGGTATCACGGAGTTCCTCGAACACCACGACCCCGCTCTGCTCGCCCTGGTCACCAATAAACCGATCGCCTTCACCAGGCGGATCCTCGACGGACTGAACCTGGCCGGACACTTTACTGCCGTGATCGGCGGGGACAGCTACCAACACAAGAAACCTGATCCCTATCCGTTGCAGCAGGCGATGCGGCAGATTGCTGCCGATCCCGAGCGGACCGTGATGATCGGTGATCATCATAACGATCTGCAGGCAGCCCGCGCCGCCGGTATCGCCAACTGTTTCTGTGGCTACGGCTTCGGTCAGGCCGGCGACCTGGTGCCCGACTATTACGCCGCCCGGCCCGCTGACCTGCTGACGCTCTTTCCCGGATCTCTCCTTGACTGACCAGCGCCTGACCTATCGCGAAATCTCCCTGTTTTTTTTCCCGCTGCTCCTCAACGTCCAGTTGATGAGCATTTCCCATACGATCATCAACGGGGCGCTGGCGCGCCTTGACAACTACGTGACCGCCCTCGCCGGGATCTCCGTCGCCATGGTGGTGCACCTGTTCATCTCCTCCCCCTCCTACCAGAACCACACGGTCACCATGGCGATGGTACGCGGACGCCGCTCCCTCTACGGGGTGTTGCTCTTTATTCTGCTGATCGCCGCCTATGTCAGCCTGATGCTTGGTCTGATCGCCTGCTCTGCGCTTGGCGACCTGGTCCTGCTCCACCTGCTCGGCATCCCGCCAGAAGTTGCCGAGGAAGCCCGCAAGGCGCTGATCGTGATGACATTTCTCCCCTTTTTTACCGGCATGCGCGGTTTCAGCCAGGGCATGCTGATCCGCGCACGGCGTACCGGCCTGGTCTCCTTTGCCACCGGTGTCAGGGTCGGCGGACTGTTCTTCTTTCTGTTTATCGGCAAGCTGTGGTTTGCCGGTGCCCAGCTCGGCGCCTTTGCCCTGGTCAGCTGCGTGGTGACCGAAACCCTGGTCATCTCCTGGCTCGCCTGGAAGGTCCATCCCCCCCTGCAACGTGATGGCGGGGAAAAAAGTACTGCCGATATCCTGCGCTACGCCTTTCCGCTGGCCTACTCGTCCTGCCTGCAACAAACGATTCCGCTGCTGATCAGCGCCATCATCGGCCGTCTTCACGACGGTGCCCTGGCCCTGGCGGCCTTCGGCGTTATCCGCGGTTTTCTCTTTCTCCTCGCCGGCCCGATGCGCAACCTGCAGCAGACCTATATGACCCTGGTGAAAACGGTGACGGATTACCGCACCCTGGTTTATTTCAGCCTCGGGCTGTCCCTGCTCCTGGGAGGCATTATCCTGCTGACCGCAGGCCCCCTGCACGAACTGATACTCGGGAGAGTTCTCGGGGTGGCGCCCGACCTGCGCGACTACCTGCGCCTGTCCCTCGCCGCCTGTGCCCTGTTTCCCTTCATGTACAGTATCACCAACCTGCTGCGCGGCTGGTTTTCCGGAGCCGAACAGACCGCCAGGCTGGGCCGCTCGACACTGATGAAAAGTGGCTTTCTGCTGCTTGCCTGGTGGCCACTGGTGACCCTGCAGCTGCCGCTTCCCGGCGTCGTTATCGCGATTGTCCTGCTCCTTTGTGCCGAGGCCCTCGAAGCCGCCTATCTCTACCGCCAGCGCCAGCGTCAGCCTGCCGCTTTGCGCCAGCTTGCACCCTATTGAAACACATCGTACAATCCGAAGGATGAACAGCCCCCGCAAAAAGAACAACTGTCCCGACTGTCTCCAGTGCCACTGGTGCAGCGACGACCGCTGTCACCTGTGCCTGCGAACCGACTGCCGTGGCAGGCGGAAATTGAGCATGGCGGAGCAGATTGCCCGCTTTGAAGAGCTCAACCGTCAGTCGGAAACGGATTCCGCAGCACACCGCAAAGAGCCCGATGGGGACGGGTGAGGGCCGGTTTTTTCATGACAAACGCCGACGTCTGTGCTTAAATGCCCGCTTTCCATCGACCGCCGCAAGGAGCTGACCATGTACAACTGTTCTGACCTTAAAAAAGGGTTGAAAATTATTATAGATAACGAACCTCACGTGATCGTCCAGTACGATTTTACCAAGCCGGGCAAGGGCCAGGCACTCTACAAATGCAAACTGCGCAACATGATTACCGGTAGCCTGTTTGACCGGACCTACCGCAGCGGCGAATCCTTCGAACCGGCCCAGCTGGAAGAACGCGATATGCAGTACCTCTATCAGGACGATAGCGGTTATGTCTTCATGGACAAAAAATCATACGAACAGATCACCCTGAACGACGCTACCCTTGGCGATGACAAGTACTTCCTTGTCGACAACATGGACGTTGAAATCCTCATGTACGACGATCGGGGCATCGGCATCAGCCTGCCGAACTTCGTCACCCTGCGTGTCACCCAGTCGGACCCCTGGGTCAAAGGCGACACCGCCGCCGGCAACACCAAGCCGGCGACCGTCGAAACCGGCTACACCCTCCAGGTGCCTTCTTTTGTCGAAGAAGGCGGTTTGATCCAGATCGATACCCGCACCGGAGAGTATGTCACCCGCGTCAAGGAATAACCGTGGAACCGAACTGGCAGCTGGTCCGCAAGACCGAGACGATCATCGCGCGCGCCCGAATCCTCCAGCAGATTCGGGCGTTCTTCATTGATCAGGGCTTTATCGAGGTCGAGACGCCGCACCGGATTCCGGTCAACGCACCTGAGTTTGCGATTGACGCGGTAGCCAGCGGCGACTGGTTTCTGCAGACATCCCCGGAGCTCTGCATGAAGCGCCTGCTTGCCGCAGGTTACGACCGGCTGTTCCAGATCTGCCGCTGCTGGCGGGCCGGCGAACGCAGTGACCGCCATCTGCCCGAGTACACCATGCTCGAATGGTATCACTGCCAGCGCGACTACCGGCAGCTGATGACCGACTGCGAAAATCTGCTGTTACACCTGCTGCCGCAGCAGCGGCTCAACTGGCAGGGACGGCAGATCGACCTCACGCCCCCATGGCCGCGCCTGACCGTCGCTGAAGCTTTTGCACAACATAGTTCTATTCCTCTTTCCGAAATCACCGACCTTGCTTTTTTTTCCGAACTGATGAGCGAAGAAATCGAGCCGGCGTTACCACAAAATCAACCACTGTTTCTGATTGACTACCCTCTTGCGCACGGCTCCCTGGCACGCCGCAAAGCGCAGGACCCCAAGGTTGCGGAACGCTTTGAACTCTATCTTGGCGGGCTCGAACTGGCCAATGGGTTTTCCGAACTGACCGACGCGCAAGAACAACGCCAGCGTTTCGCCGCGGAAGAATTGCTCCGTCGCAGCGCCGGAAAAACACCCTGCCCGACCCCGGATACCTTTCTCAACGAGCTGGAAACCCTCGGAGATGCTGCTGGAATCGCTTTGGGCATTGACCGTCTGATCATGTTGCTGTGTGACCGGCCACGGATTGATGAGGTTGTCTGTTTCACCCCCGAACAGCTGTAAGCGGGACTCCCGAAAATCGCACGGAGTCCTTTGCCGCCCACCAGGGGCCAGGCAAAGAGAGCCGGACAGCGGCGCGCTCCGCACTTTTCCCACACCACCCCCCCTCAACGCCGGTCCCTTGCACAAGGCAAACACCGCCTGCCAGACAGTTACAATAGAACGCTATTTTGCTATACAAAACGCTGGTTTTGCCATTTTTTTCTATTGACACCAAATTATAACATCGTATTATGTCGCGGAATCATTAGCCCACTATCGCGCAATTTTTATCAGCAGAAACAGAATTGCCGGTGATTTCAATCAAATGGGGTTTCCGCTCCATTCCCTATCCGGAACGAGCAGATTTCATTCTTTTTGTATGCATCAAGGGCCAGGATCTGCCGGCCCGCTTATGGCGAACAACTAAAGAGGAGTTTTTATGGGACACGGACCTGCCGTCAAGCTCGGCAAAGATAACGCCGCCACCTTCAAAACCAGACTGGGAGTCAAGATGTTCTTTGGCTATACCATGTTCTACGTCATTTTCATTGCCTTGAACGTCTATGCCCCCAAAAGCATGGAAATGATCATTTTCGGGCAGACAGCTGCCGTTGTCTGGGGCATTTTCCTGCTCACTCTCGCGCTGGTCATGGCCGTCATCTACAACCATTTCTGCACTCAGGCAGAAAAACGCTTTAACGGCTAAGGGAGAAGCAGACGATGATCTATACACAATCACCACTGGCAATCAGTCTGTTTGTTTTCTTTGTCCTCTTTGTCCTGGGGCTTTCCTTCTACCTCGCCCGCCGGACCAGCTCGGCGGAAGGCTATTATGCCGCCGGCGGGAACATCCACTGGATGACCAACGGCATTGCCTTTGCCGGCGATTACCTGTCGGCCGCCTCCTTCCTCGGCATCTGCGGCATGATCGCGACCTCCGGCTATGATGGCTGGATGTACTCTATCGGCTACCTGGCGGGCTGGGTCGTCGCCCTGTTCCTCGTCGCTGAACCGATGAAGCGCCTTGGCAAATTCACCTTCACCGACGCTCTCGACTCCAAATTCAACTCCAAATCAATCCAGTTGATGGCGGCCATCTCCACGCTGCTGGTATCGATCTTCTACCTGATTCCGCAAATGGTCGGTGCCGGGGTTCTGGTCCAGCCGCTCATGGGGCTGCCCCATTGGGTGGGTGTCTGTATCGTCGGCGTCGTCGTTACCCTGATTGTCGCCACCGCCGGTATGGCCTCGACCACCTATGTCCAGTTTTTCAAAGGAGCGATGCTGCTCATCGTGTCGACAACCCTGGTGGGCATGGTTCTGTTCCGCGGACTGTCGACGACCCCGGAAAACGACGGAATGGCCTACCATGACTTCGCAACCCTGTATGCCGACAGCGCCCTGGTGCTGGAAGACAGCAGTTACCGCATCGTCGCCGGACTGGACTCCAACTTCGGTGAAGCCGGTTTTGTCAAGCTGGAAAGAAACGGTCACGAGTCGGTCTGGCAGCTGAACGAGACGGCAGACGGCTACCGCCTTGAGGAAACCCTGTACGCTACCCGCCTTAACGACGGCACCCGCCTGTATAATGGCGCCCCGGCAGAGGAAGGCCAGTTTTTCCCGGTCGGACACATCAAGGAATTACGCGTCAACGGCGAGGAAGTGGCAGCGACCGGCCCGATCGGTCCCTTTGCCTTCCTCTCCTCCCTGACCGAGTCAACCATCGTTCTTTGGGGAACCAAATACATTCCTGATGCCAATGGCATTACCACCATCTACTACCAGAAACCCACCCCGGGTTCACAGATCCTGCGCCCCGGTCTGCGCTTCAAGGTCGACAACTCGACCCCGATGGAGAAGTTTAACTTCATCTCGCTGATGCTTGCCCTGTTCTGTGGAACAGCCGCCCTGCCGCACATTCTGATCCGCTACTACACGGTTCCGAGCCAGGCGGCGGCACGGAAATCGACGATCGTTGCCATCGCCGGTATCGGCTTCTTCTACCTGCTGACCCTCTTCATGGGCATGGGCGCCATGACCAGCGGCGTCATCAACCTGCTTGACAACAACATGTCGGCGCCGCTGCTCGCGCTGTCCTTCGGGGTGTTCCTCTTTGCGATCATCTCATCCCTGGCCTTCGCGACGGTTCTGGGCACGGTCTCCGGCCTGATTGTCGCATCGTCCGGCGCGATTGCCCACGACCTCCTCGACAATTTCCTCGGTCTGAAAATGACCGACCGGGTTAAAGTCCGGGCGGGCAAAATCTCCGCCATCGTCGTCGGCGCCATTGCCATCTACCTGGGCATTGTCTTTGAAGGGATGAACGTGTCATTCCTGGTGGGCTGGGCGTTCGCCGTTGCCGCTTCGGCCAACCTGCCGGCCATCCTGATGCTGCTGTTCTGGAGCAAAACCACCGCTCGGGGCGTCGCCGCCTCCATCACCGTGGGCCTGGTCAGCTCTCTTGGACTGATCCTGCTGTCGCCGGACATGTGGATCCGCTATGGCAAGCTGCCCGCCGATGCCCCGATCCAGTTCAACAGCCCGGCCCTGATTTCCATCCCGCTGGCATTTCTTGCCCTGGTCCTGGTGTCCATGCTGACCCAGCACGACGTCAACATCGGTCACGCAACGGAGCCGACCAGCAACTGAGCTTGCAACTGAATCTTTGCCAAACAACAGAACGGGTCGCCACAGACTACTGGCGACCCGTTCTCTATGGAACTGCTCTATGAATCGATTTCGGGCCACTTTTATCGCCCTGTGCTGCATTCTCGCCTGGCTTGCCTATGAAGACCTCAGCCTGCTGCTGCGCAATCCTGAGCCTTTGAACATTTCCATCACCGAGCTTGAAGCGCTTGACCGGCCACCCCGCGAATGGCTCAGGGTCACAGACGGTTATCCGGACCTGCTGCGCGGCATCAACATGACCGGCAGCCTCGAATTCACCGCCTTCCTGATCCCGCTGACCAGCTCACCCGACAGCCGTAACGTCAAGGTCTGGTTCGAAACCCGTGATCCGGATATTCTCGGAGCATTATCCACCTATTACTTCAACCTCGACACTGATCTGGAACGCCAGGCATTCCTCGAGCAAAACCGCCAGTTGTTTGCCGGTCAACGTCAGCTCACCGGCATGACGGCCGCCAACCTCGTCGCAGGCAACAACGAACGGCAATTACTCAAGCTGCTCACCCAGATGGGGGTTCCCACAGACCAGCCTCCGGTCTTTATCAGCGAGGGAAAAAAGCCGGCGGTCTGGCGTGGTGTGTTCTTTGCTCTTGCGGCAGCAGCCGGGCTGATCAAGCTTTTTCTTGATCAGCGCAGCGGCAGGCAACCTCAGGGCTGATATTCCCCTTTCGCCCAGGCGCACATTTTCTCTATCGCTGTCACCATTTTTTCGCAGTAGTTGCGCAGGAAGGTCTCATCCAGCACCACCTCAGCGCCGAGCTGTTCAGCCGCCGCAAGAGCCTTGGCGCCGTCGAAGTCAACACAGGCGATGCGCGCGGTCAGCTCCGCAACCGGGCGTCCAAAGCTGCTGCCGGGCAGAATCGCCACACCGGTCTCCTGCAGCAGGCGGCGGCACATGGTCGCGCTGTCCCTGATCCCCCTGGCCTGCAACTGTTCGCGTAAGGGTTCAAAATCGGGGAGCATGTAGAACGCCCCGTCCGGCCGCGCAACCGTTATACCAACAGCGGTCAGCTGGTCCCAGATCCAGTCCGTCAGAGCCTTGAGAATGCGCCGGCAGTGACACAGGTAGCGCTCAATCTGCTCTCCCCCCTGGAACGCCCTGACGGCAGCAAACTGGATCGGGGCACTGGTAGCGGTAAAGGTCTCACTGGCGACAACCGCCATCGCTTCCAGAAGCCATTGCAACTCGTTGGGAAAAGCAAAAGACCCGAGACGCCACCCCCCCGCACCGGCCCACTTGCTCAGGCCGCTGGCGATAATCGTTCCCTCGGGATAATAGCGGGCGATCGACTTATGGTTACCGGTGAAGTTCAGTTCGCCGTATATTTCATCAGACAGCAGGATAATCCGGTATTTCCTTGCCACCTGCGCCAGCTCCTCAAGCTGTGTGGGGGTATAGGAACAGCCGGTTGGATTGTTCGGATAATTCAGGATAACGATCCGTGGCTTGCTTGGATCGGCCCGACAGAAATCCTCCAGGTCAGCCGCCGACAGCAGCCAGTTACACTCCTCTTTCGTCTGCAGCCAGTGGACATGTCGCCCGACGATATGGGCCTGCGGCGCGTAGGAAACCCAGCTCGGCGTCGGGATGACCAGGTCGCCGTAATAAACCAGCTGCAGGATAAACATCAGCTCCTTCGACCCCGGCCCGATCAGGACATTTTCCCTGGCGATGGAGAGATCCTGGGTTCTGCGGTAGTATCCGGCAATCGCCTCACACAGGGCAGGCAGACCGCGCACGGGCAGATAATCCTTTTGATGGGCATTGTTCTGCAGTTCCCTGACCACCGGCTGCGGCACCGGGAAAGGTGACTGCCCCAGCCCCAGCTTGTACACCTGCTTGCCTTCCGCTATCAGCCGGTTACTCTCTTCATTGATGCCCAGGGTCGCCGATACCGGCAGACCACGTACGTTGAGATTCAAATGGACTTCGTGCTGGCTGCTATTCATGTTGTTTCACCCTTTTGCAATCGTTCAGCAGTTTTGCTGTTGCCGGATACCTGAACTGCGACTGTAGATTGTCGACATTATTCTTTTGCATAAAAAAAAACAACCGATTTCTGCGCCCGGCAGAGGGATCGGTTGTTTTTATACGCCGGACAGGCGGAGTGCCGACCGTCCGGTGGACAAGCTGTATCGGTCAACCCGGCGCATCACTTCTGTGACGCTCACGGTTGGCAAGTATGGTCGGATCGATAATCTCACCGCAGGTGGTGCACTTCCAGGCATCATAGGACCGGACAAAGTTGTAATATTTTTCCGTGTGCATTCTTCCCTTACATTTTGGACATTTCATCTGTTTTCTCCCTCTCCGTCCCCTTGGCGACAACACGTTGAAGCAGGTTGCAGGCTAACTATTGACCGGGACATGGTCACTGCGATATTCCTTATACAGAACCTGTGCCAAGTTTCAGAAACAAAATCTCACTTTTTTAGTATGTTAGGCATATTAACAACATAAATCAGGTGGTTATCTGAATGATAAAATATCCCGCGCAGGATCAGATGCTCATTAAAACGGACAGCGCCAGGCTGATCAGAATGTGAATCAGCCGCCGATTCGTCAATCAAATGACGGTGACTTTGGAAAGGAAGGGAAAAAGGGTCGCCAGGGTCCAGCGGAGGACCGGGGAAGGCCGGTGCAGGGAGCGAGAGTCGGCGGCGGGGGCTGCGCCATTACATTGACGCTGTCGCCATGAGCGTTATTTTTTTGACGGCCGTGGCCATGCGGACTGACCCACCCGGCCTGCGGGATGGGGCCGTCTGCATGGCCACGGCTGGATAACTGCTGTCAGGGCTGATCTTTATACAATTTGTAAATCAACGCATCGGCCAGGGCCTGATAGGAGGCATCGATGACGTTGCTGCTGACGCCGACGGTGCCCCAGCGCGAATCATGGTCACCCGTTTCTACCAGCACCCGGATCATCGAATCGGTGCCCTGGCTCGAAGGCAGGACCCGGACCTTGTAATCAAGCAGGCGGATCTCACTGAGTTGCGGGTAAAAACTGGTCAGGGCTTTGCGCATGGCGATATCAAGCGCATTCACCGGTCCGTTGCCATCGGCGGCGGTGTGTTCGATCCGGCCGCCCACCTTGACCTTGATCGTCGCTTCGGAAACCGGCAGCTGATCATTTTCGCGCAGGGTATCGATGACACGAAATGCGGTAATGGAAAAGTAATGCTTCAATTTCCCCATCGCCCGCAGCATCAGCAGCTCAAACGAGGCTTCGGCTCCCTCGAACTGGTATCCCTGGTTTTCCATCTCCTTGATTTTTTCAAGAATCTCCAGAGTCACAGGATCCTTGCCGTCTATTTCAATGCCGCACTCCTGCGCCTTGACCAGGATATTCGAGCGTCCCGACAGATCGGAGACCAGCACCCTGGTCCGGTTGCCGACCGATTCGGGACGAATGTGCTCGTAGGTCTCCGGATGGCGCTGGATCGCCGAAACATGGACACCTCCCTTGTGGGCAAAGGCGGAGTTGCCGACGTAGGCCTGATGCTTGTGCGGCGGCAGGTTGGCAAGCTCAAATACCGCCCGCGACACAGTGCGCAGGGTCGCCAGCTTCCCTTCACCCAGACAGGTCCGCTTCATCTTGAGCAACAGGGCCGGGATGATCGAACACAGGTTGGCGTTGCCACACCGCTCACCAAAGCCGTTCATCGTTCCCTGGACATGAACCGCGCCGCTGACAACCGCCATCAGAGAATTGGCGACGGCACACTCACTGTCGTTGTGCGCGTGGATCCCCAGGGGAACGGAAACGATGCTGCGCACATGCTCGATGATCGGCGGAATCTCGTGGGGCAGGGTTCCACCGTTGGTGTCACAGAGCACCAGGCAATCGGCACCGGCGTCTGCAGCGGCAGCCAGGGTCTGCAGGGCATAATCGGGATTCGCCTTGTAGCCGTCAAAAAAATGTTCCGCATCGTAGATGACTTCCCCGACCCGCTGTTTCAGATAACCCAGGGAATCGTTGATCATCTCAAGATTTTCCTCGAGGGAGACCCGCAGGGCCTCACGGACATGAAAATCCCAGGTTTTCCCGAAAATCGTCACCACGTCGGGTCGCGCCTGAATCAGCATCTGGATATTGCTGTCCTGATCCGGCGTTATCCTGGCGCGCCGGGTCGACCCGAACGCCGCGATTTTGCTGTGCGATAGAGATTCCTTCTGAATCGCCTCGAAGAATCCGATATCCTTGGGGTTGGAGCCGGGCCACCCGCCCTCAATGTAGTCTATCCCCAGGGCATCAAGGTGCCTGGCGATGCGCACCTTGTCCTGCACCTGAAAAGAGATGTCCTCGGCCTGGGTTCCGTCCCTCAGGGTCGTATCGTACAGGTAGACTCTATCCATCTGCGGCATTCCCTTCCTTTTCCCGGTCGCTATCCTAGTCCTGGCGATTGAGTCCGAAGGCCTCATGCAGAACGCGCACTGCAAGCTCCGTGTACTTGTCGGAGATCACGCAGGAGATCTTGATTTCGCTGGTGGAAATCATCTCGATGTTGATCCCTTCGCGCGACAGGGTCTCGAACATGGTGCTCGCGACCCCGGAGTGCGAACGCATCCCGACCCCGACAATGGAGACCTTGGCGATGTTGGTATTGGAACTGACGCCACGGGCACCGATGGTTTTGGCAATCTCCTCAACCATGGGCAGGGCTTTTTTGCAGTCCGCCTTGGGCACGGTGAAGGTCAGGTCGGTCGCGCCCTGATGGGAAATATTCTGGATAATCATATCGACGGTGATGTTGTTCTGGCTCAAGGGGGTAAAAATCTGCGCCGCCACCCCGGGCTGATCGGGAACACCGAAAATGCTGATTTTTGCTTCATCCTTGTTATAAGTGACACCTGAAACCAGTACGGTCTCCATTTCCTCATCCTCCTTCATGACAAGTGTTCCCTGCGAATCGTCAAAGCTGGAACGCACGTGCACAACGACGTTGTATTTCTTGGCAAATTCAACACTGCGGATCTGCAGGATCTTGGCCCCGAGGGAGGCCATTTCGAGCATTTCCTCGTAAGAGATTTTTTCGATTTTGCGGGCCTCGGGAACAATCCGCGGATCGGTGGTGTAAACACCATCGACATCGGTAAAAATCTCGCAGACGTCCGCCTTCAGTGCCGCGGCCACAGCAACGGCCGAGGTATCGGAGCCGCCGCGGCCGAGGGTGGTGATATTCCCCTCACCATCGGTGCCCTGAAATCCGGCGACCACGACAATGCAGCCATTCTTCAGGTCTTCACGGATGTTTTTGTCACCGATCTCCTTGATGCGCGCCTTGGCATACGCTTTGTCCGTCACCATCGGGATCTGTGACCCAAGATAGCTTTTTGCCTGGTAACCCATCGTTTTCAGACACATGGCCAACAGGGCAATGGTGACCTGCTCCCCTGTCGATACCAGCACATCGTACTCACGCTCGTCCGGGATCTCGGCGATCGCCTCCGCCAGCGCCACCAGACGATTGGTCTCACCCGCCATCGCCGACACAATAACCACGACCTCATTACCTTCATCGAAGGTTCTGGCGACTCTGCGAGCGACATTCTGGATGCGCTCGACAGTTCCCACTGAAGTCCCGCCATACTTCTGAACGATCAGAGCCATAACAGTTGTTTTCCTCCTTATCGGGAAAAACCGACAGCAATTGTCGGCAGTTGTTGTGCTGTTGATCAGCTACCGTCGCGTCTTCATAGCAGGAAAATCGCGGTCGGTCAAAATAATTGCGCTGGCGCCGGCGCGCCCTCAGGCCAGCGCGGACAGGCGTTCGCGCAAACCCTCGAAGATCTCCGTCAGGTGCGGATCAGACACCTGAAAAACCAGTTCACGGCGGCCTTCGTCAAGGGTTCTGATATCGATCCACAGGCCGCTGATGTCGGGATTTTCAAGCTTCTCCGGCCACTCGACGAGGGTGACACCAGCCCCGAAGGCAAAGTCGTCAAAACCAATTTCGATCAGATCGTCGGGACCGGACAGGCGATAAAGATCACAATGATAGAGATCCAGCCGCGCCGGATAGTGGTTCACCAGGGTGAAGGTCGGACTGGTCACCGGAATATCGTCAGCAACGCCCAGACCGCGTGCGACACCGCGGGCAAAGACGGTTTTTCCCGCCCCCAAATCGCCGCGCAGCAGAATCAGCAGGGGCGCCGCAAGGCAGCGACCGAGCTGTTTGCCGAGCTCCTGCGTCCGGGTTTCATCATTGCTGATTACCGACCAGGACGGCACATCAATCCTCCATCACCCGGATCAGGTCAAGACGGGCCACGACACCGATCATCCGGTCATCCTCGACCACCGGCAGCAGATGAACCTTGTGCTTGCTCATCAATCCGGCCAGTTCGTTGACCGGCGTGGAGGGCGAGCAGGTCACCGGATTCTTGCGGTACAGATCGCCGACGGTGGTGGCCGTGACCCGGTCCACCTCCTCCTGAAATTTCTTCTCGCTGCCGAGGGAAAAAACCCCGTCAAACAGTGTCATCACCGTCGGGATATGCAACGGACGCTGGTATTCGATCAGGTCTGTCTCGCTGATCACCCCGATCAGCCGCCCCTGCTCATTGAGCACCGGCATGTTGCTGTAACGGGTTTCGATAAACTTTTTTGCCAGATCTTTGAGGCTCGTGGTCACGGAGACCGACACCACCTCCGTCGTCATGATATCGCGCGCTGTCAGCATGGACAGGTTCCTTTCTCCAGCTCCCGTCGGGCAACTGGCAGTTGACGAATTAAGTCCGAAGCAGTCATTCCGGCAGCCCCGCGCTGCCCGGCGATCTGCTCCGCCGCCCGTCCGTGCAGCCAGGCCGCCAGGCTCGCTGCCGCAAACGGCGTCATTCCCTGGGCCAGCAACCCACCGATCAGCCCGGTCAGCACATCGCCGCTGCCGCCGCTGGCAAGGCCGCTGTTACCGCTGCTATTGATGTTGACCCGACCGTCAGGGGCAGCGATCAGGGTGCAGGCTCCCTTGAGCAGCAGAATCACACCATGGGTGCGGGCAAAGTCCCTGGCGATACAGAAGCGGTCCGCTTCGATGTCCGCCACCGGCAGTCCGGTCAGACGTGCCATCTCTCCCGGATGGGGGGTCAGAATCACCGGGTCTCCCGGCCGCGCGGCGAGACAGTCCAGCTGTCCCTGCAGCAGGTTCAGGCCATCGGCGTCGATGATAAGCGGTCCCTTGACGGTGCCCGGCAGGCGGCGCAACAGCTGTCGCAAGCCGTCACTCTGACCCAGACCCGGCCCGACAGCCAGCGCCGTGGTCGCCTGCGCCAGGGTTGCGATCGCGCTGCCAGCGGCAGCCGTCAGCAGGCCATCCTGCTCGGCGAGGGGAACCGTCATTGCCTCGGTCAGCTTGACTTCGAGAATGCTGTGCAGGGATGCCGGGACGGCCACCGTCACCAGGCCGCAGCCACTGCGCACGGCAGCATCTCCGGCCAGGGCCGCAGCACCGGTCTTCCCCGGCGAACCGGCAACGACCAGCAGATGACCGAAGCGGCCCTTGTGTCCGCCGGCCGGCCGCTCCGGCAACAGCGCCTGCGCAGCCGCCTGATCGATCATCTCGACCCGTGCTGACGGGTCCGCCGGTCGATTGCACCGCGGAATGCCGATATCAACCACCGCCAGGGCAGCGCTGCAACCGGCACCGGGCTGACTGGCATGGCCGATTTTCGGATGATCAAAGGTCACCGTCAGGTCAGCCTGTACCGCCCGCCCGCAAATCCGCCCGGTCGACGCGTCTACACCCGAGGCAATATCGACCGCCAGCACCGCGGCATCCGCGGCGTTGATCAGGTCGATGGCCGTTGCAGCCAGACCGCGGACATCCGCCTGCAGACCGGTGCCGAAAATGGCATCGACGATCACCGCCGGGCGGACGGCGGCAAAGACCTGGCGCAGCTGCCCTTCGTCAACAACAAACTCGACCCTTGCACCGCAACTGATCAGGATGTTCAGCATCACCGCGGCGTCGCCGCCGACGTCTTCCCGCGGCGCCAGCACCAGGGTCGTCACCCGCCAGCCGCGATCGGCGAGCAGACGGGCAATGACGTAACCGTCGCCGCCGTTGTTCCCTTTTCCGGCCACAACCAGCAGCGGTGCGCCGGCGGCGCTGGCAAATTCCGTTGCCAGGGCCTCGGCGCAGGCGCGCCCGGCGTTTTCCATCAGCACCGCCCCGGGGATCCCCAGCTGCGCAATCGCATGGTGATCCACCGCCATCATCTGTGCTGCACTGTAGAGTTGCATCAGCCCTCCAGAATGACCGTGGCGACGGCGTACTCACCGTCATGGGAGTAGCTCAGGTGGGCGCTCCTGGCTCCGCGCTGGGTAAGCAGCTCTGCCGCCCGGCCGCTCAGGCGCAGGGCAGGACAGCCGAGCCCATCACGCACGACACAGACCTGCTGCCACGACAGACCATCCCGCAAGCCGGTTCCAAGAGCTTTAAAAAAGGCCTCCTTGGCGGCAAAACGGGCGGCGAAGGCTTCGGCGGGGTCACGCTTTGCCAAACCGTAGGCACGTTCTTCCGGACAGAAGAGGCGCTCCAGCATGGCGCTGTCGGGCGCGACAAACTTGCGAAAGCGCTCAATCCGCGCCAGATCGACCCCGATCCCGACGATTGCCATCCACTAGCCCGCCAGCAGTGCCAGCATGTCGCCAACCGCACGCTCCATGCCAACCAGGGACGCCCGCGCGACGATGCTGTGGCCGATGTTGAATTCCTCAATCCCGGCAATGGCCGCCACGGCAGCAACATTGCGGTAATTCAGTCCGTGCCCGGCGCTGACCCGCAGACCGAGCTTGCGTGCAGCATGACAGGCCAGCTCGATGCGCCGCAGCTGTTCCCCGCGCTCTTTTTCCGTGCGCATTTCGCAATAGGTTCCGGTATGAATCTCGACCATGTCAGCACCGACCCGGTGACTTGCCTTGATCTGTTCCAGGTCGGCTTCGACAAACAGGCTGACCGGAACCCCCGCCTGCTGCAGCGTGGTGATTTTCTGCTTCAACCCGGCCTTGAGCAGGCTGACATCGAGGCCGCCCTCCGTCGTCAGCTCGTGCCGCCCTTCAGGGACCAGGGTGACGATGTCAGGCTGAATCTTCAGGGCGATCCCGACCATCTCTTCCGTCGCAGCCATTTCCAGATTGAGGCGGGTTCTGACGATCTTTCTGAGGATTTCGACATCGCGGTCCTGGATGTGGCGACGATCCTCGCGCAGATGAACGGTGATGCCGTGGGCTCCGGCCAGTTCCGCCAGCACGGCAGCTGCGACCGGGTCGGGTTCGTCGATACCGCGGGCCTGACGAATCGTGGCAATGTGATCAATGTTGACGCTTAACTTCGGCACGCTTAAAACTCCTGAGGCGATGGCCGGGGACGGGTCACTGGGCTCCGAGATGTTCGCGTACGACATCCGCCAGCTGTCCGGCCAGCTGATTGATACGGTTCTGGTCCTCCCCTTCCACCATGATGCGCAAGAGCGGCTCGGTACCCGAGTAGCGTACCAGCAACCGTCCGCGGCCGGCCAGCTCCCCTTCCAGCGCATCCATCGCTGCCTTGATCGGGGCGATCCGGGTCAGAACGGCGCGCTTTTTGACCCGGACATTCACCAGCACCTGGGGCAGTGAGGTCATCACTTCGGCCAATTCGGAGAGGGGCTTGCCGGTTCGCTGAATGATCGCCAGCACCTGCAGGGCGGAAAGAATCCCGTCACCGGTGCTGTTATGATCGAGGAAAATCATGTGGCCCGACTGTTCGCCGCCAAGGTTGTAGCCGCCGCGCAACATCTCGGCGACCACGTAACGATCACCGACGTCGGTGCGGACCACCTTGCCGCCCTGCTGCTTCAGGGCGATCTCCAGCCCCATGTTGCTCATCACCGTGGCCACAACGGTTTTTTTCTTCAAACTGCCGTTGCCAATCATCTCCTTGCCACACAGAGCAAGGATATGGTCGCCATCGACCTCCTCGCCGTTCTCATCGACAAAGATCACCCGATCCGCATCACCATCCAGGGCGATGCCAAGATCGGCGCGGTATTCACGCACCTTCGCCGCCATTACCTCCGGGTGGGTCGAACCGCAGCCATCGTTGATATTGAGTCCGTTGGGGCTGACCCCGAGAGGGATGACCTCGGCGCCCAGCTCGGTCAGGACCGCCGGCGCAACGCGATAGCCGGCACCGTGGGCACAATCGAGAACGATGCGCAGGCCCTGCAGGTCCAGTTCGCGGGGAAAGGAATTTTTCAGAAAGACGACATAACGCCCGATCGCATCGTCAATCCGGTAGGCCTTGCCGACATCCTCGGCAATCGGGCGCAACTGGTCGATACGGTGATTGAGGATCAAATCTTCAATTTCGATTTCCAGCTCGTCAGGCAGCTTGAAGCCGGTGCTGGAAAAAAACTTGATCCCGTTATCCTGGTAGAGGTTGTGGGATGCACTGATCACAACTCCGGCATCCGCGCGCATCGACGTGGTGATAAAAGCAATCCCCGGGGTCGGCAGGGGACCGACAATCAGCACGTCTACGCCCATGGAACAGATTCCGGCGACCATGGCGTTCTCAAGCATATAGCCGGACAGCCTGGTGTCCTTGCCGATGACGATGCGGTGGCGACGATTTTCCGCTTTCTTGAACACGTAGGCGGCCGCCCGACCGAGTTGCATGGCCATTTCCGTGGTCATCGGATCAATATTTGCGACACCGCGCACACCATCGGTGCCGAACAGCTTTTTCTCCATAGCCTTCTTCCCTCCCTCGCCGCGGCATGCCCGGCGGATTATTCGATCGCCGGCGGATCCTCGGCGGAGGTCGCCACCGGCTCTATTTCAACCTGTATTTCCGTGATTTTTTCACTTTTAAACCAGGTATAGGTGCCGCGATGCAACAGCGGCACGATCAGCGAAAAGCCGCTGTTGACCCCGGCGACATCAACATCCTCCGTGGTCACCTCGGTCACATTTTTCAATTCGGACTCGGACCCTTCGATCACCACCTGGTCAGGTACGGCCTTGATGCTCCCGATCTGGTAGCCGCTCATCGGTTCTCCCGTCAGGGAGATCTTGATCGGCACCTGTTTCTGCTGGATCCGCTCCAGCCGCAGATCGATGAAGGACGGTGACAGACGGGTAACGCGCAGGCCACTGGGCAGATTGAGACGCTCCTCGAGACGGCGGAAGGACGTCAGCCCGGGACGCAACCCGGTCAGGTCAACAGTGACGCTGATATCATTGGGGCTGACCTTCATCAACAGGGTGCGCGGGCCGCTGACGCGGACATCAACCATGGACGGAATCTCGTTCGCCACCATCAACTCGCGCGGCATATTCTGGAGTTCCAAGGGCACGCGATAGCCAACCTCGAGACGTCGTTCGCCCATGATGAAAAACCACAGCAGCAGGGCGAAAACCAGCGAAATCAGTTTTAGTGTCCAGTTTTCGGTCAATAGCTTGAACATGGGTCTAGCCCTTTTTTTTCAACTTGGATTTACGTGGTTCAAGCAACCGGCCAAGGACTTTTTTCAGGCTTGCCGCGTCCAGGTTGCGGGTCATCCCGCCATTGACCGCGACGGAAATTTTGCCGGTTTCTTCCGACACGACAATGGCAATGGCGTCTGCCAGTTCGGTCAGCCCGATTGCAGCCCGATGCCGGGTCCCCAGTTCGGTGGAGAGGTTGCTCCCCTGCGTCAGGGGGAGAAAGCACCCGGCGAGGCTGATCCGTCCCTGCTGCACCACCAGGGCACCATCGTGCAGGGGCGATTGCGGCATGAAGATCGCGCGGACCAGGTCGCAGGAAATCTGCGCATCCAGCGGTGTCCCGGATTCAAGGATATCCTTGATGCCGGTTTCCCGCTCAATGACAACCAGGGCGCCGATCTTGCGATTGGCCAGGGCGACACAGGCCTTGACCAGCTCCTCAATCAGCGCTGACTCTTCCTGGTAGCTGGCCCCGCCGAGAAAGGGGTTGCGGCCGACGTGCATCAGGGCACGGCGGATATCGTTCTGGAAAATCACCACGATGACGAGGATGATCGAGGACAGAAAGTTGCTCAGGAACCAGTTCAGCGTGTGCAGATCACCAATCCGTGACGCGACGTAGACGGCGAGGATCACGGCCAGGCCGAGGAGCATCTGCACCGCGCGGGTGCCTTTGATCAGCAGGATGATCCGGTAGATGATGAACGCAACGATGGTGATGTCCAGAATATCGAGTACCCGGATATTGAATAAAACATCAAGCATTGCGGTCACCACTTCGAAAAAATCAGCCCGGATTGCAGGCCAGGGCAAAAAAGGTCAGGCAGAACGTCCGTCCGGGAGCCGCTGCTCCCGGACCGCCCACGCGACCAGGGCGGCGTCACGCGCCGGTCCGACATCGTGCACACGAAACATCTGTACCCCCTGGGCAACGCCAAGGGCGACGGTCGCCAGGGTTCCGTGCAGCCGCTCGCGGGGGTCATTCCGGTCAAGGATCGTCCCGAGAAAACGCTTGCGCGAGGTTCCTAATAGTATCGGGCAGTTCAGCCGATGCAACTGATCGAGATGGTGCAGCAGTAACAGGTTGCCAAAGACATCCTTAGCGAACCCGATGCCCGGATCCACTGCCAACCGCTGGCGGTCTATGCCTGCCGCAACAGCACGGTCGATGCTCTGCTGCAATGAGCGGACAACCTCCGCGAGAAGATCCTGGTAACGGGTATCCTGGTGCATGGTTGCCGGGCAGCCCCGGGTGTGCATCAGGAACAGGCCGGCACCACTTTTGGCAACCACCTCTGCCATCGCCGGATCAAAATTCAACCCGCTGATATCATTTATGAAATTTGCACCGGCAACAAGGGCGGCGCGGGCCACCGGCGCTTTCCAGGTGTCCACCGAGAGGGGCAGACCGGTGTGCCGCCGCAGACCTTCGATCACCGGGACAACCCGCTCGATCTCTTCCTCTGCGCTGACCGGCTGTGCCCCGGGGCGGGTGCTCTCCCCCCCGATATCAAGAATTCCTGCACCTTCGGCCTGCAGCCGCAGGCCATGCTCCACGGCCGCCGCTGCGGACAGGCAGTGTCCCCCGTCGGAAAAGGAATCGGGCGTGACATTGACCACCCCCATGAGACAGGGGACAGCCAGGTCAATGACTGCGTCGCGTCCGACCAGAACGGCGGGCCGCTGCGCTTTGGTCACGGTTTTGCGGCGGGGTCGTCGTCTCCGTCCGTTCCGGAGTCGGGCTGCGACGGCGTCCCGGCAGCATCGTCCGCCGGAACAGTCGCGTCGTCCGCCGGCGCCGCATCATCCTTGTCATCCGCTGCCGGCGGCTCTCCGGCAACCGGCTGCACGACTTTGCCTTCAAAAACAAAACTGTCAGCCGCCTGGTCATTCACCTGCTTCTGCAGGTAGTCAGGCAGCCCGTCAGGGAAAACAACCGCATGAATTTCGGCCGTATCAAGGGTTTCCTTCTCCAGCAGCAGCTCGGCCAGGGCCACCAGGCGATGCTGGTTTTCCTGCAGCAGTTTACGCGCGATGGCGTAATTCTCGTTGACAATCCGGCGGATCTCGTTGTCGATGTCAACTGCCGTCGACTCGCTGTAATTCTTGGTCGTCCCCATTTCGCGCCCGAGGAACACCTCGCCATCTTTTTCACCGAAGGTCATTGGCCCGATCTTCTCGCTCATCCCCCACTCGCAGACCATCTTGCGTGCGATGGTGGTGACCCGCTCCAGGTCGTTGCTGGCACCGCTGGTGACCGAGTCGAAGGTAATCTCCTCGGCAATCCGCCCGCCAAGCATGGACCGGATGCGGATGTTCAGCCCCTTGTTGGTTTCGTTGTACTTGTCCTCCGTCGGCAGGAACATGGTGACCCCCATGGCACGTCCGCGCGGGATGATCGAGACCTTGTGAACCGGGTCGGAGCCCGGCGTCAGCAGGGAGATCAGGGCATGGCCGGCTTCGTGATAGGAGGTGACCTTTTTCTCTTCTTCGGTGATCACCATGGAGCGCCGCTCGGCCCCCATCATCACCTTGTCCTTGGCTGCCTCGAGATCATGCATGGAGACCGCGAGCTTGTTGCCGCGCGCCGCAAGGAGGGCGGCTTCATTGATCAGGTTGGCCAGATCGGCACCGGAAAAACCGGGGGTTCCCTTGGCAACGATGCCGAGATTGACATCGTCCGCCATCGGCACCTTGCGCGAATGAACCTGCAGGATTTTCTGCCGGCCCTTGACATCGGGGCGCGGCACAACCACCTGGCGGTCAAAGCGGCCGGGGCGCAGCAGGGCCGGGTCAAGCACGTCGGGACGGTTGGTTGCCGCGACCAGGATGACCCCCTCGTTCGACTCAAAACCGTCCATCTCAACAAGGAGCTGATTCAGGGTCTGCTCGCGCTCATCATGTCCGCCGCCCAGACCGGCTCCCCGATGACGACCGACGGCGTCGATTTCATCGATGAAAATAATGCATGGAGCATTCTTTTTCCCCTGCAGAAACAGGTCGCGCACCCGGCTGGCGCCGACCCCGACAAACATCTCGACGAAATCGGAACCGGAGATGGTAAAGAACGGGACCCCGGCCTCGCCGGCAACCGAGCGTGCCAGCAGCGTCTTGCCGGTCCCCGGAGAACCGACGAGCAGCACCCCCTTGGGAATCTTGCCACCCAGCTTGGTAAATTTCTTTGGGTCACGGAGAAATTCGACGATTTCGACAAGCTCCTGCTTGGCCTCGTCAACACCGGCAACATCCTTGAACGTCACCTGGCCGGCGGTATCGGTGAGCAGCTTCGCCTTGCTTTTGCCGAAACTCATCGCCTTGCCACCACCGGACTGCATCTGCCTCATGAAGAAGATCCACACAGCAATCAGAAGCAGAATCGGGCCCCAGGAAATCAGCAGGGTAAACCAGAAACCCTGGTCATCGACGGGCTTGGCTTCAATGATGATGCCACGCTGTTTCAACGCCGGGAGCAGTTCCTCGTCGCGGGGAACGTGGGTGAGGAATTTGCTGCCGTCATCGAGCGTTCCAGAGACCTGACCGCCCTGGAAGATGACACTGACAACCCGGTCATTGTCAACGGCATCGAGAAACTCGGTATAGTTGATCGGCCGCTGTTCTTCCTGCTTCTGGGTCATCATATTAAAAAGCATGATCATCAACAGCGAAATGACCAGCCACAGGGCTAAATTTTTCTGAAATTGGCTCACGTATTGACCCCCTATAGGGAATTACAAAGGCTTGAGCGCGATCCGACCGCACCGAGGAATTGTCTGAAACTAGCGGAAAAATCTACCATAAAGAGACTGTACCCACAAGGTTATTTGTCCGCTTTTCTGTCACGCCGGATGAGTTTGATGCGCAAAACCGGCCCGGCGCAACCATCTGCCACGGCATGCCGTGAACGCCGCAGTCCGGCGACCCAGAGGAGGGTGGTGCCGCTGTACAGCAGCGGCACCAGGAAACGCTCTTCGCGCTCGACCCGCAGGTCGGAAAACAGCCGCTTGAGGCGCTTCTGCCCAACCATGCCGAGAGGCTCAAGGCGGTCACCGCTGCACCAGTTCCGGACATAGAGCTCGCCAGGCAACTGCTCCAGGGCAAACTCAACACAGTTCTGCGACTCTGCGCCCGCCGCGCCGGCAAGAGAGGCCTGCAGAACCTGCCCGCCGGGCAGGGAGGTGCTGCCCGGCACTGTCAGTGGCACCTCGAAGTGGGGTTGCTGCATCGCAGGATGGTCGCGCAACCAGAGCGCCCCGTAACGCCGGGCCACCCAGCATCCCGGCAGATCGAGCTGTGCCTGGCTGCGGGAGCCCCCGATCAGACTGTCGATGGCATGCAGATGAATCGCTTCGATCCCCTGCAGGTGCCCACGAACGCGGCGCAGCCCCTCACGCAGCAGGCGCATGCGCAAGGCCGGATGAGCGTCCAGCAGCACGGCGCAGGACAGCCGCAGACCGTCACCGGCGGCCAGCAGCGCAGCGGCAAAGTGATCCTCCACCTGCCGCTGCCAGTAGTCTTCTTCCGCGCGGACCTGGCGGGTCAGTTCGCCCAGCCGTTCGGCAAATCGCGGATTGATCTTCTGCAACTGCGGAACCACCCGGCTGCGCAGACGGTTGCGGACAAAGTCCGGATCACGGTTGGTTGCGTCCTCCACCCAGGCCAGCCGATGGCTGGCGGCGTAGGCCGCCAGTTGCTGACGGCTGCACTCGAGCAGGGGGCGCCACCAGAGCCCGTCGTCCAGCATCATCCCTGCCAGACCGGTCACACCACTGCCACGTGACAGGCGCAGAAGAACGGTTTCAACCTGATCGTCGCGATGATGCCCGAGGGCCACCCGCCCGGCTTGATGGTCCGTGGCAACCTGCTGCAGAAACCGGCGGCGGGCCTGGCGGCCGGCCATTTCCAGGCTGATTTTTTCGCGCCGCGCCAGGGCCGGCACGTCACAGCTCTCGATGCAGCAGGCAAGCTGCAGATCGGTGCAAAGCTGCGCCACAAAACGGGCGTCAGCCTCTCCTTGCGGGCGGATGCGGTGGTTGAGATGCGCCACCGTCAGGGAAAGCGGGCGAGAAGCGCTGATCCGCTGCAACAGATGGAGCAGGACCACGGAATCAATCCCGCCGGAGACCGCCACAACGACACGTCTCACCCCGTCAGGAAGAGCGTGTAAAACGGTTTTTTCAAGCTGGCACAAGGTCATCCGTCTTCCTGACGGGCAACGGTCACCCGGTCGGCAAAAAAAAAGCCCTTCCGGCGGGAAGGGCTTTTTATAGTGGTGGCGGTGCAGAGATTCGAACTCCGGACACTGCGGATATGAGCCGCATGCTCTAACCGACT
This sequence comes from Pelovirga sp., assembly GCA_046484405.1. GTDB lineage: Bacteria > Desulfobacterota > Desulfuromonadia > Desulfuromonadales > Geopsychrobacteraceae > Pelovirga. The sequence continues at coordinate 26,465 of JAWOIX010000139.1, forward strand.
GAGCTACACCGCCAGATCTATGACAACCTCCGACAGGAGATAATCTGCTTGGTTGCGGGAGAGGGATTTGAACCCCCGACCTTCGGGTTATGAGCCCGACGAGCTACCAGACTGCTCCATCCCGCGACATGAGCACTGGAAAATAGTCTCCGGTCACGCAAATGTCAAGAAAAAAACGCCGGCCGCGGGTTTTGTTTCTAGGGCGTCTGGCGGGTCACGAAGCCCTCGATTTTTTCCTTCTCAAGGAGCATCCTTGCCACCGTCCCGGCCGTGTCGGCACTGGCGTAGGGGCCGATTCGCACGCGGTACCAGATGCCCCGCTCCGCCAGGTCGGCTTCCGCGAGAAAGGCGGGATAGCCCTTGTCCTGCATGGTTTTGCGCAGGGCGGCAGCATCCCCGAGGGCGGCAAACGAACCGATCTGCACCGCATGGGTCCCCTGCGCCGCTGCCGCCGGAATAGTTTCGGGCACCTCCTCAGCGGCAGCGGGCGCGGCCTGTTGCACCTGCGCCTGCGCCGCCGGACTTGCGGCGGCGACTGCCGGTGCCGACGTCCTGACGGTTATCGGCCCGTCGGCGAGATCGAGGGGCGGCGTAACTTCGGACTGCGGTTCGACCTTGGCCGGCGGCGCCTCGTTGATACCGCTGCCCAGAGGTAGTGAATCACGTACCAGATCATCATAGAAACTCAGCCGCGCAGCCTCGATGACCGTTTCGACGGCGGGATCCCGGGACACCGCTGCCGCACTGGCGGGCGCCGCAGCCGGTGGCTGTGCCGTGGCGGGAACCTGAACGACCCGCACGGCCTCCTGCTGATCCTTGAGTTGGGCGGTAAATTCGCGCTCGGCACCACGGCGGCCAACCATCACCCCGACGACAAAACTGGCCAGCGATGCCACCAGCACCAGCACCAGCAGGATGATTGCCTGGCGTTTTTCCAGGCGCCGCTGCGTCCGTGTTTTCGTCATGTTCTGCATCCTGCCCTCACCTTTCGTTACATCTGTTCCGGCGCTGACACGCCGAGAATACGCAGTGCATTGGCCAGTACTATCCGTACCGCATTGACCAGGTAGAGCCGCGCCCCGGTCGTCGGCAGATCGTCAACCAGCACCCGGTGGCGATTGTAGTAGCTGTGGAGCGCGGCGGCGAGATCCTGCAGGTAAAAAATCAGCCGGTGCGGCTCATAGTGCAGAGCGGCCCCTTCGACACACTCGGGAAAGCGTGACAGCTGGCGGACCATGGCGATCTCCTCGGCGAGGGTCAGCAGGCTGAAATCAAACTGCTCCGGCGCGGGGACCGCAATCCCCAGCTCTGCCGCATTGCGCAAAATGCTGCAGATCCGGGCATGGGCATACTGGACATAGAACACCGGGTTGTCACTGCTGTTCTGCTTGGCCAGTTCGAGATCGAAATCAAGCTGGCTGTCACAGCGGCGCATCAGGAAGAAGAAGCGGCAGGCGTCCCGACCGACCTCATCGATAACCTCGCGCAGGGTAATAAAGTTACCGGAGCGCTTCCCCATGACATAGGGCTGACCATCGCGCAGCAGGTTCACCATCTGAATCAGCAGCACCTCAAGGGCCTCCGGCGGCAGCCCGAGACCGGCGAGCATCGCCTTCATGCGCGGAATATAACCGTGATGGTCGGCGCCCCAGACGTCGATGACCCGGTCGAAGCCGCGGTCAAACTTTTCCATGTGATAGGCGACATCAGAGGCGAAATAGGTATAACTGCCATCCGACTTGATCAGCACACGGTCCTTGTCATCGCCGTAGGTGGTGGTCCGCAGCCACAGGGCCTGCTCATCCTCGAAGGTCAGACCCTTCTCCTTGAGACGGGCGAGTTCCTCTGCCACCAGGTTGCGCTCGTAGAGGGTTTTCTCACTGTACCAGCGGTCAAAGGTGATCCCGAAAGATTCCAGGTCAGCGGCGATCCAGGTGAGGATCCGGCTGACGCCGAAGCCGGCGCAATGTTCGACCGCGGCATCTTCGTCAAGACCGGCGGGCAACCCGCCCTGCTGTTGCAGTTCGGTCGCCAGCTCGATGATGTACTGCGCCTGGTAGCCATCTTCGGGGAACAGGATCGTCTCGCCGGACAGTTCCCGCAGACGCAACAGAATACTGCGCCCGAGGGTCTGCACCTGGTTGCCCGCGTCGTTGATGTAGTACTCACGCTGCACCTCAAAGCCGGCCGCCTCCAGGACCGCCGCCAGGGCATCACCGACCACCGCGCCGCGGCCGTGGCCGATATGGAGGGGGCCGGTCGGATTGGCGCTGACGAATTCAACCTGGACCTTGATGCCATTGCCGACACGGCTGCGCCCGTACGCCTCCTGCAGCCGGATAATCCGGTGCAGGGTCTCCTCCCAGCAGCTGCCGGCGAGACGGAAGTTGATAAAACCGGGGCCGGCAATCTCGACCGCAGCCAGCAGTGGCGAGGCGCGCACGGCTCCGGCGAGGATCTCGGCGATCTGCCGGGGCGCCTTGCGCTCCGCCCTGGCCAGGGTCATGGCCAAATTGGTGGCATAATCACCATGTTCCGGGTTCTTCGGTACTTCCAGCTGGATCTCGGCGGGAATCTCGCCGGCAACCAGAAGCCCCTGCTGGTAACAGTCTTGCAACGCCGCCGCCAGCACCGCACGTAATTCGTCTTTTATCACTTACTGCCTCTCTCCCTGTCTGTTGCCTCGGGAACATAGTAGATCAACTCACCCTCACGCACCATCCCCAGCCGGGTCCGCGCAAGCTGCTCCCAGTAATCCCTGTCGTTGTTCAAGCGTTCAATCTCGCGGCGCAACTGCTGCTGCTGCTGCTGCAGTTCAGTCAGCTGCTGCTGCAGCTGCTGCTGTTGACGTTGTGCCTGGATTATCCGCAATATTCCGCGGTTACCGAACACCGCGTAGGCGAACATCAGCGCAATGACCACCAGCAGGGCGACAGTCAACAGATTATTTCTGCCGGTCAACACCGGTTCACGCTCTGCGGCCACAACCTGCTCCATTCATCGAACCATCCCGTTTTTGGGGTTGCTCCCAGCTTCGCATTCTGCCTTCTCAAGGTCAATCCAAGAAAACCCCGGCCCGCTCAGATGCCACCGAGGTTGCCGCCGAGGCCGCCAACCGCCCCGATGCCGAGCAGGGAAAAGGTCAACATAAAGGAGCGCTCGCCATCGGTGCGCTCCCGCAGATCCAGGCGCACGCTCCAGCACTGGTGGCGGTATTCGACGCCAAGGAGCTGCTCCAGCTGGTCATTGTTGTACAGATCATAGCGTTGTTCGTAGTCAAAATACAGCGGTCGCAACACTGCCAGACCGAGGTTGACCGCAGCATACTCGAGCGCCTTCTCCCGTTCGACATTGTACCTGAGGGCCAGTCGGTTGCCGGCGCGATCCTGGATTGCCCCTTCGCTGAGCAGGCGGATCTGTTCGCCGCTGCGCGAATCAATGGTCAGATCGGCGGCGACCCGGCTGCCTGCCGTCGGCTGCAGGGTCAACTGCGCCCGCAGGTCACCGAAGCCCTGCGGGCGACTGTCGTCGGCCAGGTGCTGCAGCAGCGCCAGGCGCAGGTAGAGCAGATCCCGGTAGGAATGACGGCCGTCGGCACTATCGTGACGCAGACGCAGACGCTGCACCAGAGCATACTCAAAACGGTTCTGTTCAGCAATCCGGTCGTAGAGATCGAAGTCCGGCAAGCGTTCCTGATTCACTTCGGGGATATAACTGTAGACGATTTCCGGATAGAGGGCATGACGCAGACGCCCGTTGGCCAGCCGGTAGGTGCGCTGCAGCGGGGGGGTGGCAATCTCCGTGGTAAACTCGGCAATCCCTTTTTCGGTACTGCCGGCGGTGTCGTTGAGTCCCCAGTAGTAGCGCTGGCGATAGGCGACGGACGGGGCGACGCTGAGCAGATTGAAAATCTCGGCGTTGTAGGTAAGCTCCGGGCGCACCATCAGGCGTTCACCGGTCAACCCCTCGCGGCGCCAGAAATTCGTGTATTCCGCGGCCATGGCATAAGACAGCCGGGTCGTGGCAATGCTGCGCCGGGACGCGGCGAAGGTCACCCGGGGAAGGACCTGCAGGGTCGTATCCTGGTCTGCCTGCAGATTCCTGGTGTAATGCAGCAACCCGCCAAGATGATAATACTGCCAGTTTTTCGTCAGGGACAGGCGCGACTCGACCTCGTCACGGTTATAGTCGCCGGCGACCCCGCCCAGATCCCGGAAATACTCGTCATCGTTGACGTAGAGGGCATCGACCACGACCCTGACGTCAGCCGGCAGGGTGCCGCTGTGCTGCCACTCGAGTGCGTAACGTTCCGCATCGATACGTTCCTCGTCGAGCCGTTCCACGTCAATATGGTAGGCGCGCGCCTCCCCGGCCTGGTCGCCGGCAAAGATATAGCGGTATTCCACCCCCTTGCCGACCCCCATCGTGGAAAAATAATCAAGAAAAAAGGTCGCATCCTGGTTGATGTCGATCACCTGGTAATAGGCACCGCCATACCCGAAACCGCGCTTTTTCGAGTAGCCGACGGACGGCACCAGCAGTCCCGACTCACGCTCGGTTTTTGCCGGGTAGATCAGGTAGGGAAAATAGAATGCCGGAATATCGTTGAGATAAAACAGGGTATTGCGGGCACGGGCGTAGCCTCCCATGGTCACATCGATGCGGCTGGCGCCGAACTTCCACGCCGGGACGGTGCCGTCGCAGGTGGTCAGGGTGCCGGCGGTGATGCGGTAGTCGTTTTCTGCCAGCTGTTCGATGAGCGAACCACGGACATGCAGGTTGTCATCGTGGAGAAAGAAATAGCCGTCCTCGACCTGGCCGGTCCCCGTCGTGAGATTGTAACAGGCCGCAGCACCGCTCAAGGTTTCCGTCGCCGACAGAAAACGCACATCGCCACGCGCCGTCATCTCCCCGGTCAGCCGGTTCCAGTGCATCTGCTCCCCGGACAGTTCCATCTCCCCCTGGGTCATCCTGACGTTGCCGCTGGCCTCGTAGGTCTGCCGGGTGCGATCGAAATGCAACTGATCGGCTTCGAGGGTGATCGGTTCTTCGCGACTGACCGCACGGCTGTCCGCTGCCACCGGCAGGGCGCCGCAGCAGCAGATAAAGGTCAAGAGAACGGTCAGGCGCATCAACATAAGGGCTATCCGGGCGCAGGGTCAGCGGCAGATCGCCGTCGTCGCGCAGGAGGCGACGCGGGCCTCTCGCACAGCAGCGACGAGGAAAAGAGATCCGGCAACGAGGATCACGCCGTCCGCCGAACGCGCGCTCAGGGCCAGGTTCAGGGCCGCAAGGGGCGTTCCGCAAGCCTCGGCCGGAACCCCGGCGGAGCGTCCCAGGGCGGCGAGCGCAGCAGGATCCGCGCTCTCGTCCAGCGGCGGGCAGGTGGCATAGAGAGCCTGGCAGTGCGGGAGCAACAGGCGCAGCATCGCCGCGACCTCCTTGTCTGCCTTGCAGCCGAAGACCAGGTGGACTTCGGCAAAATTCTGTTCCGCCAGGTAGTCGGCGAGGATCTCCGCACCGGCAGGGTTATGCGCCCCGTCGAGAAGAATCCTCTGCGGCAGCCACTCCAGCCGCCCTGGCCAGCAGACCCGCTCAAGGGCACTGCGCAGCTGCGCAGCCGTGCCCGGCAGCCCGCGCTGCTGCAGCCAGCCCGCCGCCGTGGCGGCCAGGGCCAGGTTCTGGTGCTGGTGCCGGCCGGGCAGTCCCGGCTGGACAGCGGCCAACTCCACGCCGGGCGCGGACAGGCTGAAGCCCCCAGCCTGCGACTGCCAGTGGTAATCGCGATCGGCAAGCAGCAACGGGCTGTTCAGCTGCGTACAGCGCTGGCGCAGCACCGCTTGCGCCGCGGCACTCTGCCGGGCACTGATGACGGTGACGCCGGGCTTGATGATGCCGGCCTTTTCCGCCGCCACCAGCTCCAGGGTGGCGCCGAGGTGACGGGTGTGATCGAGGGCGATGGGGGTGATCAGGCAGAGTTCCGGCGTTACCACATTGGTCGCATCGAGACGCCCGCCCATACCGCACTCGAGAATCGCCCACTCAAGACCATGGCGGCGGAAGCTGAGCAGGGCCATCACCGTGGTCACCTCGAAAAAGGTTGCCTGCAGGGCGGCAGCGTGGGGCCGTACTTCCTCGATTAACGCCACTGCCTCGTCCATGGCCAGCTGGTCGGTATCAATGCGGATCCGTTCGGTAAACTGGTGCAGGTGGGGTGAGGTGTAGAGTCCGGCCGCTATCCCGGCAACATGGAAGATGCTCGCCAGGGCAGCCGCGGTCGACCCCTTGCCGTTGGTCCCGGCGACATGGATGATGCGCAGATCAGCCTGGGGATTGCCGACCCGGTCAAGCAGCCTGCGCACGTTGTCGAGGCCCAGCTTGATCCCGAAAAATCGCAGCGAATAGAGATAGTCAAGACTGTCGCGATGATCCGGGAGCATCGCCGGTTCAGCTTTTGGTGAAAATTCGCAGGATCTGTGACAGGGTCTTTTTCATCTCCTTACGCGGGACGATCATATCGATCATGCCGTGTTCGAGCAGATATTCGGAACGCTGGAACCCCTCCGGGAGAGTCTGGCGGATGGTCTGCTCGATCACCCGCGGACCGGCAAAACCGATCAGGGCACGCGGTTCGGCAATGTTCAGGTCGCCGAGCATGGCAAAGCTGGCCGTTACGCCACCCGTCGTCGGGTCAGTGAGAACCGAAATAAAGGGGATTCCCGCCGCCTTGAGGCGCGCCAGGGCGGCACTGGTTTTGGCCATCTGCATGAGGGAGAGAATACTCTCCTGCATGCGCGCGCCGCCGGACGAGGAAAACACCAGCACCGGCGCATTGGTCTGCAGCCCCTTCTCAATCGCCCGGGTGATTTTTTCGCCGACCACGGATCCCATGCTCCCCCCCATAAAGGAGAAGTCGAAGACCGCGACGACAACGGGCAGATCGTCGATCTTGCCCTCGCCGCAGATCACCGCATCGCCATCCCCCGCCTTCTTGACGGCCGCCTTGATCCGTTCCTTGTATTTTTTCGAATCCTTGAAGTCGAGGAAGTCGACAGAACGCATCCTGGCATCCATCTCGACGAAGCTCCCCTCATCGAGGATCAGGGCAATCCGCTCCCGTGCACCAATGCGGAAATGGTAGTCGCACTTGGGACAGACATTCAGATTGCGCTCAATTTCCTTGCAATAGATGATTTCCTGACAATTCTTGCACTTTGTCCAGACTCCCTCCGGCACCTGCACATTTTTCTTCTCGACCGAAGCGGTCAATGCCGTTTTTTTTCGAAACCAGACCATGGAACATCCTTTTTATCGATGCATGAAAAACCTATACGTCTGCACCAGCCGACACCCACGATCGGCCGATCATCTTTTAATCCGCGCTGCGTTGCATGCCCTGCTTGAGTTCCCGGGTAAAGGCGGCAACGGCCGGCAGGAGCCCGGGACCGTCACCCTGTGCGGCAATAATCCTGACCAGCGCGCTACCGACCACAACGCCATCGGCAAACGCGCCGACAGCCCGGGCATCGGCAGCGGTGGTGATGCCGAAGCCCACGGCCACCGGCACATCGGTTAACCCTTTGAGTTCCTCCACGGCCACGCGGATAGCGGCGGGAGATACCGCCTGGGTGCCGGTCACACCGGTCATCGAGACGTAGTAAATATACCCCCCGGCAGCGGCCGCGAGACGCCTGGTCCGGGCCGGCGGCGTGGTCGGAGCCAGCAGGGTGATCAGGGTCAGGCCGGCGGCATCAAGGGCGGGACGGATCTCGTCCGCTTCCTCGGGGGGAAGATCAACCAGCAGCAGGGCATCGACCCCCGCAGCCACAGCATCCCGGGCGAACCGCTCGACCCCGTAACGGTAGACCGGGTTGTAATACCCCATCAGCACAAGCGGGAGGTCCAGTCCGGTGCGCGCCGCGGCGACAATCTGCAAGACCTTCGGCAGGGTGGTTCCGGCGGCCAGGGCCCGTTCCGAGGAGGCCTGAATGGTCGGACCGTCGGCCATCGGATCGGAGAACGGGATGCCGAGTTCAATCACGTCCGCGCCGGCCCCGGCGAGGGTGCGGATCAGCTCCACGGTCAGCTCCGGGGTCGGATCGCCGGCAGTGATAAACGGGATCAGGGCCGGTTCACCGCGTTGCTGCAGGGCGGCGAAGGTGGTTGCAAGACGTGACATAATAATTTGTTTTCTTCCTTGCTGACTGGTTAGACCATTAACCTATTTTACAGCTGCGGAGTCAGCTTAGTCGATTCGGCAGGGGCGTTTCAATCATTTTCTGGACATTGCCCGGCCGAGCGTCAATCCGCCGCACCGGACGCTGGCCCGGAGGCCTGACCACCCCCGGCCGGCTTCGGCTTTTTGCGCCGCAGGGGGCGCTTGCGCTTGCGCGGCTCGACCGGCTTGTCAATCACGGGGCGTTTCTTTTTCGGACGGGCCCGCTTGTAGACGAAACAGAAATCTTCATCCAGCGGCATCTCGCTGGGAATCTTGAAGCCGAGATAGTCCTCGATCTCGGGCAGCACATAGACGGTTTCCTCGTCAGCAAAGCTGATCGCCCGGCCGACCGCACCGGCGCGCGCGGTCCGGCCGATACGGTGGACATAATCCTCGCGGTCCTGGGGCAGATCATAGTTGATCACGTGGGTGACCTGATCCACATGAATGCCGCGCGAAGCGACATCGGTTGCCACCAGGAAGGTAATGCTGCCAAGCTTGAACTGGTCGAGGATACGCATCCGCTTTTTCTGCGGAATGTCTCCCGACAACACCGCACTGGAGAAGTCGTTGGCCTCGAGCAGGGCGTTAAGCCGCTCGGCTTCAACCTTGGTATTGACAAAGATCATCACCCGCAGGGCGTTGGCGTCACTTTTGAGCAGGCCAAGAAGCAGGGCAAATTTCTCGCGCCGCGACACGTGGTAGAGGATCTGGTCGATGCCCGTCGCCGAGACCTGTTCCGGAGCAATCTCGACCCGCTCCGCCAGGTTCATGAATTCGTAGGCCAGTTCCATGACCTGCGGTGACAGGGTGGCGGAAAACAGCATCGTCTGACGTTTCTCGAAGGGCGGCAGCTGCCGCAGCAGGTAGCGCAGGTCCTTGATAAACCCCATGTCGAACATGCGATCCGCTTCATCGATGACCAGCGCCTCGACCTGCTTCAGGGAAAAGACCCGCTGCTTGAAATAATCGATCAGGCGTCCCGGGGTCGCGACGATGATATCCACCCCGTCGCGCAGGGCCTGACGCTGTTTTTCATAATCGACCCCGCCGAAGATCGGCTGGACCTTGATGCCGGTGTGGCGGCCGAGAGTCTCGGCATCCTGGCAGATCTGGACGACCAGCTCACGGGTCGGCGCCATCACCAGGGCACGGGGGTTGGCGCCGGTGGGACGTTCACTGGCCAGCAGACGGCAGAACATGGAAATCAGAAAGGCGGCGGTCTTGCCGGTGCCGGTCTGCGCCTGGGCCGCGACATCCCGCCCCTGCAGGGCCAGGGGAATCGACTCCTGCTGGACCGGGGTAAGGGTTTCGAAGCCGGCGTCGCCAATCCCGCGGGCGACAGATTCCGGCAGATTCAACTCGGTAAATTTCATTACAACTCGACTTTCATCGCTTCCGCGACAGTATTGATGTCCTTGTCACCACGCCCCGACAGGCAGACCACGATGATCTGCTCCGGTGGCAGGGTGGGTGCCAGCTTGATCACCTCGGCGATGGCGTGGGCACTTTCAAGGGCAGGGATAATTCCCTCGATCTCGGTCAAACGACGAAAGGCCGCGAGGGCCTCATCATCGCTGACTGCGACATAGTCAGCCCGTGCCAGGGCGTTAAGATGGGCATGTTCCGGCCCGACGCCGGGATAATCCAGGCCGGCGGAAATGGAGTGGGCGTGCTGGATCTGCCCGTCGTCATCCTGCAGCAGACTGGTTTTGTTGCCGTGCAGAACACCGGGGGAGCCGGCGCAGAGAGAGGCCGCATGCTTGCCGCTGGCGATCCCCAGCCCGGCAGCTTCGACCCCGAGCAGACGGACCTGTGCATCCTCGATGAACGGGTAGAACAGGCCGATGGCATTGGAACCGCCACCGATACAGGCCACCGCCACGTCGGGCAGGCGTCCCTCTGCCGCGAGGATCTGCTCTTTCGTCTCGCGCCCGATCACCGCCTGAAAGTCGCGCACCATCAATGGATAAGGGTGTGGACCGGCCACCGTGCCGATCACGTAAAAGGTGTCGCGCACATGGGTCACCCAGTGGCGCAGGGCGTCGTTCATCGCATCCTTGAGGGTCGCCGTGCCGCTGGTCACCTCCGTCACCCGGGCACCGAGCAGCTTCATGCGAAAGACGTTCAGTGACTGCCGGCGGATGTCCTCCCGCCCCATGAAAATTTCGCAGTCCATCCCGAACAGCGCGGCGACCGTCGCCGTGGCGACACCATGCTGGCCGGCGCCGGTTTCGGCAATCACCTTTTTTTTGCCCATCCGGCGGGCAAGGAGAATCTGCCCGACGGTATTGTTGACCTTGTGGGCGCCGGTGTGGTTGAGGTCCTCGCGCTTCAGGTAAATCTTTGCCCCGCCAAGCTGCCGGGTCAGGCGTTCGGCATAGTAGAGCGGGCTGGGACGACCGACGTAATGCGTGAGGTAGTAATCGATCTCCTCCTGAAAGGCCGGATCCTGCCGGGCCGCCGCATAGGCCTCTTCGAGTTCCAGCAGCGCCGGCATGAGGGTTTCGGCAACATAGCGGCCGCCGTACTGACCGAAATGGCCGCGCTCGTCCGGGTAATGGTAGGTCATGCGTTCCTCACCTGTTCAACAAATTGCGCCACCAGGCTGGCATCCTTGCAGCCTGGCCGGCTTTCAACACCGCTGGAGACATCGACGGCGTAAGGCTTCACCTGGCGGATCGCCGCGGCCACGTTGCCCGGGTTGAGCCCGCCGGCGAGGATGATCGGCCTGGTGATTTGCAGCTGTGCCACCAGCTGCCAGTCAAACTGGGTACCCGTGCCGCCATACTGTTCGTCGCACCAGGCGTCTAGGAGCAGGGCGGCGACAGGGTAGTCTTCGGCATGGCGGAAGGAAGCGGCATCGCGCACGCGCAGCGCCTTGATCACCGGGTAGGTAGAGATACAGCAGTCCTCGATCGCCTCGTCGCCATGCAGCTGCACCAGCTGCAGGCCGGTCTGGACCATGGTCTGGTGAATCTTCACGGAACTGGCGTTGACGAACAGTCCAACCGTCGACACAAAGGGAGGAAGCTGCGCAACGATCCTCGCCACGGTGTCCGGTGCCACATAACGGGGGCTTTGCGGATAAAAGACAAAGCCCAGGGCATCAGCACCGGCAGCAACCGCCGCCAGCGCATCGGCGAGGCTGGTGATGCCGCAGATTTTAATTCGGGTCGTCGCCATACGGGTTACTCTTCTCCCTGCAGCTGACGCAGTTTTCCGGCGATGTCCGTTTCGCGCATGAGGCTCTCGCCGATGAGGAAGGCCCGGGCTCCGGCGCGCTGCATGCGCTCGATGTCAGCACGGGAGCTGATGCCGCTTTCGGCGACCGCCAGCTGCTCCGGCGGTACCCGCCCGGCGAGCTGTTCGCAGATCGTCAGGTCGGTGACGAAGGTGCGCAGGTCGCGATTGTTGATGCCGATCAGATCCACCGGCAGTTTCAGGGACCGCTCCAGCTCCTCGGCATCATGCACCTCGAGCAGCGTATCCAGCCGCAGGCTGCGTGCCTCTTCCGCGAGGGCGCGGATCTGCGCGTCGCTGAGGGCGGCGGCTATCAGCAGAACCGCATCGGCCCCGGCCAGGCGCGCCTGGTAGAGCTGATAGGCATCGATGATGAAGTCCTTGCACAGCAGCGGCAGCGAAACCTGCTCGCGAATCAGTCCGAGATAGCGCAGATGACCGTAAAAATAGTCCTGGTCGGTCAGCACCGACAGGCAGGTGGCGCCACCCTGCTGATATTGTTCGGCAATATCCAGCGGATCGAAATCGGCACGGATAACTCCCTTCGACGGCGATCCCTTCTTCACTTCGGCGATGATCGCCGTCCCCCCCGATGCCGCCATGGCACGCAACGCCCGGGCGAAACCGCGCGGAATATCCTCCAGGTCACCAATCCGCCGGGCCAGCTCGGCGAGGGGCTGGCTGGCGCGCGCCGCAGCGATTTCCTCTGCTTTTGTCTGCAGTATCCGGTCCAGTATCATTCTTGGGTCATCCGTACCAGCTCTCCCAGAACCCTGGCGGCCCGGCCACTGTCAAGCGCCGCCGCCGCCATGCTGATGCCGTCCGCCACCGAGTCCGCCTCGCCGGCCGCGACCAGGGCGTAGCCACTGTTAAGTAATACAATATCACGTTGTGGCCCGGTCGTGCCGGAAAGAATCTCCCGTACGATCGTGGCATTGCGCACCGCATCCCCCCCCTGCAGATCCTTCAGGGCACAGACGCTGAAGCCGAACTGCTCGGGCGTAATGGTCGTCAATGACACCCCGGCCCGATCGATGGTGGCCACCAGGGTCGATCCGGTCAGGGTGATCTCATCCATGCCGTCACTGCCGTGGACGACAAACCCGGCCCGGCAGCCGAGGGAAAACAGCACCTTTGCGACCTTTTCCACCAGGTCGGCGCGATAGACCCCGAGCACCTGCCGATTGGCCCGCGCCGGGTTGGTCAGGGGGCCGAGAATATTGAAGATTGTGCGGATGCCGATCTCGCGGCGCGGGCCGATGGCGTACTTCATCGCCCCGTGCAACGCCGGCGCAAAGAGAAAACCGACACCGACCTGGTCAATGCACTGGGCAACCCGGGCCGGCGGGATATCGAGCTTGACCCCGAGCTGTTCCAGGACATCGGCACTGCCGCAGGCTGAGGATACGCTGCGGTTGCCATGCTTGGCCACCTTGACCCCGCAGGCCGCCACCACCAGCGCCACGGTGGTGGAGATGTTGAAGCTGCGGGTGCCGCTCCCGCCGGTACCACAGGTGTCGAGGATGGTTTCCCGGTCGAGGTTGATATCATCCCGGTCCATTCCCAGGGTGGCTCCGACCTCGATCGGCGTGGCATGAGCGCGCATCACCCGGGCGGCACCGACGATCTCGGCGATCGTCTCGCCCTTCATGCGCAGAGCGGTGACAAAAGCACCAATCTGTGCCGGGGTCGCTTCACCGCCCATGATCTGCGTCATCACATCGATCATTTCCTGTTCGCTCAGGTTTTTGCCCTCCACCAGGGCACCGATCGCGGTTCTGATCATCTGCTCCCCTCCGTGCGACTTAACCGCAGAAAGTTGCCGAGGAGTGTCTTCCCCTCGACCGTGAGGATCGATTCGGGATGGAACTGCACCCCCCAGACCGGCAGATCACTGTGTTCGAGACCCATGATCTCGCCTTCCGCCGTCCACGCGGTGACTTTCAGGCTGGCGGGAAAACTTGCACGGCGGGCCAGCAGCGAGTGATAGCGGGTCGCGGTAAAGGGATTGGACAGCCCCCGGTAAAGGGCGCTGCCGTCATGTTCGATCGGGCTGGTTTTGCCGTGCATCAGCCGCTCGGCGCGCACCACTTCCCCCCCAAAGGCCTCGGTAATCGCCTGGTGGCCGAGACAGATGCCAAGGATCGGAATCACACCGGCAAAGCGCTTGATCGCGGCGATAGAGATCCCCGCCTGCGCCGGGGTACAGGGACCCGGGGACAGGACCAGCTGCGCCGGTGCCAGGGCGGCGATCTGCTCCAGGGTAATCTTGTCGTTACGGTAAACCTGAACCTCTTCACCCAACTCCATGAAATACTGCACCAGGTTGTAGGTAAAGGAGTCGTAGTTATCGATCATCAGCAGCATCGAACGGGTTCCATTTCGCTAGAGCAGTCCACGGTTGGCCATTTCAATGGCGCGCCTGACGCCGCGCGCCTTGTTGAGGGTCTCCTGGTATTCCATCTGTGCATCGCTGTCGGCAACGATGCCGGCGCCGGCCTGCAGATAACAGCGGTCCTTCTCGATCTGCAGGGTGCGGATGGCAATCGCCAGGTCCATATTGCCACTGAAGGAAAAATAGCCGACCGCCCCGCCATAGACCTCACGCCGCACCGGCTCCAGCTCATCGATGATTTCCATCGCCCTGATCTTCGGCGCACCGGACAGGGTGCCGGCGGGAAAAGCCGCGCGAAAAACCGCGAAGCTGTCGAGCTCCGGGCGCAATTTGCCACGCACATTGGAGACGATATGCATGACATGGGAATAGCGTTCGATCACCATCAGCTCACTGACTTCGACGCTGCCGGGCAGGGCCACGCGACCGACGTCGTTACGGCCGAGGTCAACCAGCATGATATGTTCCGCCAGTTCCTTCGGATCGGCAAGAAGCTGCTCCTCGAGGCGCAGGTCCTCTGCATCGGTCCGCCCGCGTGGCCGGGTGCCGGCAATCGGCCGCACATCCACCTGGTTCCCTTCCTTGCGGACCAGCACCTCGGGGGAGGCACCGACGACGATCGATTCGCCAAAGCGCAGGAAGTACATGTAGGGGGACGGGTTGATCGTGCGCAGGGCACGGTAGATGTCAAAGGGATCGGCGCTGAAGGAACCGCTGAAGCGCTGCGAGAGGACCACCTGGAAAATATCGCCGGCGCGGATATACTCCTTGCACCGCTCCACGGCGGCGGCGAATTCCGCCGGGGTAAAATTAGGCTCAAGCTGCAGCGGCGGCGGTGCCGCGGTGGCAACCTCACCGTACGGCAGCGGCTGCCGCAGCTGGCTGATCAGCTGATCGATCTGCTCCCGCGCAGCGGCGTAGGCCTCTTCCGGATCATCCCCCTGATGCAGATGAACATTGCAGACGATCTTCACCTTCTGGCGCATGTTGTCGAAGATAATCACCCGGTCGGTGAGCATGAAACAGGCATCCCAGCCGCCGATCTGGCGCGGGTTGGCGTCAGGCAGATCCTCGACAAAGCGCACCATGTCGTAGCCGAGATAGCCGACTGCGCCACCGCAGAAAAGCGGCAGCCCGGCGACCTCAACCGGCCGGTAAACGGCCATCAGTTCACGCAGATGCGCAAGGGGATCGGCAACTTCGCCGGACGTTTCCAGCGCACCGTCAAACAGTATTTCAAAATAATGGTCGCGATAACGGATAATCCGCGCCGGGCCGCTACCAAGAAACGAATAGCGCGCCCACCTCTCGCCGCCTTCAATGGATTCGAGGAGAAAGGCGTTACGCCCATCATCAATCTTGCGAAAGGCGGAAACCGGCGTTTCCATGTCGGCCAGGATTTCACGGTAAACCGGAATCAGGTTGCCCTGCTGTGCCAGCTGGACAAAGTCTTCTTTGCTGGGAAAATACATAGGAAATCGGTGTCCGAATGCGGTCAGGCAGATATAAGGACTTATAAAAATGAGGTTTTTACCATCGAAAGAGGAAACAAGTCAAGGGACGACCAGGCCCGTCCCGGCCGTGCCGTTCCCTCCCCCCGCCGCGCTGCCGTTTTTCCCCGCCGAACAGGCCTTCACTCTCTGGCTCAGGGTCTCATGACGGCCATGCTGACTGCCGTTTTTCGTAACCTCATTTTATTCAGCCCTCCAGGGGGCAAGTAACCGGCCTTGATTATGCCCGATAAAAAATTAAAACCAGATTTGTAATAAACAGCGTTACACATTTGTCCGGACGCGCGTAAAAACTTTTTTTTAATGTAAAAACAAATTGTTAGGTGGACCAAGATGACGCTCATCCGGAGGACACGGAAACCCTTTTTAAAAAAAATAAAAAAGCGTATTGACAAAAATATAACAGCGTATTAGTGTTCCGACC
>JAWOIX010000074.1:0-65478 GCA_046484405.1 Pelovirga sp.
TGCAACGATGCGCTCGGCCGCCTGGCGCATGCCGGGTGCGGGGGCCAACTCGACGAATGCGTCGAGCATTTCCTGGACACCGAAATTATTGATCGCGCTGCCAAAAAATACCGGGGTCTGGTTGGCTTTCAGGTACTGTTCCAGCTTGAAGGGATTGGCGGCTCCCTGGAGCAGGTCGATATCCTCGCGCAGCTCCAGCGCCTGGCTGCCGAGCAGTCGATCGAGCTCGGGGCTGTCCAGATCTGCGATCTTCACCACATCCGCCTTGCGGCGATCCTCACCGGGACGGAACAGGTTCAGCTCTTTTCTGTAAAGGTTGTAGACCCCCTTGAAGCGTTTGCCCATACCGATCGGCCACGACAGCGGGGCGCATTCAATCTGCAGTTTTTCTTCAATATCCGCAAGCAGATCAAGGGGAGACAAACCTTCCCGGTCGAGCTTGTTGATAAAGGTCAGCACCGGCGTGTTGCGCATGCGGCAGACCTCCATCAGCTTTTCCGTCTGCGGCTCCACCCCCTTGGCGCTGTCGATCACCATCAGGGCACTGTCGACCGCGGTGAGGACGCGGTAGGTGTCTTCAGAAAAATCCTGGTGTCCGGGCGTGTCAAGGAGGTTGATTTCATAGTCCCGGTACTCAAATTTCATGACCGAAGAAGACACCGAGATCCCCCGCTCCTTTTCAATGCTCATCCAGTCACTGGTGGCATGGCGGTTCGACTTGCGCGCCTTGACCGTTCCGGCCATCTGAATCGCCCCGCCGAACAGCAGCAGTTTTTCCGTCAGGGTGGTTTTTCCGGCATCCGGATGGCTGATAATGCCGAAGGTCCGGCGTTTTGCTATCTCCTGTTGCAAGGTCATAACGCTTTATTTCTCCGTCTTTCGTTTTACGACAGTCTGGTTGTGCGATTTTTTTTTCTTCCTGGCACCGCGCCAGCGCCGGTGCATCCAGAACCACTGGCTGGCATCGCGCCGCACCGCGGCTTCGATGACGTCGGTGAGCAACTGGGTATTGACCGTCAGGGCGTCCGGGTCGTCGTTGCCAAGCAGCAGCATCGGCTCCACCCAGACATGGTAACGGTTATCCGGCAGGCGCAGGCAGAAGGTTGGCACCACCGGGATCTGGTGCTTCATGGCCATACTGGTGATGGCGGTCGTGGTAAAAGCCTTGCGGCCGAAAAAATCAACGGCGACGGCACCCGGAGGGGAAATGTGCTGATCGAGCAGCAGACCCACCGCCCGTCCTTGCTGCAGTGCCTTGAGGATGCGCCGGGCGCCCTTGCGGCTGTTGAGGGTACGGGCGCCGAAGTGGCTTCTGATCTGCTGGAAGTACCCGTCAACCAGCCGGTTTTTCAGCGGCTTGGTGATGGTATCCAGGGGGATCCCGAGGGCCGGAAAGACAAAATGGCCGGCTTCCCAGAAACCCAGGTGCGCCGTCAGCAGGATCACCCCGCGCTGCAGGGCGAGGGCCTCTTCAAGCCGTTCCAGCCCTTCAAGTTCGAAATACTGCGTCAGGTTTTCCGGATCGAGAAGGTCCAGCCGCAACGCCTCGACGGCACTCATGCCCAGCTGCACGAAATTGCGGGACACCAGATCACTGACCTGCTCCGGGGTCAATTCGGGCAGGGCCAGGGCAACATTCTGTTGTGCCAGGCGCCGGCGCTCATGTAACACCCGACCGGCAAGCCATCCGGTCGTCCGCCCGCATCGCAGGGCCAGGGAACGCGGCAGGACCCTGACCAGCGGGGCAAGAACACGCAGCGCAACATATTCGAGGCGCTGCTTGAGGGTTATCGGCTTCATAGGCAACCTGTGATTGCAGGGCAAAGATGCACGGGATACCGGATCCCGGGCAAAAGTCAGCCGTTGACTATAGCGCATCTGCGGGGGAGAAAGAAAGCAGGTTCCGCGGCAGGTTAAGCAATTATCATCGTTATCCTTCCGGCAACCCCAGCTAAATTCTTGACCGTTGCACTCGATGCTTTTATTCTGCTTGGCGGCATTTCCGCAAACACCCCTGACAAGGAGACTCCGATGGCAGTTTTTGAGGCTGATCACCCCCTGATCAAGCACAAGCTCGGTCTGATGCGGCAACAGGACATCAGCACCAAGGACTTTCGTGAGCTGGCGTCAGAGGTCGCACGGCTGCTGACCTATGAAGCGACCAAGGACCTCGAGACCGAAGTGGAAACCATCACCGGCTGGAACGGTCCGGTCCAGGTTCAGCGGATCAAGGGAAAGAAAATCACCGTGGTGCCGATTCTGCGGGCCGGGCTGGGCATGATGGACGGTGTTCTCGACCTGCTCCCCAGCGCCCGGGTCAGTGTCGTCGGCCTTTATCGCGATGAGGAAACGCTCCAGCCGGTCACCTATTTCAAGAAGCTGGCCAGCGCGATGAATGATCGTACCGCCCTGATCCTCGACCCGATGCTGGCCACCGGCGGCTCGCTGGTTGCCTGTATCGACATGCTCAAGGAAGCCGGCTGCACGCGCATTCGCGGGCTGTTTCTTGTCGCCGTGCCGGAAGGCATTGAGCGGGTCACGCAGGCCCATCCGGATGTTGACATCTATGTCGCGTCCATCGATGAGCGGCTCAACGACAAGGGCTATATCCTGCCCGGGCTCGGCGATGCCGGCGACAAGATTTTCGGGACCAAATAACCTGCCGGTTGCCATACCGGTCGTCATCCACCTGTCCAGGAGCCCATCATGAAGGCAAAACCCGCCCCCACAGATTACAACTTCCGCCTGCAGGATGGCCTGCTCGGCGCCCAGATGCTGTTCGTCGCCTTTGGCGCCCTGGTCCTGGTGCCACTGCTGACCGGACTGGACCCCAACGTCGCCCTGTTCACTGCCGGGATTGGCACGCTGATCTTCCTGGTCATCACCCGCGGCAAGGTCCCCGTATTTCTGGCTTCAAGCTTCGCTTTCATCGCGCCGATCATCTACGGCGTCGGCCAGTGGGGCATTGCCGGCACCATGTGCGGACTGCTGGCAGCCGGCCTGCTCTACGTTATCCTGAGCGTGCTGGTCCGGGTCTTCGGCAGCGGCATTCTCCACCGGTTCCTGCCCCCGGTCGTCGTCGGCCCGGTGATCATGGTGATCGGTCTGGTGCTTGCGCCCGTCGCCATCCATATGGCGTCAGGACGCACCGGTGATGGCTCTGCCTGGCTGGTGCCCGAAACCACAGCCTACATCATCGCCGGAGTCGCCCTGGCCGTCACCATTCTCGCCTCCTTGCTCGGTCGCGGCATGTTCAAGCTGATTCCGATCCTGACCGGTATCGTCGCCGGCTATATCACCTCGCTGATTCTCGATCTGAGTGGTGCGTCCGCTGCGCTGCAGGCCGCTTTCGATCCGGGCGATCTGCCCAACTGGACCGCGCCGGCGCTGATCTCCATGCAGAGGGTGATGGATGCGCCGTGGCTGGCGATTCCCGATTTCACCATGCCGGTCTGGAACCTTGAAGCGATTATCTTCATCGTGCCGATTGCGCTGGCTCCCGCCATCGAGCACTTTGGCGACGTCCTCGCCATCGGCGGCATCACCGGCAAGGACTACGTCAAGGATCCCGGCGTGCAGAACACCCTTCTCGGCGATGGTATCGCCACCAGCGTCGCCGCCATGTTTGGTGGCCCGCCCAACACCACCTACTCCGAGGTGTCCGGCGCCGTTGCCCTGACCCGTTCCTTCAACCCGGCGATCATGACCTGGGCGGCCATTGCCGCGATCCTCCTCGCTTTTGTCGGCAAACTCGGTGGCCTGCTCAGCACCATCCCGGTCCCGGTGATGGGCGGCATCATGGTGCTGCTCTTCGGCGCTATCGCGGTCATCGGCATCAGCACCCTGGTGCGGGCCGGCACCGACCTGATGCTGCCACGCAATCTTGCCATCGCGGCGATCATCCTGGTGTTCGGTATCGGCGGCATGACCTTTGACCTGGCGATTGTGAAGCTCGGCGGGATCGGACTGGCGGGCATTATCGGAATTGTCCTGAACCTGGTTCTGCCCCAGGGGCACCAGCACTGATCGCGTTGCCGCACCCACTGCACGACAGCTCCCCTGCGCTCCGGCCAGGGGAGCTGTCGTGCCTCATTGCCAGGCGCGGCCAATGTCGCGACACACGGTGCCAGAATATTCCTGTATCAAAAGAGATCGCGGCGTAACAGCAGGGCAGCGCACCAGCCGCCGTCAGAGGACATCCGCGAGGAATTTCCGGGTGCGCTCCTCGTGCGGTGCGCTGAAGATCTGTTCCGGGGAGCCCTCTTCGCAAATCTCCCCTTCTGCCATAAACACCACCCGGTCGGCCACCCGTTGCGCGAACCCCATTTCATGGGTGACGACGATCATGGTCATGCCATCGCGGGCAAGATCCTCCATCACCCGCAGAACATCCCCCACCAGCTCCGGGTCGAGGGCGCTGGTCACTTCATCAAACAGCATGACCGCAGGGTGCATCGCCAGGGCCCGGGCAATGGCGACGCGCTGCTTCTGCCCGCCCGAGAGCTTGGCCGGAAAGACATCGCGCTTGTCGGTCAGGCCGACGCGGTCGAGCAATTCCATGGCCGCTTGCTCAGCGACTGCGGGCTTCTGCTTGAGCACCTGCAGCGGCGCTTCGGTGATATTTTCCAGCACCGTCATGTGGGGAAAGAGGTTGAAATGCTGAAACACCATCCCCATGTGTGTCCGTACCCGGTTGAGGTGCCGCTGAAACGCGCGGGGCGATAAATCGGTGCGGTTGACCCGCTCCCCGTTGATGTAGATTTCCCCGGAGGTTGGCGTTTCCAGGTGGTTCAGACAGCGCAGCAGGGTGCTTTTGCCCGACCCGCTCGGACCGATCAGCACCAGGACTTCACTGTCGGCCACGCTCAGATCAATGTCCTTGAGAACTTCCAGTTCCCCGAAGTGTTTGCGCAGCTTGCGGATATCAATCATCGCTGTGGCGGATTCTTCCGTCGATGTCTTCACGCGTGGCTCCATGCGGCACGGGATTCAAGTTTTTTCAGCAGAAAACTTGCGCCGGTGGTCAGCAGGGCATAGAAAAATGCCGCCATCAGGTACATTTCAAAGGGTTTATAGGTCGAACCGATCAAACGCTGGGCAGTCAGGGTTAATTCCACCAGGGTGATCGTCGACACCAGCGAGGTGTCCTTGATCAGAATGACGAAATTGTTCCCCAGGGGCGGGATGATCAGCCGCAATGCCTGCGGCAGCACGATCCGCCGCATGGTCAGCGCGGCACTCATGCCGAGGGAGCGGGACGCTTCGACCTGGCCGGCGGGGACCGAGAGAATCCCTCCGCGAATCGTTTCGGTGTTGTAAGCACCGGTATTCAGGGCCAGGGCCAGAACCCCGGACCAGAACGGGCTTAAGTCCAGCCCGAACTGGGGAAACCCGAAGTAGATGATAAACAGCTGCACCAGCAAGGGGGTCGAGCGGATCAACCAGACGTAAAATCGGGCCGGCCACTGCAGCAGGGGATTTTTCGACAACACGCACAAAGCGGCGAGCAAGCCGACAGCAAGACCCAGAACCAGTGAAATCACGGAAATCTGCAGGGTAAGAACTGCCGCCTTGAGGAAAAAAGGGAAATAATGGATGACCACCGACCAGTCGAGCATATCCGTAATCCTTGCGGCGAGCGGCCTGCGCCCCCGGTGGTGCGGGGGCGCAGGAACCTGTTAACGGGCGTCGATTTTAAGCCACTTCATGCTGATGTCCCGATAGGTCCCATCCTCCTTGATCCTTGCCAGCGCCTCGTTGATCGCCGTCTTCAGCTCCGGGTTGCCCTGGCGCAGGGCAATGCCCATCCGCTCCTCGTAGAGCAGTGAACCGACCATCTCAATCGGCACCCCCCTTTCGTCAATCGCCATGGCCCCGACAATCCGATCGGTAATGAACCCATCGATACGGTTATTCATGACTTCCAGCAGCATGTCGGGAACGCCTTTGTAGGTCCGCACGTCCGCCGCGGGCAGGTTCTTGCGCACCCACTCCTCGTAGGTGGTACCGAGGGTGACGCCAATCCGCTTACCCTCAAGATCTGCCGTGCTCTGCAGAGCGGCGCCCTGCTTGACAAACAGCTGGGCACCGGAACGATAGTACGGATCACTGAAATCAATGGAGTTAAGACGCTCCTCGGTAATCGCCATGCTGCCGCAGATCAGGTCGAACTTGTTGGTCAGCAATCCGGCGATAATCCCGTCCCAGGCTGTCGACAGCGGCTGCGGCTCGACGCCCAGCTGTTGCGCAATGGCAGAGCAGATGTCCACATCGAAACCACTGAGCTGGTTCTGTTCATTAACGAAATTGAACGGCGGGTACTGCCCGCTCATGGCAAAGCTGATGCTGCCCCGGTTCTGAATCTCCAGCAGATCCTCGGCGAGGGCGGCCACAGGCCATAACAACAACAGGGTGATGGTGCAGAGCATGAGTCTGTTTTTCATACCGAACCTCCGTAAAAGCAAGAAAGACAGTCTGCCTCGAAGAGCCAGACAAACAGTCGACCTTTAGGGAAGCAGGTGGTTGCGGTGACGCAGGGTCTAGACAAAAGGAATCTGCAGATGAAGAAGAGAGGCGGCAGACCAGGACACACCGGCGCAATCACCCGAGGCCGACAACTGATAGTGTGCTTGCAGATTGACAGGACCACCCGCACCCGATATTGCAAGGGACTGCTGCAACTCGGTGCTGTCCTAAAAGAGAGAGGGTTCGACCCGAACATACCGGGAGCATGAACGGTCCACCTCATTGCGGGTCTGTTGCCGGAAAACCAGGCAAAGTGAGTTGTCTGGAAACGATAACCTTAAAAACCCTACCACGCCCGGTGTGTGTCGTCAAATCAGCACAGTCCGCGCGCGGGGCGACGGGATGTTTTAGCCACCCCTGAAATGATTCGGGATAACGCCCACAGGCGCCACCCGGTTGTCACTGTAACTCCTGACCTGGAAAGTTTATCTACTTTCCTGATGGCCAGATATGGCCAAACAACCGGCAGCAGGAAGGTTAGCAGCCGTTCCAACTCGTTGAAAAAACGTTCATCGCGGATCCCGGAGCGGCGTCAGCGCCAGGGCGCCTGACCGGGAGGGATGACAGCGCCAGCGGCGTAGCGACGCAGCCCCGGCGATACGACCAAACATCAGCTGCACGCTGGAAAAGGCTGGAAAATACACGAAGTGGCTGTCACAGTCGCAATCGCTGGCGCCGAAGCCGGGCAGCGGACAGCGGGCAAGAGCGTCAGAGAGCAGAATCCGGCTGAATTCATGTTCCCGGTTGGCGCCTGCGCACAACCAGGCCTGGCGCAGTGACGCGTGGGGCTTGAAATAATCGATGTGCCAGTGACAGCGCGCAGCCGGGCGTAAATGGTGGGTGAGACGTCCGCGCAGACCTCCCGTACCGCAGGCACTGCCGCAGTAGCCATACCAGCCGCGCGCAAAACTGTGCCGGCCGCGGCGGCCGATGCTGATGGCAGTGCGCCGGGGGAGATAAAACCACAGCAGGTAGCTCCCCTGCTGCGCCGGCAGCGCGGCGTTATTCTGCAAGGCCGGTCAAGACCGCGACCCGCATCAGGGTCGCCGCCGGGGTACGGTGCTGAATCCCCTGCCAGCCACAGGCCACGGCGCCGGCGATGTTCTCCGGTTTGTCATCAATAAACAGGGTCTTTTCACTTTCCAGGCCGAAGCGTTGTTGTGCCAGCTGGTAGATCTTTGCAGCAGGTTTCATGGCACCGACCTCAAAGGAGGCAAGCCGGTCATGACAGAAACGGTCAAGGTCGTAACTGCGCTGCAGGAAATCCCAGTGCAACCGGCCGATATTCGACAACAGGAAGACCGGAAAGCGGACCTTGAGCTGCAGGGCCAGCTCCATCATCTGCGGAATCGGGGTAAACAGATCGTTCCAGGCACGGGTCAGCGCCGCTTCGGGCAACGGGTCGGCCAGCAGACGGTTCATCCCGGCAAGAAACGCATCACAGTCGATGTGGCCATGTTCATAGGCGACCAGGTCAACCTGCCGGGCGAAATCCTCGACGGAAGCGATCTGCGCGCCGCGACTGCGCAGCAGGGTGAAAAAATCCCCGTAGCTGTAGTCGATCAGGACCTTGCCGAGATCAAAGACAATATATTTTATCCGGTTATCCATGTCTTTCCCGTTACGCCAGGCCGGGTGTGACCAGGAGCCCGCAGTGACCGATCAGTCCGCCAGCGTGATCCGCCGGCATTCAAAATAAAACCGCTTTTCGTCCGCCTCGCCCATGGAAAAGGTTTTGCGTGGCAGGGCGCCATCCAGCACAATCGTCCGGAACAGGTCATGCTTTGAAATCGCCGGCAGATAAAAGCCGGCGCACTGGGCGCCGCTGCCGAGTTCGGTGACTTCCCGGTCGCCGTGGATGTAATCGATCCGAACCTGCGGCTGACGCCGCAGGAAGTCATCGAGGAACATCTGCAGGGTCGCGACCTCCAGGGTATATTCCGGATCGGCGACCTCGGCGGCGAAAAAGGCACCGGCGATCACCATGATGAAGGCATGTCCTCCCTGCACCTCCTCCACACAGGCCCGGGCACCGGCCAGGTCAGCGCAGGGGGTCAGGGTCAGCGGCGTATCGCGTCCGGCAAAAAATGCCGTCATCTCCTCGGTGAGCAGATCCGTGTCGACCTGGAACAGAACCCGGTGAATCGCCTCGAATTCCAGCCCCGGATCATGGACATTGACCAGCTCCACCAGGGCAAAGCGGGCCGGATGATCCATCACCTCTTGCGGATCGCCCGCCGCGGCCTTGGTCTTTTCCCAGATCGCTTTGGCCGTGGCGAAGGAATGGTTGCCGTCTCCCATGGCGTAAAGCATGACGTCCCCTTCGACATTATAGCGATTGCGGTAGCTCTGCGGATCCGCGAGCTTCTCCAGCGCCCGCACGACCTGGGCCAGCAGTTCCGGCTGGTCCACCCGGTAACCGGTCAGGTGCCCCCCATGGTTGAGCAGGTCGACATTGTAAAGCTTTTCGAGCTTCTCCTCGAAGAGTGGCTCGATCACCGTTCCCTGGGGATCGTCGATGAGAACCATGATGTGCGGCAGTTCAATGGGCGCATTTTCACGCACCCGGATCCGCGGCGGCAGCCGTTCGACAATGGTCCCCTCCGTCGCCCGGATGAGACTCTGCGACCCCGGACGATAATCATAGCGCTCGAGATCCAGGGCCACCATCAATCCTTTGCGTGAGGGCACAGCGGCGGTACTCCGGTTGACCAGCACCAGCCCGGGAGGCTGTTCTTCAAGGATCCCCTGTGCCAGGTATTCTTCCATGGTGCGATTGATCGCGCGGATGCGCTCTTCCACATCCTCATCCTCGAGATAGACTTCGGGAAGAACCAGCTTGAGGGTTGACGGCTGGTCACCAACCTGCTCCCGCAGCTGCTGCCAGTAGTTGCGGTCGGAGGTGTACTGGTCACAGGCGATCGTCGCCCAGCGCTGCAAATCAACACCCTTTTTCGGCAGCAGAATCCTGGGGACCTGCAGGGCAATATTGTCAAAAATCATGATCTGATCCTTTCATGACACGATGTCATAAGCAGTGTTATGATTCATTTCTTACCACGATCAGGCCGGGGAAGAAAACCCGCTCAGGCTCTCCAACCCTCCCCCCGCCCTCCCTTGTCAGGAAGGGGGCCTGAACGTCCCCCCTGACAAGGGGGAACCGAGGGGGGTTGCAGTTGCTTTCGGACGTTTGAAGCTCTGCTCATGCCGCCCTCGTCCTGTGCCGGCAATTCCGGTGTTATCCATGTAAAAAAAGATAACTCCCGGCCTCCTTAAACACAAGAACGAAGCAATGACCATTGAGAAAATCTCCTTGACTCTACCAGCCGGCGACGCGTATAAGCGCAGACACAATATGCAACGTTTTGCCGGTGCCGCAAGGCTTGTCGCTTCACCTTAGGTGGAGTTGCAACGGGAAGTGAGGTGAAAATCCTCCACGGACCCGCCGCTGTAAGCGAGTTAGATCTTGTCCAACCATGCCACTGGTTTTTTCAACCGGGAAGGCCGTACAAGATACCGGACTTAAAGGCCGGAAACTCGCAAGTCAGAAGACCTGCCGACAAAACATCCACTTTTATTTCCCCGGGTATGGGAGTGTGGGCACGCGCGGCTTTAAATCCGGAAACCCGCACCTGTCAAGGTGACGGGTTTTTTTATTGCGCCGCCCACGCTTTCTTAAATGGGAACACAGGAGGAACAGACAGATGCAGAAATGGTTATTGATCTTGGGCACGCTGCTCTGCGTGACCACGGTGCAGGCCGAGGAAACCGTCACCATGGAGCCGGTCGTGGTCACGGCCACGCGAACCCTGACCCCCTTAAGCCAGGTCGCCAGTTCGATCACGGTGATCAGCGCCGAAGAGATCGCAGAGAAGCAGCACCGCATGGTGCTGGATGTGCTGCGCAGCGTCCCCGGGGTGAGCATCACCCGTAGCGGCCCCGTCGGCGGGCAGGCCTCCATCCGTCTGCGCGGCACCGACAATCGCCACACCCTGGTGCTGATTGATGGCATCGAATACCGTGACGCCTCAACTATCGGCGGCGGACCGGACCTGGCTCACCTGAGCGTCGACAACATCGCGCAGATCGAGATTGTCCGCGGCCCGCAGAGTGTTCTCTACGGTTCCGACGCGATTGGCGGGGTCATCAACATCATCACCAGAAAGGGCACGGCACAACCCCAGGCATACGCGTCAGTCGAGGGGGGTTCCTATAACACCTGGCGCGAGACCGCCGGCTTCTCCGTCGACAGCGGCGTCACGGCCGTTGCCGTCGGGATCTCCAGAACCGATACGGACGGGTTTTCCTCCTACAATGAAAAAGACGGCTTTCGCGAAAAGGACGGCTACCGCAACACCAGCGCCTCCCTTAACCTGTCGGCGCGTCCCTCCGATGTTGTTTCTCTCAACCTGAATCTGCGCCTGACCGATTCGACCTATGATTTTGACAGCGGCTACTTCGACGAGGCGTTCAACTTTATCCGCGCGGATACCGACGCCGCCGTCGACACCCTGGAACTGGCCGGGCGCACGGAAGCGGTGCTTGACCTGGCGGACGGAAGATGGCAGCTGATTCTTGGCACGGCTATCACCGATACGGACCGTGATACAACCGGCACCTACGATAACTACCGCTACGAGGGACGGATCACCAAATTCGACCTGCAAAGCAGCTACCGCATCAATGATCAACACCTGCTGACGGGCGGCGTCGAAACGGAAAAGGAAGAATACACCAGCAGCTACGGGGACTCCGGAGAGGTCCGGTCACAGGCGGTTTTTCTCCAGGAACAGCTCAGTATCGCAGGCCTTTCTGCCGCCCTCGGCATCCGTTACGATGATCACGAGGAGTTTGGCGACAAAACCACCTGGCGCCTGGCGCCGACCTACACCCTGGCTGCGACGGCGACCCGCCTGAAGGCGTCCGTCGGGACCGGTTTCAAGGCCCCGTCACTGTTCCAGCTGTACTATCCCTACGGCGGCAATCGCAACCTCAAGGCCGAAACCAGCCGCGGCTGGGATGCGGGATTCGAACAACCCCTGTTCGGTGAGAGCCTCCTGGTCGGCCTGACGTACTTCGCCAACGACATTCAAAACTACATCGACTACGACGCGACAAGCTGGACCTATGCCAACATCGGCAAGTTGAAGACCGAAGGGGTGGAATCAACCCTGCAGTGGTACCCCTCGACCCTCTTCCATGTCCAGGTCGGCTACACCTATACCGACGCAAAGGACGGCGATGATGTCAGAAAGGCACGCATCCCCCTGCACCAGGGGTCGCTTGATCTCCACCTCTATCCGGTGCAGAGCCTGCAGCTTACCCTGGGAACACTCTATACCGGCACGCGCGCTGACGGTGCGACGGCTGAAAAGCTGAAAGCCTATACCCTGGTCAACCTGGCGGCGTCCTACCAGCTGAACGAAAACCTCAAACTGTTCGGCCGGATTGACAATCTCTTCGATAAGGATTACGAAGAGGTGGCAGGCTACGGCACCGCCGGTCTGTCGGCCTACGCCGGCGTGCGCTTGAGTTTCTGACCAACACCGCAGGAGACGGGTGACCGATCCGTCTTTTGCGTTTGCCCTGGAGGGTTCTTTTGCCAAAACTCCTGCTTGCGCTCGTGCTGCTGTTTCTGTGCGGTCCGGCGATCGCGGCCACAACCTTCACCGATGCTCTCGGCCGCCCGGTGGCGCTGGATGCGCCACCGCAACGGATCATCTCGCTGGTCCCCAGCGTCACGGAAATCCTCTTCGCCCTCGGTGCCGAGGCGCGGCTGGTCGCCGTCACCGACGCCTGCACCTATCCGCCGGCGGCAACCGGCCTGCCCCATGTCGGCAGCTATGCCGATCCCAGCCTGGAACAGATTCTGCGCCACCGTCCCGACCTGGTCTTTGCCGCCGCCGACATGAACCGGCCGGCGCTGGTGGAGCGGCTCGACGCGTTGAATATACCGGTCTTTGTTGTCTATCCGCAGACCGTGATGGACACCCTTGAAACCATCGGCGCGATTGCTCAGATCACCGGTCACGGCGCCGCCGGCGCAACCATCATCGCAGACTTTGCGGCACGTCTGCGGCGGGTCGAGGAGCAGGTCGGAACCCGGCCGCCGGTCACCGCCCTCGTATGTGTCATGCTCGAGCCGCTGGTGGTGGCCGGCCCCGCGACCATCGTCGGTGATGTGCTGCGCTATGCCGGCGGCAGCAACCCGGTTCCCGCCGGCAGCAACAATTATCCGACCTGGAACCTGGAGACGGTGCTGCGCATCAACCCCGAGGTCATTGTCGTGTCCGCCCACCCGGGACAACCCTCCCCGGCAGCCGTGTTCGATCAGTGGCCACAACTGCGGGCTGTCGCTGAAGACCGCATCGTCGAAACGGTAGCGGACTGGATTCACCGTCCCGGGCCGCGCATGATCCTCGGCATTGAAGCGCTGGCCAGAATCCTGCATCCGGACATATCCCTTGAACCCTGAGGTATCACCAGCAAAGGCCTCCGGCGCTGTCTGCAGCCGCAGAATCTGGCGCCGCAGCGGCCAGCTGCTGCTGCTGATTTCACCGCTGCTGGCCGTGCTGGTCAGCCTGATGGCCGGCAGCTTTACCCTGTCTCCGGGGGAGCTGTTGACCCTGCTCGCCGCCGGGCCGGGGGACAGCGTCGACCAGATCATCCTCTGGCAGTTGCGACTGCCGCGCGCCCTGCTCGCCGGCCTGGTCGGTGCAGCCTTAAGCCTGGCCGGCGCCACCTTCCAGGCCACCCTGCGCAATCCCCTCGCCGATCCCTATCTCCTCGGAGTTTCCGGTGGTGCCGCCCTTGGCGCGGTGGCGGCCCTGACCAGCGGTGTCGCCGTGACCCTGCTCGTTCCCCTGGCCGCCTTCGCTGGCGCTCTCGGAACCCTGCTGCTGGTTTACCTGGTCGCCCGGGCCCATACCTGTTCTCCCCACACCCTGATCCTCTCCGGCGTCATGATCGGCAGCCTGGCCGGTGCCCTGCTCCTGTTCCTGCTCTGGCAGGCGCCGGTGGAAGCGGCGCGGCAGGCGATCTTCTGGATGGCGGGCAATCTCTCCCTCGCCAGTCCCGGCGCGCTGAACTGGAGCTGGATCTGGATCGGCAGCGGCGCCCTGCTCCTCTGGACCCGGGCAGCGCAGCTCGACCTGATGACGCAGGGAGAAGAGACCGCCGCCAACCTCGGGATCGACGTCGGCCGCACCCGCCTGCTGCTCTTTACCATCGCCGGGGCCCTGACCGCCAGCGCCGTCGCCCTGGCCGGAATGATCGGCTTTGTCGGGCTGGTCATCCCGCACATCTGCCGGCTGCTCTGGGGACCGGGGCATCGGCGGCTCCTCCCCTGCGCGGCGCTGCTCGGCAGCAGCTTCCTGATTCTTGCCGACGCCATCGCCCGGTCGGTCTACGCTCCGGCGGAGATCCCCGTGGGTGTGGTCACCGCGCTGCTCGGCGCCCCCTTCTTCCTCTACCTGCTGCAACGCAACCGGGGGGCCATGTGATTCGGATCAGCGATCTTGGCTTCGCCTTCGCCGGCAACCCGGTTTTCAGCCACCTTGAGTTGCGTATCGAGCAGGGCGAAATTCTGTCCATCATCGGGCCTAACGGCTGTGGCAAATCGACCCTGCTGCGCCTGCTCCGCGGCCATCTGCGGCCACAGGCAGGAGAAATCCGCTGGGACGATATCCCCCTTGAGCGCCTGTCGTCGCGGCAGCTGGCGCGCCGGGTTGCCGTCGTCCCCCAGGCAACCCATATCGATTTCTCTTTCAGTGTCCGCCAGATGGTGGCCATGGGGCGCTACCCCCATCGTAAAAACCTGCTCAGCTTTGTCAGTGCGGCGGACGAGCGGGCTATCCGCCACGCCCTCGCGTTGACCGATGTCGTTGATCTGGCCGAGCGACCGGTAACCCGACTCAGCGGCGGTGAGCTGCAGCGGGTCCTGCTCGCGCGGGCGCTGGCACAGGACACCGGGGTGCTGCTTCTCGACGAAGCCAGCAGCCACCTGGACATCGACCACCGCCTCGAACTGGCGGAACTGCTGGCGCGCCTCAATCGCGAACAGCACAAGACCATCATCCAGGTCAGCCATGACCTCGACCTTGCGGCCGCCATCTCCCATCGCATCCTGATGCTCTCGGCGCATGGCGAGATTGTCGCCCTCGGCAGCCCTGCCAGCGTCATGACCGCCGCCAACCTGCACCAGCTGTTTCGCGTCGACCTGCGCGTCGACACCAACCCCTACACCGGCACGCCGCAGGTCACTGCGCTGGTCAACAGCGCCATGCACCAGTTGGGTCACCTGAATATTCACCTGGTCTGCGGCGGCGGCAGCGGCAGGATGGCGCTACGCCGGCTCCATCTTGCCGGCGCAACGCTCAGCGCCGGCCCCTTGAACCTGGGCGATTCCGATCACAGCAACGCCACCGCCCTCGGGGTGCCGGTGGTGGAGGAACTCCCCTTTCACCCTTACTCGGCCACGGCCCTGGAGCAGGCGCGCGCGCTGATGCTGAGGGCCGACGCCACGGTCATTTTGACCAGCTGGTGGGGGGAGGGCAACCTCCCCTGCCTGGCCCTGGCCATGACCGCGCTGAGCGCGGGAAAGCGGGTTTATCTCGTTGATCCACGGGAAAAGGATGACTACACCGGGGGGAAGGGCTGGCAGGAGATCGGCGCACTGCTCCGGCATGGCGCCGTCAGCGTGCGCAACGAGGATCACCTGCTCGAGGAGCTGCAGCAGTTGGTCTGAGATCGGGCGACACCCGCGTCTTCGCTACTGCTGTGGCGAGAATCGCAGCAAGCGTTTTCAGCACGGGCAGCCGCACCCTTGCCGTGTCCGGTCATACGCCGCAGAGCACAGGCACTAACGCCCACGACCGTGACATCGTGGGCGTTTTCTTTGCAGTCGGCGCTACCGCGCCGGGAAGATGTTTCGATATTTTTCCGTGCTACCGGGGTGACAGTTCCCCCGGGTTTTCCAGCAGGCGCGTCAGTTCAGCAAGAAACCTGGCCGCACAGAGCCCGTCGACGATGCGGTGATCCGCCATCAGGGTCACCCGCATCCTGGCCGCCGTCACCATCTCGCCATCCTTGACCACGACCTCATCGCGGATTCCGCCAACAGCGAGGATGGCCGCCATGCCCGGCGGCACCAGGGCGGCGAACTGCTCGACGCCGAACATCCCCAGGTTGGAGATGGCAAAATTGCCGCCGGTCAGGTCGGCCATGGCGATGGAGCCGTCCCTGGCCTTATCGATCAGCCGGCGCGATGCGGCCGCCACCTCTTCCAGGCTGAGGGTTTCACAGCCCTTGATGACCGGCATCATCAGATCATCATCGGCAGCGACGGCGATAGCGATATTGACCTGCGAATGGAGAATGAATTCCTTTTCACCCAGGCCGGCGTTGATCATCGGATACTTTTCTATCGCCCTGGCACAGGCCTTGGTGACGATGTCATTCATGGAAACGGCCTGGCCAGCCTCCTTGCGTTGTTCTCGCAGGCGCCTGGCGGCCCCCATGTCAATGGCCGCGGTGACCGGAAACTGGGGAATCGACCACGAGGCAACGACGGTTTTTGCGATGGCGGCGCGCATTTTAGACATCGGCCTGGTGGCTGACGCCTCCGTTTCTCCGGTCGCGGGAGCGGCGTCAGCCGCGTCAGCCTGGTTTTCGTCCGGCGTCTCCGTATCCGCGTCCGGCGCTGGATTATCCCCGTAGCTGGCAATAAAGGCGTCGATCTCCTCGTCGGTCACATCCGCAGCAGCGATGATCCCGATCAATGTCTGAATCGGGTAATCCTCACCTTCCTCGCCGATAATCCGCCGGAGTACACCGGCGACCGGGCTTTCGAGCGCCTGGACGATCTTGTCGCTGGAAATCTCCACCACTTCACTGTCGACCTCAACCTCGTCCCCTTCCGCCAGCAGCCAGGCGTTGATCGATCCCTCTTCCATGGTCAATCCCCACTTGGGAATCGTCAGGGGAAAAATTTTTCTGTCACTCATAGTGCTTTACTCCATTGTCTGACGCACTGCCGCTTCGACCCTGGCAGCACTGGGGAGATATGCGGTCTCGAGATTTTTGGCAAAGGGCACCGGAACAAAGGGCGGCGTGACCATCCGCGGTGCCGCCTTCAGCGAGGAAAACACCTCCTGGGCGGCCATCCCGACGACATCGGAGGCGAAGCCGCAGCGGCTGCTGTCCTCGTCGACGACGACCAGTCGCCCGGTTTTCCTGATGCTGGTAAAAATGGCATCATGGTCCAGCGGGGAGGTGGTCCGTGGATCGATAATGGTGCAGCTGATGCCGTCCTTTTCCAGTTGTTTGGCCGCCCTGGTCGCAACACTCACCATCAGCCCCAGGGCAACGATCGTGACATCCTTTCCTTCCTGCACAATATTGGCCTTGCCCAGGGGAATCCGGTAATGCTCTTCCGGCACCTCCCCCTTAAGGGTGTAAAGGGCCTTGTGTTCAAAGAAGATGCAGGGATCATCATCCTGAATGGCCGTGGCGAGCAGACCTTTGGCATCGTAGGCATTCGAGGGAACGATGCATTTCAGCCCGGGGACATGGGTGAATATCGAATAGGGACTTTGCGAATGCTGGGCGGCGGCACAGAAACCGGCCCCGATAATGGTGCGGATAGTCACCGGTGTGACTGCCTTGCCGCCGAACATGTAACGGAACTTGGCGGCCTGGTTGTAGAGCTGATCGAAACAGACGCCGAGAAAGTCGGCAAACATCAGTTCGCCAATAGCCCGCATCCCGCAGGCCGAGGCCCCGACGGCAGCACCGATGTAGGAGGACTCGGAAATCGGTGCATCAAGCACCCGCTCCGGGAACTGGTGGTAAAGGCCCTTGGTCACGCCGAGAACGCCACCCCAGGAATCGCGTTCCTGGCCCGTCCCCGCCGAACCGGCAACATCCAGCCCCATCAGGATGACCGTCTCGTCTCTTTCCATCTCCAGACGAATCGCTTCGTTAATGGCCTCCTTGAACATGATTTTCCTTGCCATTGCTTTTGTCCTTTCTTTTTATGTCACACGTTAAAAAGATCAGTAAGAGACGTACACATCGGTCAACAAGGATTCAGGATCAGGTTCAGGGGCGGCTTTGGCCGCAGCAACAGCACTCTCTATCTGGGCGAGGACCTCCTTGTCGATCTCTTCCAGCTCGGCACTCTCCAGCAGATCCGCAGACACAACTGCGGCGGCAAAACGTTTGAGGGGATCATTATTGGCGCGGGCGTCCTTCACTTCTCCTTTGGGCCGGTAGGTCTGGGCGTCCCCCTCGAAATGGCCAAAATAGCGCAACGTTTTGCACTCGACAAAAGCCGGACCGCCACCTTTGCGGGCCCGCTCGATGGCTTCACCCGCCGCCTCGTAGACGGC
The DNA here is from genome assembly GCA_046484405.1 of Pelovirga sp. GTDB lineage: Bacteria > Desulfobacterota > Desulfuromonadia > Desulfuromonadales > Geopsychrobacteraceae > Pelovirga. The sequence goes on from JAWOIX010000074.1 coordinate 17,916, forward strand.
AAAGAAATCGTTGCCGTCCACGGTAATGGCCGGCATACCGAAGCCGCGGGCACGGTCGGCAATATTCTCGGTACCGACACGGGCTGTGTACTTGGGTGACGTTGACTCGGCATAACCATTGTTCTCCAGCACGAAAATCACCGGCAGATCCCAGGTGACCGCCAGGTTCATGGATTCGAAGTTGGTTCCCTGGTTCGCCGCCCCATCACCGAAAAAAACCACCGAGACACTGCCGTCCTTGCGCAGCTTGGAAGCCAACCCGGCCCCGCAGGCCAGCGGCGGACCGGCACCAACGATGCCGTTGGCGCCGAGCATGCCGACGTCAAGGTCGGCAATGTGCATCGACCCGCCCTTGCCGCCACAGGTCCCGGTTTTTCTCCCGTAGATTTCCGCCATCATCCCCATGATGTCGACGCCCTTGGCAATGCAGTGCCCGTGACCGCGATGGGTGCTGGAGATGCGATCCTTGTCGTTGAGGTGCTCGCAAAAACCGACGGCAACCGCTTCCTCCCCGGCATAGAGATGCACGAACCCGGGGATTTCTCCGGTGGCAAACTCGGCATGGATACGCTCCTCGAATACACGGATCTGCCGCATCTTGCGATAGGCCTTGAGTAAAGCTTCCCTGGACATTTGCCCGCTCATGTGGATCTCCTTTCCCTCTGGATTGACGTGGCATTGCATGACCAGGCGCTGACCCTGGTCAAGGTCGACAACTCCCTCACTCAAAGATAGCCGCTATTCACCAACTATCAAGGCGGCAACGACCGTCCCGACCGATTAAACCGGTTTGCCGCACATGGTTGTTTCTGGTGACCGGTTGCTCTCCGGTTGCATCGGGCAGAACGCCGGGGTCCCTGCAAACAGGGTGACTGTCACCCGGGGGAAAAAATCGCAGCACCAAAGACGGGGCTGGAATATGGCAGGTTCGCAGGTGAGCGTTCCGTCAGGCTCACCGGTGCGCTGGCGGGGTCAGCCCCGCCGGCTTGTGTGCGCGCTCTGTGGACGGGCAACATAAAAGACCGCGCTCTGCGGCAAGAGTCATCACATGCGGAACATCAACAGTGAGGGGGCCATTGAGATCCAGCCAGATCTTTACGCTGGTGCAGCGCCGCAGGGTGAACTCCCGTTCTCCATCGAGGGAAACCATGCCGGTCAATTCTTTCAGGGAAATAACCTCAAGAGGGTGCAGCACCCGAACCGCGGCAATGCCAACCGGCAGGATGAGTCCCGGGGCAATCGGCGCACACAAGGTCATAAGGCCCTGCCCCGGTGGACAGAGAACCAGGTGCAGCCCCTCGCTGCTCTCACGCGGGATATGCCTGACGTAGCCGGCGACGGCTGACCAGCCAATCGCATCGGGCCGGGCAAACGGCACGAAAATCTCCCTGACCCGTTCCGGCTTCCACACCGCCCGGCTGCCGATCCACACGTCATCCGTCAGGCACAGATCAACCAGTGCCAGGTCACGACAGCACTCGTCGATCTCAACCCGCAGCACCTTGTTGCGCCTGGTCGCCGCGCTGACCGGTACAGCGCCGGTTGCCACCAGCCCGGCGGCGATGCCGGCGACGGTCGCTTCCTGGAACTGGGGAAAGGTGTTGTTGGTGCCTGTCGACAGGGCAACCAGGGGGATGTCTGCACAGCCGTCGGCAACCAGCCGGTGGGTGCCATCGCCGCCCAGGACAACGATGAGACGCACCCCGGCCTTGACCATCAGATCCACGGCGCGCAGGGTATCGATCGCCTTTTCCTCGACCGGCATATCAAGCAGCTCGATCTGTGGCCAGGTCTCCCCGAGTGCAGCCGATCCCTGGTCCCGGCTGCGCAACAGGCTGCCGGCGATACCGGAGTGATCGGGAATCAGGTAGACCTTCGTGACTCCCGGAACCCGCATACCCAGACAGAGCCTGCGCACGATATTGGTTTTTTCGGCAATGGTATACCCCGAGGCGGCGCTGACAAGACGCCGGATATCCTGTCCGGAAGCCGGGTTGGCGATAATGCCCACGCTACTGTCGGGAACCGGATCACTGATCATGTGCCGACCCTTTCCTGCACGGCTTGAGGGGCACAAATCCGGGCAGATGTTTCGCGATGACATGCCATCTTCAGCCCTTATCTGACACGCTGAAATCCCATTAAAAGGGGGGGCAGGACGGTTCGTCAACGCCGCAACCGTGCGGCCTGACGCGACCGGATCGGCAGCTCGAACAAGCGCAGATCTGAATCAACTTTACCCGGTGGCAGCGGCATGTCAAATGCACTGCGGAAGATCACAGGGCAACACCCTCCGCCACCGGCCGGGAGCGGGACAGTCCTGGTGTCACGATGCTGCCTCCTGTCGCCACTGCGGTTGACCAACGCCCGGGTTGCCTTTATAGTTCAATGGTATTTTTTCTTTGATTTCAAAGCAGTTACCCGCTGCCAAGAAGAGAGAGACAGGACCGCCGGACAAAGGCACGCTGACACCGGGACGCCATGAGCTACGATCTTCTTCTGCTGCTATCAGGACTGGCACTTCTGGCCGGGTCGATTCTGCCGCGCTTGCTGGGCAACGTCCCGATCACCATGCCGATGGTCTATCTCGGTGGCGGGATGCTGTTGCCGCAGCTGTGGCCCGAAGTTCCCCATATCGACCCGATCGAATACGCCCTGCTGATCGAACGTATTGCCGAGATGGCCGTGCTCATTTCCCTGACCGCCGCCGGGTTGAAACTGGATCGCGAGCTCGGCTGGCGCACCTGGGGAACGACCTGGCGACTTCTGGCGGTGACCATGCCGTTATCCATCATCGCGCTGACTCTCGGGGGCGTCTGGCTGACCGGCCTGCCCCTGGCAGCTGCGTTGCTGCTCGCGGCCTCCGCAGCTCCCACCGACCCGGTCCTGGCTGCAACGGTCCAGGTTGGCCCACCGGGACAGGAGGAAAAAGAACATGAGGTTCGCTTCGCCCTGACCAGTGAAGCGGGACTCAACGATGGTCTGGCTTTCCCCTTCGTCAACCTCGCCATTGTTCTGTCCACCGCCGGACTGACCGGCGATGGACTGCGACACTGGCTGACGCTGGATCTCATCTGGAAAATCGCCGCCGGAACCGGTGCCGGTCTGATTGTCGGCTGGGCGGTCGCCATGGTGGTTTTTCGTTTGTGTTCCCCCAATGCCGTGGGTGACAGCTTCGTGGCTATAGCCCTGACATTGCTTGCTTATGGTGCGACGGAACTGATCCACGGCTACGGGTTCATCGCGGTCTTCGTCGCGGCGCTGACCTTCCGGCGCCTGGAAAAAAGCCACGACTACCACCGCGCACTGCACAGTTTTTCCGAGCAGCTGGAGCAACTGTTCATGGCAATCCTTCTGACAGCCCTTGGAATTGCCATCGCACAAGGTCTTTTTTCCGGCAGCAGCTGGCGAGCGCTGCTGCTGGTGATCGGCTTCCTGCTGCTTGTCCGCCCCCTGGCCGGCCTCCTCTCCCTGGTGCGCAGCGGTCAGCCATGGCAATACCGTTTATCGATCGCGGGACTGGGTATTCGAGGAATCGGCACCTTCTACTACCTGTCCCACGGGCTCAACAACAGCGTCATTGATGCGGCGGTGGCACGCGAACTCTGGGCAGTCGCCGGCATGATCGTGGTTGCCTCGATTCTGCTGCATGGCCTCGGCGCTCCCCGCGTCATGCAACAACTGGATTGAACATGGCCCGGCAATCTCCTGGAACCGCCCCTTTCCTTAGCGCAGAGAGGATGTATACTTGAAGGGTGAGCGCTCTGTCAGAATGCCGGTGCGCACGGCACCACAGTTGCTGCGCATCCGTATTTGAGCGCACGCAACCCTCACCACCGACATGAAAGGACTGACCACCATGGATCCGATTCGTATTCTGTTCGCCATTCTCCTGCCGCCACTGGGCGTCTTTCTCCAGGTCGGTATCGGACTGCACTTCTGGTTGAACATCCTGCTGACGCTGCTCGGCTACATCCCGGGCATTGTCCATGCCGTCTGGATTATCGCCAAAAAATAGCGGTCAGCCGCCCCTGCCGGCAGCCGTGCCTGTTCCTGTGCCGCAGCCTTCATCACCCCTGGGGCGGCTGCGCATCCGGACATGGCTGGAATCTGGGTCGGCCACCGGCAGTGCCAGGGGCGCCGGCGGTGGCCGCCGTCAAATACGACGAAGGCACAACAAAAGGTCCGATAGATGACGCAGAAATCCCCCTTCAGGCTCCCCACCGTCACCTGCAACAGCGAGGGCCGGCCGCGCAAGGTTGGTTTTGAGCTGGAATTTACCGGCCTTGACCTGGATCAGACCACGGCCATCGTTGAGCGGGTGTTTTCTTCACGGCGCAGCAGAAAATCGCAGGCGGACGCTGTGGTTGAAGTCGCGGAGCTGGGGACCTTCGCGATCGAACTCGACTGGCACTATCTCAAACAAAAAGCCACGCAAAAAAAAGACCGGGCGCCGGACGGGTGGCTCGAGCTGCTCAGCCAGGCAGCCACCCTGCTGGTACCGATGGAGGTGGTCTGTCCACCGATTGCCATGACGCAGCTTGCGGTTCTGGATCCGCTGCTTGAGGAATTGCGCCAGGCCGGCGCGATGGGAACTGAAGATTCGGTGATTGCCGCCTACGGCGTCCATATCAATGCAGAGATTCCGCGCCTCGACGCCGCCACCCTGGACAACTTCCTGCGGGCATTCAGCCTGCTGCAATGGTGGCTGGTCGACGCCCACCAGGTCGATGTGGCCCGGCGCATCAGTCCTTACGTCGACCTCTATCCGGAAAATTATCTGAAGCTGTTATTTTCCCGGCGCCAGCCTGACCTTGACACACTGCTGCAGGATTACCTGCGCTACAATGCCAGTCGCAACCGTGCCCTCGATCTGCTGCCGTTACTGTCCCAGGTCGCTGCCGGGCAGGTTCAGCGTGCGGTTCCCGACACCAAAATCAAGGCACGTCCGGCCTTTCATTACCGTCTTCCCAACTGCCAGATCGACAAGCCCGACTGGTCGCTGGCAGACGCCTGGAATACCTGGTGGGTGGTTGAAGAACTGGCCCGGCGTCCGGACGACCTGGATGATTTGTGCGCGCAGTTTTTATCCATGGACCGGCTCCTGATCGGGGTCAGCCGCAACGACTGGACCGGATTGATGGACCGATGGCTACAAGACCACAGGTTGGCGTAACCGGTTCGGTACGCCGCTGGGCCCCGGCCTGGTGGTGTACGCGGATCGCCCTGCATCTGGCCGGCGCCACCGCCCGCCGCATCAACATCAGCAAGCATGTGAGCCCTCATCCTCTCGATGCCCTGGTGATCGGTGGCGGCAACGATATCAGCCCGGAGCACTATGGCGGCGACCTGGAGGCGCCGGTCAAAGCCGACCCACGGCGGGATGAGCTCGAAATCGGCTGGATCAAATACGCCCTGGAACATGACATCCCGATGCTCGGCATCTGTCGCGGCGCCCAGCTCATCAATGTTGTCCTCGGCGGCAGCCTGCACCAGGATATTCGTTTCCTGCGCCGCCTGACCTACAACCGGCCGGGCTTGCTGCCAACCAAGCAGGTGCGCCTGGACCCGGACTCGCTGATCGCCGTCGTCTGTGCGACCAGTGCCCTGCGCGTCAACAGCCTGCATCACCAGGCGGTCAAGGAGCCGGGGACCTCACTAAGGGCGGTGGGACATGATCTTGACGGGATTGTCCAGGCCATTGAAATCACCGACAGCCGAAAGATTATCGGGGTGCAATGGCACCCCGAGTACCTCTTCTACCTGCCGGCGCAGCTGGCCCTGTTCCGCTGGCTGATCAGCGGCCGCTCCGCAGACGGCAGCAGTGCGACAGGTCAAGGGGTCAGGACATAAAAGGTATACCCATAGAAATCGCTGTAACTCTCAAACAGGGCCATCTCCGCTTCGGTTTCGGCAATCAGCCTGCGGTTGTCCGGCGTCACGTCCAGCGCCCTGATCCGCTCACGCAAAGGCCCGTAGTAATTCTCCCACCAGGCGCGACTCGGCAGCTGTTCGGTAAAAACCACCTTGTAGCCGGCCCGCGCGGCGCGGGCCACATTCTCCTGGGCGGTTCTCATCCCGGGATAGGCCTGCTGCCAGAAGGAGCGCAGCGGCGCGGGAACGTCCCGCGCAAACCAGGTCATCTCCGATATCACCGCAACACCACCTGCCGCCAGCAGTGGCCGCCACAACCTTAACGCGGCCGCGAAACCGATGGCGTAAGCGGCACCCTCGGACCAGAGCAGGTCGATCGTCGCGGGTGGCCAGTCAAGGCACGCCATATCGCCACACACCGGTTCAATGAGGTGGTCCAGTCCGGCCCGGACTGCGGCATCCTGCAGCTCGCCGAGGAAGACCGGGGCCGAATCGACAGCCTTGACATGACTCTGATAATAGCGGGCAAGGAGCAGCGCCCCGGCACCCGCGCCACAGCCAAGGTCGGCAATCCGGGGCTGGGGCGGCAGCGCAGGGAGCCGTGCCAGCAGGTCGCAGGTAAAGGTCGGGTCGCCCGGTCCTTTGCGCACCAGCCCGCGGTGCAGTTCGATCAGGGCCGCCATCTCGTCGTTCTGGTGTTCTTCGGACATGGTCATGACCTCCCTGTCAATCAACGCGGGACGCGGCAGCTGGTGCCAGGGGTCCGGACGGCCAGACCCGATCCGTCATCTGCCCAGCATCGTTCGGAGCATGTTCCGATCGGTTGCACGCCTGCCGTCACGGCCACGGCGGGTGATCGTGCGGATACTATTTTCCACGCCTTTTTCGACAATTCCCTCGCCACCATAGAATGGCCGGCCCCTGGCGAACTGGCGCAAAGATCACATGTGCCGGCAGCGTCCGGCAGCGCGGAACAGGCCAGAGGTCAGATTTTCTCCGGATAGCGGAAAGACAGGTCGAAGCGGCCGAGAAAGTTCTGCAGCAACCGGTAGGTGATCCCCCAGAGCGGGCGCTCACTCCATTCGGGCAGGTCGATCACCGGGTGTTCCCGCCCTGCTCCGCGATAGTGGAAACACTGGCGCCGGTTGCGTTGCGGATCTAGCAGGGTGGCAAGGGGAACCCAGAAAAGATCGACCACTTCGCCGTTGAGGACAAAGGCGTGAGGGTCCGGAAGCCGGTACACAAAACAGGAGATATGGATCGACAGGTAGGCTCCGGCCAGGTCATCACTGCGGCCGAGATAGTCTGCGGGGGTCAGGGACAGGCCGATTTCTTCACGGGTTTCCCGTTCCGCTGCCGCCCGGGGACCGGCATCGGTCAGATCGATACGTCCACCCGGGAAGGCCAGGTCGCCCGACCAGGGGTCAAGCTCGTGTTCAGCGCGCCGGATAAACAGGACCTCCGTCCCCTGCGGCGCAGGGCGCAGCAGCATGGCGACCGCCGCCCGGTGCAGTCCCTCTTCAGGGAGAAGGCTGGGGGGACGCTGGCGCAACCCGTCTCTGATCTGCGGCAACACAAGCATGGTGGGTGCGGTTCAGGCACGTGAGACGAAGCGGCACTCGCGCGTATCCACCTTGATCCTCTCACCGGCCTCAAGGTACCCCGGGACCTGGACGGTCAAGCCTGTCTCAAGCAGCGCCTCCTTGGTCTGGGCCGTCGCGGTGGCGTTGCGGATGGCCGGCGCCGTTTCCGTAACCGTCAGTTCCACCACCTGCGGCACATCCAGGGTCACGACCTGGTCATTGAAAACTCCCAGGGTAACGTCGCAGCCGTCGACCAGATAGCCGCGCACATCCGCGTACATAGCGCCGCCCAGTTCATACTGCTCGTAGCTTTCCTGGTCCATGAACACGCCCTGGTCGCCGCTGGCGTAGAGGAACTGCCCCTTGCGCCTGGTAAAATCCGCCTCGTGGAAGCGGTCACTCGATTTGAATGCGGCACTGAGCATCTGGCCGGTCAACAGGTTGCGATAGCGGGTCTTGACCAGGGTATTGCCGCCGCGCGCGGTCGGCGACTGAAAACTCACATCGACAACAACGCAGGGCGCCCCCTCATATTGGAAAATTGCGCCACGGCGCAGGTTGCTTGCTTCGATCATGTACGACTCCTTGGCAGTACAGTATGGTCCGGAACCCGACGAAGGTGGGATGATTCAGCCAGCCGCTTCTGCGGGTGGCAGCAGGGACGTATTTTTGCGATACGCGGTTCCCTGGAACTGGGCAATCAGCTGATCCTCATCATCACGGATGCACACCTGATAGGTTCCCAGCCGGCGATTGCTCGCCAGTTCTTCCGCCACCGCAACGAGGGTACCGGCGACCGCAGGATTGACAAATGCCATGGTGGTGTTGATCGCCAGGGCCAGCTTGCCCTGGCTGTTGACCGCCACGGCAAAAGCGAAATCCGCGAGAGTGAAGATAGCGCCGCCATGCGCTGTTTGCGCACCGTTGAAATGAAAGGGCTGCAGCACCATGCTGGCGCGCGCATACCCGGGTCTGACCTCCAGCAGTTCGATGCCACAGTGACGGGCAAAATGGTCGTTGGCGCGAAAAAAATCAAGATATTTCTGCATGGGATCCTAGCCCCAGAGGCTGTCCGAGATCTTCTTCGGCAGCGGACGGGGATTGTGCAGATCGCTGTCGTGATTGGCTTTGGCTCCGCACTTGCCACAAACCACCGTCGGCCGGGTCGAACGCCGGTCGATCTCTTCCATCAGTCCCTGGGCCTTGAGTTCACACATTTTGAGCCTGGCGTACGCATCTTCCATCCGGATCCTCCATCAACGGATCAAGTTTATTGACTTATCTGCGATCATAGCCGGATTCCGGCGTTAAGGGCAAATCAATCATGGCACCGCCGGCACGTTTTGCGCCACGGCCAGAACACCCGGCCGGTCATGATCTTGCCGCCGCAAGGGTCGAGCAGGCGCAACCACTCTGGGTCAGAGGACCGAGGGGGAACGGGGCACCTTGCGGTAGACACCATCCTTGCCGCGGCGGTAGGGCGGAGCATTCTTTTCCAGGGCGAGATGATAATAAAAGTTGAATCCGGGGCGCTTTACCGTGGTTGCCGGTCGGGTTGCGGCCGGCCGGCCGGGGGAAGCGGCGGCAGCAGGCGGATCGGGGGCGAAGATGGCGTCCAGCAGGGAGTGGAGAAAGTGACTGAATTTCTCGCCGGGATCGCGGCTCGCGCTGCCGTCCGGCGGCTCCGGCGGCGGCTGCAGCGCGAGGGACTCATCGTAGCGACGGCGCAGAGCGGGATCGGACAGGATGCGGTAGGCGTCGTTGATCTGACGGAACAGCTCTGCCGCCGCCGCACTGCCATGATTGGCATCCGGATGACAGCGCTTGGCAAGAGAGCGGTATACTGCCCTGATCCGCGCCTGGTCAGCGTCGGGCGGAATGCCCAGCAAGCGATAATAGTCTCGTACCATGTCCGACATCCCGCACAAAACAGCAGCGCAAGGGCAATCCCCGGCGTGCGTGCGTTGTTTTTTCAGCAAACACGCACGGCTGCGTATCTTATCGGCACGTCACCCCAATTAGTTGAGCCGCAGCTGTTACGCCTGGCCGAAACTGACGGTGACGTCCTGACGCTGTTCCGGGTCGATGGTCCAGAGCGAGCGCGGTGCAAAGCTGAACAGCTGTGCCACGAGCAGATCCGGGAACTGGCGCAGACGGATATTATAGATAGTCACGGAGGCGTTATACAGCTCACGCCGGTCGGCAATCTGGTCTTCGATTTCCGAGATCCGGTAACTCAGCTGGCGAAAGGCGGCGTCAGCCTTAAGATCAGGATAGCGCTCGACCACCATGAACAGCGACTTGAGGGTATCGGTCAACATATTCTGCGCCTGCAGCTGCTGGTCCTCGCTCCGTGCCGCGTTGACCATGGAACGCGCCTTGACCACCGCCTCGAGGGTCTTCTGTTCATGCTGCATGTATCCCTCGCAGACCTTGATCAGCTTGGGAAGTTCGTCAAAGCGCTGTTTCAGCAGCACGTCGATGTTGCTCCAGTCCTGGCTGATGGTGTTTTTCAGGGAGATAAAACCGTTGTAGATCATGATCGTGTAAAAGATCAGTCCGAGCAGTAGCAGCAGCAGTATTCCGAGGGTTATCCAGCCAGCCATAAGCAGTCTCCTTTATCTGGACAAAAATGATCTTGAACGCCAGGGGTACAGAAATCTTCGTCAAACCAGGTACGTCAACAGCAGATGGATCGCCAGGCCGGTCACTCCGGCACTGAGCAGAAACAGCCCGACGGCGGCATTGTGATAGCGACCGGCCAGATGGGTTTCCGAATGGGTCTCGGCAATCAGCAGGGGACGTCCCCGGTGTCTGCCGATGACGATCTGGTCTTCCTGTTTTTTGCGCCGCTGCTGGCCGGAAATGCTTGCTGAGCGCACCTCTTCCGCGACCACCTGCCGCGCCCGGTCCCATTCATCGACGCAAATCTGACCATCACCATTCAGATCAAAGGATTTGAGGCGCTGCGGGTCCTGCTTGAGCTCACGCAAGGCGTTCTGTACCTTATCACGCAGCGACCCGCTGCTGTCTGACTTGACCTCGGCGAAGCCCAGGACGTAGAGCAGCGTTCCCTCGACGATCGTCTCCTCGACCCATTTCTCACTGTCGTCTGTCATCCCCCGGGTCAGGCCGACCTGGCCGGGGACCCCCTCGTGACGCGTCCCGGCCCGGATCCGGCCACCGGCCGGGTTGATCTCAATCCGACCGGTGTCATCCTCAAGAAGAAACGGGACATTCTCGCTGCCGGTCAGACTGATCACCTGCCAGCGCCGGTTGCGGTCACGGCGATAACGGGTCAGGCGATAATAGACACAGGGGGTGTGAGACATGGGCGCTACCAGGGCATATTTCCGGATCGCGCGCCCCTTGACTTCGACCATTCCCATGGCAACGGAACGAATCCGGCTGGTCGGGGTGTTTTCCATGTTACGTTTGATCCGCAAACTGTGAAAACCTGCGGCAAACAACAACATGGCCACGCCCATGGGGACGGCACCGGAGGCCAGACCGTGATAGGCCAGCTGATCGATCAGCTCGCTGCGATCCGCCGCAAGCAGAACCAGAAAAGCGAGGAAACCACCGGCGAACATGCCAACAGGCCAGAGACGCGCTGCGCTCCAGCCGGCCGGCACCGTCGGCGGTGGTGGCGGGAGTGGCGCCCGTGCCGCCGGCCGTTGCTCTTCCCTGCCCGCAGAGCCCGCTGCCGGCACCGCGTCCGCCATGGCGGCGGTCACTTCCTGCGTCAACGCCTGCAGGTCCTCCGGCTGGAGGGCGCCCCCGCCCAGTGTCGCCGCCAGCAGTGCCGCTGGCAGGTCGGGATCGGCCGCTGGCGCTGCTGTGCCGCTGCCGCTTGCGCCGACCGGTTCGTGGCGCCACAGATCCGCCTTGAGCCAGCCATAGCGGGTCAGGGTGCCGAGATTCGCACGCAGCGCATCGGCATCGTCGTCAGTGGCCCGGCGCAGCTGGCATCCCGGCAGGTTATCAAGGCCAAAACTGGTATCAATGCGCATCTCGCCGGCGCGCTGTTCCAGCAGTTGCAGCAGCACTTTCAAGTTGTTGCGGCTGCTCAGCGTTGCGGCCGCGCCGAGCCCCTGGGGATTATATTTTCCCGGAAACACGCGTACCGCGGCACTGATGTTCTTGTCTTCATCGAGCAGGTACACATCCAGGACCGGCCGCGCCTGGAGGATCATATCATACATTTGCTCGCGCTCCGGAAAGCGAAAGGCCGCCGGACCCCGATAGGCATTGCTGGAGAGAATCTGATTGAGAAGGCGGTCGACCAGGGCCCCCGACAGGTCGGCCAGCACGGCCAGCACCGTTGCTCCCGCAGGAACATGGACCTGCGAGCTGCGGCACTCAAAGACAATCCCCTGGTCGTCAACGCGCAGACCGTAGATCCTCTCAGGTGCGAACGCCACCGGTTGCGGTTCGATCAGCCAGTGGCCAATGTCGGCTGCCACCAGGGTTGCGGAAATGCGTTCCAGTTCGTCACGGTTCCCGCGGGCAAAGGTTGACAGACCATGGCCGATCAGCTGCTGACGACACTGGAAGATATCAAGCTGGTGACGCCCGGCAAGCTGGCGCAGCAAGGCACTGAAACCCCGGGGAGGTTCCGCTAACTGCTGGACAATCAGATGAGACATCCGGGTCATGGTCTCGCCGCCATTATTAATGAATTTTACTTATATACCGCAAATAAGGCAGGGTCGACAAGGGGTAAATCATCTGGACGCAACGCAGTAATGCCGTCATGGCGAAGCCCTGTGCCGGCATCAGTTGTCTGCTGGAGATAGCCCGCCGTCCTGCAGACTGCGGATGAAGTCCTGCAACAGACGGACATACTCCGCTGCGTTGACGAACATGATGTCGTTATGGTGGCCGTGGGCAAAGATCTTCAGGGTCTTCTTGCCGGCCGCCCAGTGGTACAGGCGTTCGGCGTGGCTGACATCCACCAGGCCGTCGTTGCGCGTGTGCATAATCAGCACCGGCCCCCGATAACCGGCGAGTTTTTCCCGGTGATTCAGCTGCCGTTCGACGGCGGCATCGAATGCCGCGCCGCTCACGCCCAGTTCTGCCGGGTCAACCCGCAGCAGCAAGCGCTCACGCACATCGGCGATGGCGCTTTCCAGAATCAGGCCGGCGGCAGCGGGAAACTGCTTGATCGCTTCAAGAGCAAAAATGGCCCCGACACTGCGACCGAAAAAAATCAGCTCGGCTGCCGGCCGCTGCAGGGCAGCAATGGTGGTGCGCACGTCGCCGAGCATTTTTCCCAGCTGCGGCACGCCCGTCGAACCACCGTAACCGCGATACTCCGCCAGGAAACAGTTGCAACCGGCCTGTACGACTGCCGCAACAAAAGCCCCGGTCCAATCGTCAACGATCTCTCCGTTCCCATGAAAATGCACCAGGGTTTTTGCATGCGGGTCAGTTTCATGATAGCTGCAGGCCAGCTGCACATCGCCGCAATCGACAGTAAAAGGACGGGCCAGGGCACCACGACGGGGAAAAAAGTAGCGCTGACTGATTAATGGATGATCAAGAAGCTCATTCATTGGCACACTCCTTCGGGAAAAAATCGCCGGGCCCTGCTAACGCCGCGACATTCAGCCGTCAACAAGCTGTTTCAACCACGTCTTTTTTGCTATGATCTGGCCAGGGTTCCGGCGCCGTCCTCATGGATGGCCTCGCAAAAATACAGCAACGACCGCGTTGCTGCCATTGCCGCGCTGCTTCGACGTACGTAAGCAGCCATCATTGCTCGACAATTGCGCGCCTGGCAGGTGACGCCCCGGGCTCATGCACCCTCATTGTAGCAGGTTCTTTCTGATGCAACCTGCGGAAGCGGATATCAAGCAACCATGCGCAGCCCCTGGAGCCTGGCCGACATCCTCGACAGCGAGTTCTTTTTCAGCCGTGATGAAACCCTGGTTGACGAGGGCCAGTCTCAGGCTATCGAACAGCGTGACCGGGATATCTATCTGGCCCTCCACAGCGCCGCTGATGCGCCGCCGGCAACGGCCGACCTGGTGCAGCACTGGCTTGCGCACCGGCGCAGCGCCTTTGTCCAGCAGCAGCAGGCGGTCCTGCCCGGGCAGGTCTGGCGGGAAACCAATACCCTGGCACGCTGGAGTGCGTTCTTCCTCAGCCTGCTCAGCGGCAGCCTCGCCACCGCGGTATTCCTGCGTTATACCGGTGTCGCGCCGGTCAATGTCTCCGGCTATTTCGCGTTCTTTATCCTGCTGCAACTGTTGCTGCTGCTGTTCCACCTTGGCCTGCTTGGCTACCGCGGCCTGCGCCGCAACGACCTGCGCGCATCGCTCCTGCTCAATCTGCTGGCCCGTCTGCTGAGAAAACTCTTCCTGGCGCTCTACCGACGGTCCGCCAGGGGGGCCGGCGGCAAACAGCGCCTGGACCTGGCCGCCACCTTCGGCAGCCTCAAGATCAGCAGGCAGCTCTACGGTTCACTCTTCCTCTGGCCGGTCTTTGTGCTGCTGCAACTGGGCGGCGTCGGGTTCAACCTGGGCGTCCTGGCCACGACCCTGGCCAAAGTCAGCTTTTCCGACATTGCCTTCGGCTGGCAATCGACCCTGCCCCTGCCGGAGACGCTCCTCGCCGAACTGGTGCGCTGGATCGCCATGCCCTGGTCCTGGCTGGTGCCAGAGCAGCTGGCCTACCCGACCCTGGAGCAGATCAGCGGCAGCAAAATCATTCTCAAGGAGGGGATTTATCATCTGACCACCCCGGACTTAACCGCCTGGTGGCCCTTTCTCTGCTTCGGCGTGCTGACCTATGGCCTGCTGCCGCGCTTGCTGCTGCTGCTCTACGGGAGCACGCGCCAGGCGACAAAATTGCGCCGTTTTTCCTACACCAGTGCCAACTTCCGGCAACTGCGCCGGCGTATGCTCAAACCCGTGATAGAGACCGCGGCCAGCCATAGGATACCCCCGGTCTCGCCGCCACCGGCGTCCACCACACCGGTACGAGGGAGCCATCCGCAGCTGGCACCGGGCCCGGACAGCCGCGGCTGGTTGCTGCTGATCCCCGATGAACTCTGGGACGACTGTCCAGTCCCCCTGCTCGCCCCCCATGTGCAGTCGGCCGCCACCGAGCCACTGGTGCCTCTGCGTTACGGCGCCGTCACCCAGGGCCGGGAAGCCCTGTTTGCCGAGCTTGCCAGGGAATTCCGTGAGCGGAACCTCGCCGGGATTCTCCTGCTGCAGGAGGCCTGGCAACCACCGATTCGGGAGATCATCGATTTTCTGCGACAGTTGCGCCGCCACGGCACTCCAACGCTGCCCCTGGCCGTTGCCCTGATCGGCAAACCACACGCGGACCGGCTGCTGACACCGGTACGCGACGGGGATCTGCAGATCTGGTTGAAAACCACGAAAACCCTCGCCGACCCGTACCTTGAGGTCTTTGCCCTGGTGAAACACTGATGTCCGCACGCGTTCCGACTTTTGCCATCATCGGCCACCCCAACGAGGGGAAATCCTCGGTCCTCTCAACCCTGGCCGAGGACGACCGGGTACGGATCAGTCCGGTCCCCGGGGAGACCACGGACCTGCAGGCCTTCCCGGTGGTCATTGACCACCAGGAGGTGATCCGCTTTATCGATACGCCGGGATTTCAGAATCCGCGCCAGACCCTCGCCTGGCTGCAGGCGTACCAGGGGCCGCCGGCACAGATGCTGAGCGCGTTCATTGCCAGCCATCGCAATAACCCGGAATTTCGGGATGATTGTCTCCTCCTCACGCCGGTGGCGGACGGCGCCGGGGTCATCTTCGTCGTTGACGGATCGCGACCGGTGCGCAATGTCGATCGCATGGAAATGGAAATCCTCCGTCTCAGCGGGGCACCGCGCATGGCGGTGATCAACAGCAAGGGCGACGACAGCCCTTACCTGGCCAGTTGGCAAAGCGATTTCCGCCAGCATTTCAATGCGATCCGTACGTTCAACTCGTGCCGGGCCACTTATGCCGAACGGCTTGAGCTGCTCGAGAGTCTGAAATCAATAGACCAGCAGCTCGAGCCGGTGCTACGGACCGTCATCGCGACCTTTCAGGCCGACTGGCAAAGCCGCAATCAGCGGACCGCCGAACTGATTGTCGCCTTGCTCACAAGCGTTCTTGATTACCGTACCACCGCAGCCATTGACGACCGCACCGGTGAAGAGGAGCTCAAGGAGAAACTCCTGCAGGAGTACATGGCCTATGTCAGCAACATGGAAAAACGCACCCGGCAGTCGATCCGGGCCCTCTACAAGCATAATATTTTTGATCTCGACCTGCCCCGCCATTCCATCCTCAAGGCCGACCTGTTCAGCCACAGAACCTGGGAATTTCTCGGTTTGACCGACAAGCAGCTGATCGTCGCCGGCGCACTTGGCGGGGCCACCCTCGGCGCCGGCCTTGACCTGGCGGCCGGCGGGGTAAGTTTCGGCGTGTTTTCCGCCATCGGCGGACTCATCGGCGCTGCCGGCACCCTGCTCAAGGGCAAGTCGTTCATCGATCGCTTCAACCTGCTTGGTTTGAAGTTCGGTGCCGAGCAGGTCCAGGTCGGCCCGGCAAGCAATATTCAACTGCTCTTTATCCTTCTTGATCGCAGCCTGCTGTTCTATTCACATATCATCAACTGGGCCCACGGGCGGCGCGACTATGAACGGGATCTTCTGCTGGACCAGCAGGATGGTGCCAAGGAGGGATTTACCAGTCGCTGGAGCAGTGAGCAGCGCAACGTCTGCAGTCAATTCTTCCAGGCGCTGCAAAAGCAGGATCACGAGGCCATCCAGCGTCACACCGCCCGCCTCCACGAAATCCTCATGCTGCAGCTCCGGCAGATTGCCCGGGATGACCAGGCGGCAGCGGCCCCTCACCCGCCCCGGCGCATCAGCTGATAGGCATCCAGGGCCCGTTGCCGCGAGCTTTTCAGATCGACAATCGGCACGGGATAATCCTTCCCGAGGCGGAGGTTCGCCTGGTCCAGGACCACCGTCGGGGCGGTCCAGGGAGCATGCACATAGCGATCGGGCAACCCCTGCAGTTCCGGGACAAAGCGCCGCACATAATGCCCCCGTGGATCGAAACGTTCCCCTTGTGTGACCGGGTTGAAGATGCGGAAATAGGGTGCTGCATCGGCGCCGCAGCCGGCGACCCACTGCCAGCTGGCGCTGTTGCTGGCGAGATCGGCATCAACCAGGCAATCCCAGAACCAGCGTTCGCCCTGCCGCCAGTGCAGCAGTTGATTCTTCACCAGGAACGACCCGACCACCATCCTGACGCGGTTATGCATGAAGCCGGTTTGCCACAGTTCGCGCAGCCCGGCATCGACCAGGGGATAGCCGGTTTCACCACGCTGCCAGCTGCGCAGTCCGTCGCCGTCATCAATCCAGGGAAAGCGGTCAAACTCGGCGCGCAGTGGCCTGGTCGGCAAGGTCGGTTCATGAAAGAGCTGGTAATAGGAGAATTCGCGCCACCCCAGTTCCGTCAGAAAGTGTTCCAGATCGGCACCCGGGAGCTCTCCATCCCCTGCCTGCCGGGCCGCGTACCAGACCTGCTGTGGCGATATCTCGCCGAAATGCAGATGGGCCGAGAGCCGGGAGATGTTCTCGCCGGCAGGATAGTCACGGCCCTGGCGGTACCCCGCCAGACCGCGCTGAAGAAAGTCATTGAGCCGGCTCCGGGCTCCCGCCTCGCCCGGCTGCCAGTGCGGCTCCAGCTGCCGGTGCCAGGGATGCTGCGGCAGCAGCTGCAGATCGTTCAGCGTGCATTCCTGCGGCATTCTGCCGCCCTGGTGGCAACGCAGCAGCGGTACGCCGTCCACTGGCGGCCGCGGCGCCATGCGCCCGAGGCAGCCCTTGCGAAAATACGGGGTAAACACGCGGTACGGTGTACCGTCCTGCTTCAGCACCTCCCAGGGCTCCCACAGGAGCGCGCTGTTGCTGCTGTGGACTTCAATGCCCCGCGACTGGAGGCGTTCCTTGATCCGCGCATCCCGGCTGATCCGCCAGGGTTCGTAGCAACGGTTCCAGTACACGCCGCCGGCACCGAGCTGGTCAACCAGCGCGCCAAGGATCTCTTCGGCCGATCCGCGAAACAGGTGCAGCTGCCCGGCCAGGGCCCGATCCAGGGCGGCAAGGGACTGGTGCAGCCACCAGCGACTGGCCCCGCCCATGCGCCAGCATCCGGCACTGTCGTCATCGAGAATATAAATCGGGAAGATGTCACCGCGCCGCGCGGCTTGCGCCAGGGCCGGGTTGTCAGACAGGCGCAGGTCCTGGCGAAACCAGAGGATCGAGGGGGCGGTGCTCATCGGTGACTCCAATGTTTGGAACGGAGCAGAAGGGACAACAAGTCGTTGACATTCGAATTATTGAATATTACGATGTCTGAATAATTTTCACCGGCCCGGCAACCGGCCAGATACCACAATAACAGAGGATATTATCATGACAGATGTATCAATTTACCGGAACACCTCGAACAAGCCTTTTGATCTTTTTGTCGAGGATCTCAAAAAGGCCGTGATCGCCGCAGGATTCAGCGTCCATCACCTCGACAAGGCGGATCTGGTGGCATTCTACCGTGACCAGGGCATTGCCATGCCCGATAATTACCGTCATCTGATGATCCAGATGTGCAAACCGGTCAACTCGGGGAAATCCCTGCCGGCCAACCCCGAACGCAGCGTGTTTGTACAGAAATTTTTCTCGGTTTACAGTCGCGGGGGGCAGACGGAAATCAGGTTCCTGATCTATTCCCCCCGGCTCATTGGGGATCTGCTCGGCCACAACGCGTTCAGCGATGGTCCTTCCGATGATGACTTTGCCCAGAACATGACCAATGCCTTTGCGGCAATGGCGAAGATCGCTGATTCGGTCGTTTAGAAACACCGCCGGCCCGGCGCGCGGCCATCAGCCACTGCAGCGGTCACGGTCATGAGGGCGGTTGTAATCCAGCAGGGGGCCCTTGGGAATGATGCCGCTGGGATTGATCTGACGGTGGCTGGCGTAGTAGTGCGTTTTGATTTCGTCAAAATCGACGGTGGCGGCGATACCCGGCAGCTGATAGAGATCGCGCAGGTAGTTTGACAGGTTCGGGTAGTCCTCGATCCGCTGGCGATTGGTTTTGAAATGACCAACGTAGACGGCATCAAAACGGATCAGGGTGGTGAAAAGACGCCAATCCGCCTCGCTGGGCATCGCCCCGGTCAGGTAACGGCGGTCTTCAAGCCGCGCCTCGAGTGCGTCCAGGGTCGCGAACAACTCATCATAGGCCCTCTCGTAGGCCGCAGCACTGGTGGCGAATCCGGCCCGGTAGACAGCGTTGTTGACCCCCTGATATATCCAGCGGTTGAGGCGGTCGATCTCGGCGCGCTGGGGCGCAGGGTAGTAATCAGGTGACGGGGGCACCAGCCCGTCAAAGGCGCTGTTGAACATGCGGATGATCTCCGCCGATTCATTGTTGACAATGGTGTCCCGTTCACAGTCCCAGAGAACCGGCACCGTCACCCGGCCGCTGTAGTCGGGACGGGCGTGCAGGTAGAGCTCATAGAGGTAGGTCAGTCCCTTGACCGGACTGGTCAGCGCGGCATCCGCGGCCATCTCCCAGCCATGCTCAAGCATCAGCGGCTTGACCCGGGTGACCCCGATGAGATTCTGCAACCCTTTCAGCTGTCGCAGGATCAGGGTCCGGTGGGCCCAGGGACAGGCCCGCGAGACGAACAGGTGGTAGCGGCCGGCCGCTGCCGGAAAGCCCCCCGCGCCGCTGTCACCGGGGCTGCCGTCCGCGGTGATCCAGTGACGAAACTGGGATTCCGTGCGCACAAATTCCCCTTTGGTTTTGTCCGTATCGTACCAGGTATCGTGCCAGCGTCCATCTACCAACAGGCCCATCTGCATCTCCTTTCCCGGCATCTGCTCCAGCCGTTTCCTCCTGAGCATAACATAAGCGGGGGAATCGCTGCCGCGGATGGTTGCTCCGGGCACCCGGTCTGTACTACTCTGCAACATTCAAGTCGGGACAGTCAGGCCACCCGGGGGAGATCATGAAACGAGGGGAAAACCGTATTGTGCGCCAGCGATTGCTGCGCTGGATTCTGCTCGGTAGCGGGTTTCTCTGCGTCGCGTTGGGAACGCTGGGGATTTTTCTGCCGGTGTTGCCGACGGTGCCATTCCTGCTTCTGGCGGCCGCCTGTTTTGCCCGCAGCTCTGAACGGTTTCACAACTGGCTGCTGGAGCATCCGCACCTGGGGCCGATTCTCCACGCCTATCTCGATGGGCAGGGCATTCCCCTGCGGGCGAAAATCTCGGCGCTGGTCCTGCTCTGGATTTCGATTCCCGTGTCTGTCTTCTTCTTTATCCCCCTGCTCTGGATCCAGATTCTCCTGATCGGCATCGGCCTTGCGGTGTCGGTCCACCTGCTGCGGCTGCCGTTGCGGCCGAATGACTAGTGCGCGATAAGCAGAAGCGCGGCAAGCACATCACAGCGGTGCCCGCCGGGAAACCGGAAAAAACCGCTGCCGACCTGTCCACGACCTTGTCGGGCGCGGTGGCCGCTGACAGGTCGCGTTGCGTCAGTCGAAGCAGTCGCTGCGGTACATCATTGCCAGCCGGCCACGACTGGCGAGACAGTCCGCACAGACCTTGCCGGCATCTCCATACTCCTGCTCGGCAAGATGCTGTCCCGCCAATTGGGCCGGTTCCGTGAGCGCCTGGTGCGGGTCAAAGAGGTGCCCGCAGAGAAGACATGTTTCTCTCATCCGGCGTGCGATCGGACCAGCGCCGCCATGGCATCGAGAAAATCGGGGTGATCGTTGAGGGACGGAGCACGGCAGAAGTGGACAATTCCCGCTGCGACTGCCAGCTCGCGGTATTCCATATCGATTTCTTCGAGGGTTTCAATATGGTCGGAAACGAAGGAGATGGGCACCATCAGCAGGGCCTTATGTCCGGCGGCGGCAAGGCCTTTGATCGCATCTTCGGTCCCCGGCTCCATCCACTTCACCGGTCCGCTGCGGCTCTGATAGGCGATCGACCAGGAATAATTTCCAACGCGGTCCATCACTCCCCGGGCCGTGGCTTCGACCTGCTGCTGGTAGGGATCGCCGCGATCGATGAATTTCTGTGGCAGGGCGTGGGCGGAAAAGAGAATCTGCACATCGTCACGCAGCAGATCGTGAAAGGTCTCGAGGCCTGCGTCAACCCGGCCGGCCAGAGCCTCGAGGTAGGGGGGCCAGTCAAACCACTGCTCAATCACCCGATACTTGAGGTCCGGGTGGATCTGCGCCGCCATGCGTTTGAAATCATTGACGCTGCTGCCGGTCGTCGCGCCGGTATAGTGCGGGTACATGGAGAGCACCGTCGCCTGGTTGATCCCGGCAGCGCGCAACCCCTCCAGCACCGGCGCAGCACGGGGGTGCCAGTAGCGCATCACCACACAGGGGATCACCTGCTCCCCGAGCCGGGCGGCGATCCCCTGCGCCTGCTTCTGGGTCCAGTCAAGCAACGGTGAGCGGCCGCCGATGGCGCGGTAATTCTCAACCACCTTTTTCGCGCGGAAGTAGGAAATCATCCGGGCAAACGGCTTCTGCAGCAGCGCGCCGGCCGGCAACTGGATCAGCTCACGGTCAGAAAACAGGTTGTAGAGAAAGGGACGTACCGCCTCCAGGGAATCGGGACCACCCATGTTCAGCAAAATCAATGCTTCCTGCCGCGTTTCCGACATCTTGTTAAAACCTCCCCTTTATGCCAAACAGCCTCCTGCATTCCGCACGGGAACAAAAGAGGCTGTGCCGGTCGAACTTCCGCGGCAGGCTGTTGACGTCTTGTCTGTGGCGGCACCGCGACGCTGACAGCGGCGCAAACAGCACCCTGCGCCATTGCAGAGCGCCCTGTGTCAGCAGGTTTCAGCGGGCATGTCCTGCCTTGCCGCCAGTGGACCCGCGCGCCGGCAACCCGGAGGTTGCGAGTCCGGCGGCAGGCACCAGGAATCGCTACTTCTGGCTCAGGCGATGGACACACTCGACCATGTGGATCGCATTTTCCGGCGGCACCGTTGGCAGGATGCCATGGCCGAGGTTGAAAATGAAACCCGGGCGGTCGCCGTTCTCGTCGAGAATCCGCCGAACTTCTTTTTCGATATAGTCCTTTGGCGCGTAGAGCACGGTCGGATCGAGGTTCCCCTGGACGGCAACTTTGTCACCCAGCAGATCGCGGGCCTTGCCAAGATTGACATGCCAGTCGAGGCCGATAACGTCGCTGCCCGCCTCTTTCACCAGCTCAAGCATGGTGCCGCCGTTCTTGACGAAATAGATGATCGGAATGTCCTGGCGATCCAGGCCGTCGATCAACTGCTTGACGTAGGGAAGGTTGTAGCGTTCGAAATCGTGGGGGGCAAGGAGCCCGCCCCAGGTGTCAAAGATCTGGATGGCCTGGGCGCCGGCGGCAATCTGCATGTTGAGATAACGCCGGTCCATTTCGGTGACCTTTTGCATCAGGGCATCGTAAAGAGGGTAATCAGCGTACATGATCTGCTTGAGGCTGGCAAAATCCTTGCTCCCCTGCCCCTCCACCATGTAGCAGGCGAGGGTGAACGGAGCGCCGCCAAAGCCGATCAAAGGCACGCGCCCGGCGAAGGCGGTGCGCAGCCGCTTGATGATCTGCGGCACGTAGGGGACCGCTTCCGCCATGTCCTCGGGCACGATCAGCGCATCGACATCGGCGCTGGTCCGTACCGGGTTTTCAAACACCGGGCCGGGGACAAAATCGAGCTTCAGTCCCATCGGCTCCAACGGGGTGAGGATATCGGAAAACAGGATCGCGGCATCGGCATCGAGGATGTCGATCGGCTGAATGGTCACCTCTGCCGCCCGCGCCGGGTCCTTGCACAGGTCAAGAAAGGTGCCGCCGCCCTGCGCGCGGACCTCTTTGTACTGGGGCAGATAGCGCCCGGCCTGACGCATCAGCCAGACAGGCACACGATCAACCGGCTGGCGCCAGCAGGCTTTGATAAAGTTATACTCAACGGACATGGATAAGCCTCCTTAAAAAAGATGGTGCAGCACGGTGCTGCCATTGCACTAAAACTGTCCGTCGCAAATTATTTTGCGACTGCTTCCGCGGCTTCTTCTGCCATCCGCTTGCGGGTCTGTTGCGGGATATAACTGCAGAACGGCTCTTCGGCCATGTAATCACCATACACGGCATCTGCCCGGGCACGGCATCCGCCGCACACATTGATGAATTCACACTCACCACATTTTCCCGTATAGCGACTGAAGTCGCGCAGGTCTTTGAACACCTTGGAGTTGTACCAGAGCTCCTTGAAAGGAACCTGTTTGACGTTGCCGACCGAGGAGTGAAAGTAGGAGCAGGGCTTGAGATTGCCGAAACAATCGATCAGGCAGATCGACTGGGCAGCAATACACCCCTTGCCGCCGCCGGTCGAAAAGGTCAGGCTGCGACGCTTGAATTCGGCCCCTTCCGCCTTGGCCCGCTGGGGCACAATCCGATAATAATGGGGAGCACAGGTCGGACGCATGAGGATCTCGTCTTCGTTCTTTTCCTGCTGATAGTGCCAGGAGAGAATCTCTTCGTAATCTTCAGGCGATATCAACTCGCTCATGATCTCTTCGCCGCGGCCGGTCGGCACAATCATGAACATGTACCAGGCCGTCGCGCCCAGTTCCTTCGCCACCCGGAAGGTCGCAGCAATATCCTGCTGATTCCGCTTGGTGAAGGAGGAATTGATCAGAAAGGGAATACCGTTGCGCTGCAGGGTTTCTGCGCCACGCACCACGCCGGCAAAGGCGCCCGGACTGTTACGGAAGTTGTCGTGAATCTCGGCGGTCGAACCGTCGAGAGACAGGGAGACCATCTTGATGTCGGCACGTTTCATTTCCGCGCAGACGTCATCTGTGATCAGGGTCCCGTTGGTCGCCATGCACATGCGTAACCCTTTGGACGTACCGTAACGGGCAATCTCGAAGATATCCTTGCGCAGCAACGGTTCGCCGCCCGAGAGAACCAGGACCGGCTTGCTCACTTCGCAGATGTCATCGATCAGCTTGAACGCTTCCTCGGTGTTGAAATCTCCGGCAGCGGATGTCATCTCCGAAGAACACCGGCAATGCACGCAATTCAGGTTGCACTGCTGGGTTGTCTCCCAGGCGATCCACTTTGGAATATATTCCTTTGTTGCCGTCATGCAATCTCCTTTGGCAGGGGGGTAGAAAAGCCCGTTCATGGCAGTTACTGACGCCGGATGCTGAGCATGTCACTGCGCGACATTCGTGCAAACATCCGCTGTTTATCCAACGACTGCCGACTCTTCCTGCATCCCTGAAGTTTTACAGGCTTTTTTGCCGGCCTGCTCGGCGCATACTAATCGGGTAATGTACTACGGAGTGACCCCTGACTCAAGTATTTCATCCGCCGCAGCAGCAGCTTGCGTGCTTTTTTTGTCGCAATGACCCCCGCGCAGGGGCAAAAACAGCGCGGCCATCGGGATGCGGCAGGAAAGGGAAACGGGCAGGATGACACGGAAAGATCATGGTTAGCGGGACAGTCACCCTGCGGGCCCGCTGCCGGCATACCAGGCGTCACCACACCGGCAGCGACAGGCCTGACAGGGGTTGAGCCGCTGCCGGGACCATGGCGCAAGAAGGCTCAGGGAATGGGCAAACAAAGACGTCAGGTGGAGGAAAGAAGGGCTGTTGCAGCGCGTTCCGCTGCGGCGGCAATGCTAAAAAGCTTTTTCCCAGCGGATCAGCGGTCCTGCGCGGCGACCTCGCCAAACAGCTCGGCAAAGATGTCTTTTACCGTTGTGATCCGCTCCGTCTTCCAGGCGTTGGTGCCACAGAAGATCAGGCCGGTGTCCCGGTCTCCCCGTTGCGCCCGATCAAGGGCACAGACAATGCAGAATCGTTCACGGTTCTCCTTGTAGGTACATTTTTTCAGACAGCCGGCAGGGCAGTAGAGATCCACATCGATATCGCGCTGCCGGATCGCCGGGACATTGCCGATCAGGGCGCGTCCGGGCAGACCTGCCGGACTCATCATCAAGCCAATATCCTCGGGCCGGCAATCGATATAAGCCTGCTTGAAGGCATCGTCGGCATCACATTCCCGGGTCGCGACAAAGCGGCTGGCCATCTGCACGGCATCAGCACCCTGCTCGAGGGCGTATTCAAGATCCTGGCGGTCCCAGACACCGCCGGCAGCGATAATCGGAATCTGCAGATCCCACTGACTGGCGAAGTAGTCCTTCACCGCACGCACCGTTGCGTACTGATCGTACACACCGATACCGATGCGTTCGGGCTTTTCTCCGAGGTGCCCGCCGGCGGTATCGGGATCTTCCACCACCACGGCATCGGGCAGCCGCTGGTAACTCTTATGCCACTTGCGCGCGATCAGCTCCGCCGCCTTGAGGGAAGAAACGATCGGTACCAGGGCCACGTCCGGATAAGCGGCCGTCAGTCCCGGCAAACTCAGGGGCAACCCGGCGCCACTGACAATCAGCTTGGCCCCACCCTCGCAGGCAGCGCGGACGACATCGTCATAATTGCTCACCGCAACCATGCAGTTAACACCGATAACTCCGTGCGGGGCGATTTCATAAGCCTTGCGCAACTCATCCAGCAACGCCAGGCGATCCGCGGCAAAATAATTCTGCGCGGGATAGTGCTCACTGCGCAGCGCCAGCCCGGGAGTGGCAATCACGCCGATGCCGCCATTGCGCGCCACATGACCGGCCAGGCGATGGGCGGAAACGCGCACGCCCATCCCCCCCTGGATCAGCGGGTAGGGGACGCTGTGCTTGCCGATGGTCAATCCGTTCACCATGTTCTGTCTCCTGTTGCCTAAAGATATCTGAAAATACTATCGTAATAGGTAGAACAGAAATGTAATAGTTGTGTAAAATCTGGGGGACGCCCTGCTTCCACCAAGCGGAAAGGAACATGACCCCGTTGCGACGCCTTTTTCACCCCCTGATGACCTTTATCGGCATCCAGATCCTCTGGATTCTGTTTCTGATTTTCTGGATCTACTGGTTTCTTAGCCGCCATCGTCAGCTCAAGGAGCTGGCCACCCGCTACCAGGCCGAATGGCTGCCGGACACCAGTGACTGGCTGATTCTGGCGGAAGGCATTATTCTGCTGGTCGCAATTCTCATCGGGGTTTACGTCATTTTCATCTACTGGCGGCGCCAGGCTGCGCTCAACCAGGCCCAGCGCCGCTTTATCAGCCAGGTGACCCACGAACTCAAATCCCCCCTCGCCTCGCTCACACTGCATCTCGACACGATCCAGATGCGGCCGCCCGATGCCAAACAGCTCGAGCACTTCGTCGTTTTGATGCAGAAGGACTGCGAGCGCCTCGACAACATGGTCAACAACCTGCTGACGGCCAGCCGTATCGAGCACAGGGGCTCCATCCTCAACCTGCAGCCGGGCAACCTGTCGCAGATGGTCGCAAGCTACCTGCAGCACAAACAACCGACCCTTCCGGCCGGGGTCAGTCTTGCCTGGCATGTTGAGCCAAACCTGCCGGCGCTCTTTGATCCGGAGGCCATGGAAACCGTGTTACGCAACCTGCTGGAGAATGCCATCCTCTATGCGGATGGTGACGCGCAGATAAACGTCGAGCTGCGTCGCAATGCCGCCATGGCGCATATCATCTTCAGTGACCAGGGGCATAAAATTCCGCGCCACTATCGCAAGAAAATCTTCAAGATGTTCTATCGTATCAAGCAGCCCGGCAAAACCATCCGCGGCAGCGGCCTGGGATTATTTATCGTTCACAATGTTATCCGTATGCATGGCGGCAGAATCTGGCTCGACACGGCAGGCGATAAACCGGGCAACCGCTTCCACATGATGCTGCCTCTCCACGACACGGGAGGAGTCAATGACTGACAGGATTCCAT
The DNA here is from genome assembly GCA_046484405.1 of Pelovirga sp. GTDB lineage: Bacteria > Desulfobacterota > Desulfuromonadia > Desulfuromonadales > Geopsychrobacteraceae > Pelovirga. Next base: position 44,308 of record JAWOIX010000074.1, read on the forward strand.
TACTGCTGGTCGAAGATGAACCGCATATCGCCCTGGGAATCGTCTACAACCTTGAAGCGGAAGGTTACCAGGTCACCCTGGTTGACTGCGGCGAAGCGGCTCTCGAGAAAATTCACAGCAACGCCTATGCCCTGCTGATCCTTGACCTGACCTTGCCGGGCATGGATGGACTGAAGGTCTGTGACCAGCTGCGTGAGGAAGGGAACCAGATCCCGATACTGATGTTGACGGCCCGGGATACCCAGCAAGACCGCATCGCCGGGCTCAGCAAGGGTGCGGATGATTACCTGACCAAACCCTTCCACCTGAAAGAGTTCCTCCTGCGCGTCGCCAGCCTGTTGCGCCGCACACCCTGGCCGCCGCCACAGCTCGCTGCCGGGTACCAGTTCGGCGACAACCGTGTCGACCCCGCGACCCGCCAGGCAACGACAGCACAGGGACCCATTCAATTGACCGAGCTGGAAATCAGGATGCTCCGGCTGTTTTTTGATAATGAAGGACGCGTGCTGTCCCGGGGAGAACTGCTCAGGCAGGTGTGGGGGCTGTCGCCGGAAACAGAAACCAGAACCCTCGACAACTTTATCGTTCGACTGCGTAAATACTTTGAAATCGACCCGGCCAGGCCGCGCTATTTCACGACCGTGCGCGGCTTTGGCTATCGTTTTGTGCGTGACCCGCAGTAGGCTGCCAGCGGCGCCGTGTGCCACCCCCGCAGCAGTGCCGCAGCCAATTGTTGAACCGCGTTGCTGCCCGGCTAACGAATCACGGGACGGGCCAGGGTGCCACCGATCTGCAACGTGTAGCTGCCGTCCGGGGTCGGGCGCACACCGGTCAGGGAGAGTAGGTCACGCACTCCGACGGGGGTCTGGGTGGTCGGCAGAAGCCGGATATTGAGATTCAGCCGGGTCCGCTCGGGGGTCGGTCCCACCAGCAGGGTGCCACCACCGGTGACGTCCAGCGCCCCGCCGACAACGGACAACTGTTCGAGACTGACCCGCATGTCACTGAAACGTCCGGCAATCTGGACCGCGCCCAAGGGGAAGTCCGCTGCCAGACCGATCTGCTCAAGTCCAAGGACACTGGCCTGCTGGATACTGGCGCTGAAGGTGCCCTGTCCCTGTTCTGCCCCTGCGGCAAGGTTCTCGCCCTGGAACTCGGCCGTCAGCAGGCCATTGATCCGATAGGCCATCTCGGCACCAAACAACTCCAGCAGACGGATCTCGCGCAGCCTGAGCGACAGATCGCCGTCGCGCGCAATGCGCGAATTCAACTGGCCACCGGCCAGGTCCCCCTTAAAGGCAATCGCCTGGTTACGCGTCACCAGCGAAGCCCAGGCCGGGGTCATCCGCAGGTCCTCAATCACCAGGTCAGCGAGTTCCGGGTATTTGGATAAAACGGTCAGGTCCAGCCGCAACCCGAGGGGAACCAACATGGCGGCATTGTCCCCGCGCATTTTAATCCCCGACTCACGCGAAATTTCCTGAACCAGGCGCTGCTCCAGAACTTCCGCCGGGAAAAACGTCCAGAAGGAAAAAAAAGCACCGACAACAAACAGCAGCAGGCAGATCAGAAAAAGCCTGAGGTTGTCAGCCACACCACTCCATTTCAGCAGAAACCGTTTCATGCACGCTCCACGGACATCAGAACCAGATTAACGTCAAGCAGCGAACGGTCGTCAAAACGTGGCCGCACCCGCAGTGAGCGAACCTGGATACCATGACTTTGGTACTCGGCCGCATGCAGGAGCCTGACCAGCTGGCTTAAGGAAATTCTCTCCAGGCGCACTTCAACCAGCTGCTGCCGGAATCCTCCCTGCACCGATTCCGGCTGGGGTCGCATGGACAGAAGCTGATCACGTACGCCGGTCTGCTTGGTCAGGTTTTCCACCTGGGAAAAGAGCGGCCGGCCGGAACTGCGCTGCGACTCGACGGCCGCCAGCTGCTGGCGCAACCGGGAAATCTGCTGACTCATCGCCTCGACCTGATCGAAGTTGCGCCGCTGCCCCTCGATCCGGCGATCGAGGTCCTGCATGGTCGTAAAATAAGGACTCAACAGAACCAGCCAGACGAACAAAGCCACCAGGAACAGTGCTCCGACCAGAACGGCTGTACGCTCACGGGTATCCAGTCGCCCTATCATTGGTCACCCCCCGCTGCCATCACCAGGCGCAGCTCAAAATCGACCCGGACGTTATCGGCCGCCAGGCGCGCATTGGCGATGGTGACCTCGCTGAACAGCTTACGCGCACCAAGATCTTCGGTAATCTGGTTGACGGCATCAAAAGACTCGGCGTTGCCGGCAATCCGCACCTCGCTGGCGCTGTAGTTGAAATCCTGCAGTTCGATACGCAGATCTTCGGCAATAGCCGTCGACAGCTCCTTCAGGACCGCAACGGCGCCGCGGCCGTCGAGGCCGAACACCTGGACTTCGGTCTGCAGTTGCCGCAGCTGACTTTCCATCTGCAGCGGAACGTCAACCACCACCGACCCGGCCGGCATGGCCTGTTGAAACATGCGCCGCATCGTGTTCGTCAGTGCCGTTTCTTCGGAGGACTTCTGCAGATAGCTCAGATGCATGGTCGCCGCGCCGCCGACCAGCACCAGCAGCAGCAGGATCGCTGCGACAATCAGCTTCGGACGCATCATCTCCAGCTGGCCACGTGCGGCGAATTCCCCCTGGCGAAAATTCAGTGCATTGGTGTTCGCCTTGCCGCGGAGTTCCGCCAGGGCCAGCAGGGCCACCGGTGCCATTTCCGGGGACAGATCGGGGCCGAAAGCCTCCTCCGCCGGGTTCAGCAATTCACGCCCCGTTTCCCGCACCAGCTGCAGCAGGGCCTCGGTCACTCCGGCGCCGAACAACCACAGGGGCAACTCGTCGTGACCGGCGGCATACTCGAGCTGGCTGATCTGCTGGCCGACAAAATCGAACAGATCCTCCTCACCGATTTCTGAAGTTCCGGGTAACAGTCGGTAATCGTAAAGTTTCCCCTCGATGATCAGGGCAACAACAACCTCGATGCGCCGGCAGTAGATCAGAATTCCGGTTTTTTCCCCAAGAGCCGGCAACAGGGCAAAGGGGAACAGATCGACCCGCGCAGGGTTCTGTTCCGGCTCGGGGAAGTAAGTCAGTAATTCCGAGATTTCCTGTTTATTGACCGCAAAAGCATCGACTTCATAATCGTTGTCGCGGGCACGGGGCGCAGTAAATGCGAGAATCTGTTCATTCAGCGAAACGGGCAGATGGGCAGAGAGGGCCAGCGGCAGAGCAGCGGCAATCTTGTTTTTCTCGCGAAAAGGAAAACGCAGGCGACGGTAGAGGCCGACGCGGCAGGGCAGCGCCGAGACCATGCGATCGGTCATCATCGTCTTACCGCTGAGAACCTCGCGCAGGGCCTCACAGGCCTCTTCGGGAGAGTCATAACTGCGCCGGTCGAGCTCAAACTCCACCTTCCCCGAGACAAGTTCGACAATCGCGACCCTGACTTCCGCCCCTTCAAGATCAACACCGATGACACGTTTATGCATAGAATTTATTCCATCTTCAAGCTGAGCAAAAGATTGCCCTGCTTTGCGACAATCGCCGAAGCCCTGCGGCTTCCCTCATTGACCCGACCTAAGCTCTCGACCTCATAGAACAGGCCACGAACGGCGATCGAACCCTGGACCCAGGCCGTCGACCAACGCGTACCGATCCCTTCGGCCTCCCCCATATCCGCCAGTTCACGAAAGGGGGTGTTGCGGCGGTACTGCACCAGGATGTCGATATCCAGCCGGTCAAAAATGATCTCCACATTGCCACGGGCAGCCGCATACTGCCAGGCATAAAGAACCTCGGCTGACGCCGTGTTGACATTGATCTGCTCGGTGCCGACAACCCTGACATAAGGTCGGAGGTCCTCAAGGATCTGTTCGTCGAAGCCCCTGATCAGCAGCAGTTCGTCGAGAACCGTCAACTTGGCCCCGCGGCGACGATAGGGCGGCGTCTGCTGTCCGTAGTAGGCGTCATCCGTCGTCACCACCGCCAGGTCACTATTGTACCAGTTTACCAGTGAATCGGCCAAAGCCTGGGCCTCGGCTTCCTCCACCTGCAGCACCTCTTCGCACAGGGCAACAAAACGGTGGTAACCCGGCAGAGGGTTGCCACGTTCATCGCCGACGAAATTAATGTTCATGCGGCCGCTCAGATCCTCGATCCGCAGACTGACGTCACCATCCCCGGCAGGGATACCGGCCATCGGCTGGCCCCAGAACTCCTCCGGGTGGTCGTACGGGTTATCGTCCAGCTGCAGAATAATCCGTGCGGCCTCAACTCCGCCCCGCGCCAGATAATAGGCCTTACTGCGGTCGCGAAAGGTTTCGACGGCGCGCAGATCCACCAGGGTGGAGAAGGAAAACTCGATCAACAGACCGCTGAGCAGGGCCACAATCGCCAGCACCATCAGCAGCGCCATGCCCTTCTCGTTGTGCAGGCGCTTCATCCGCTTCCTCCGGTCAGCACAAAGCTGCTGCGAAACGGTGTCGGCGCATCCCCGCTTATCTCAATGTCAAACAAAATCTCGATCATCCGGGGAGGATGTCCGGCAGACCAGCTGTCGTGCCACTGACCGTCGTCATAATAACGCAGCGTGAAAGATGACAGGTCGGTCACAAATGGCAGAGCTTCCAGAGGGGCCAGATCAACGAGGATCATCTGCTCGCTGCGGAACAGGGTGGCACTCTCGTCGACTTCGCGCAGCTCGTAGCGCACCCGCGTGAGACCTCCCCCTTTTTTCTGTAAAGGCGATGCCAGCTCCGTGTTGAACTCCAGGTAGGGAGTCCCGAACTCCGTGCTGCCGGCAACCAGGGGGGGCTGGCTACCGATCGGGGAAAACCTCATGCTACTGAGCTCACCACCGATCCGGTCGAAAAAAATCCGTGCCTGATGATAGAGAATCCCTTCCCTCTCAAACCGTTCGCGGGCCGCACTGACCGAACCGAACACGCCATAAACGCCCGACAGCAGCAGCCCGACGATGGTGACAGCGACCACCACCTCAATCAGGGTAAAACCTGGTCCGGCGTGTCTCATCAGAGATCTCCGGCGGAGACGAAAGAGGTCAGCTCCACCTGCTCATTGAGTTCTGCGCGTCCCCAGACCACCGTTATCTGCACCTGTCTGACCTGGGGGAGAGGGGTCCCCTCATAGCTGATCTGCCAGCGGAAGTCAGCGAAAGGCTCGTCAAAGACGCCCTCCTGGTCCGAACCGATGATCCCTGCAGCGCCGAGTTCCAGCTCATGTTCCGTCATCAGCTGCTGGGCCAGCAGTGTTGCCCGGGTCAGCTTCTGAATTCTGTCCTGGACCAGGATCGTCCGGTTTGACAATCCCAGCAGGGTGACCAGGGCAATGGCGATCACGGCCATGGCGATCATCACTTCAAGGAGTGAGAATCCTTCAGGGCATTGCGGTCTTGGCCTCATCAATCGTTGTCATTCCCGTCAAAGGAGAAAAAGTCAGCTGCATCTCGGTACCGTCTTTGTGGCGAACAAACAGGCGCGTCTGCTCCATCCAGCCGAGAGGGTAAACCCGTACCGTCACCTCTCCATAGCGGAAGCTCCCCTGCCCCTCGACATCGATCTGATGCATCACCAGCGGGCTTAATGATATTTCGCGGCCAAAGGTTTCCTTTTCCTTCTGCTCGACCGAGACTGTCCGCATCCGATAGGCCTGCAGACTGTTGTTGTCCAGGTCGAAGACCAGTTGATGCTCGTCACGGGTCAGGGTCGCCTCATTGTAAAGATTCTTCACCGTTCCGGCCAGTCGTCGCACCATGGTCCGTTCATCGCCGCCGATCCGGTTCAGCAACAGCGGAAAACTCAGAAAGCTGATCAGCGACAGAATCACCACTACGACAACCAGCTCGATCAGGGTAAAGCCGGCCCTGTCAGTCGAGGTTCCAGTTGCCAATGTCCGCATTGTCTCCTTCTCCGCCCGGCTGACCATCGGGGCCATAGGAAAGCAGATCGAACTCACCGTGAATGCCGGGAGACAGATAGACATAGGGATTGCCCCAGGGATCCTCCGGAATCCTGCGGATATAACCGCCATCCTTGAAGCGGTTGGGGATACGGCCGATACTCGGCTTGGTCACCAGCGCCTGCAATCCCTGCTCGGTGGAGGGATAAAATCCGTTGTCGAGCTTGAACATCCCCAAGGCTTCTTCAAGATTGCGAATCTGGGCAGCCGCTGAGGTACGGCGGGCCTTTTCCGGTTCGTCAAGCAGGCGCGGGACAACAATCGCAGCCAGAATGCCAAGAATAACGACGACCACCATCACTTCGATCAGGGTAAAGCCGCGTTGATTATGTTTGATCTGCATCGTAAAAAACCTCCCTGGTTAACCCATCCCCTGGCTGGCCTGAAAAATCGGCATCAGGACCGCCAGCACAATAAACCCAACAACTCCGCCCATGACCAGTATCATCAGCGGCTCCAGCAACGCCATCAGTCCGTTCAGCCTGGTCTGCATCTGATGTTCATAGATATCGGCGACACGAAACAACAACCCCTCCAGTTCCCCGCTGCGCTCACCCACCGCCGCCATCTGCGCCAGCATCGGCGGAAAAGCGCCGGTATCCCGTAATGGCTTGGCCAGGCCCTCCCCTTCGGTGACTTTTTCACGGACCGTCTCGAGGGCCTGCTGCAGGTAGTTATTCCCGAGCAGCCGCTGCACAATTTCCAGGGTGGTCAGCAGGGGAACCCCGCTGCGTAGCAGGGTTGCCGTCGTCCTGGCAAAACGCGCGGTGGCGCTGTGCAACGCCAGCGGACCAATCAACGGCCAGGCAAACTTCTTGCGATCGAGCCAAAGACGTCCGCGGCGGGTGAGGGAATAGCGGCGGACCACCCAGACAGCCAGCACGATCGTTCCCACTATCACCCACCAGTAGCTCGACAGGAATTCGCTGAACCCCATCAGCAGCCGGGTCGGCAGCGGCAGGACCTGGTCCAGGTCATCCAGCATGCGGGTGATTTTCGGGACGACAAAGGTCATCAGGAAAACCAGGACAGCGGTGCCAACCAGCAGCATCAGCAGCGGATACGTCATCGCCGCTTTCAGCTGGGAGTTGAAGCGCGACTGCTCATCCATGAATTCGGCAAGCTGCAGCAGAACCTTATCGAGGGTCCCGCTCGCTTCACCGACCTGGACCATGCTGATATACAGTGGCTGAAAAACCTGTGTTTCTGCGGACAACGCCTGATAAAACGGGCTGCCCTGCAGAACCTCCTCACGCACCCGGGTCAGAATCCCGCCCAGCTCGCCGCGCGACTGCTGTTCCGCAACCGCCGCCAGGCTGTCGGCCAGGGGCATTCCTGCCGCCAGCATAACCGACAGCTGCCGGGTCGCTACCCCCAGATCGAGGACACTGGTCCGGCGAAACATGCTGCCGCGGGGGCGGCCTTCCGCGGTTTTTGATCGGGCGGCCTTCAACTTGGTCGGGAAGAGTCCCTGTTCGCCGAGCCGGCGGCTCGCCGCCGCTGAACTGGCCGCTTCAATCACCCCGCGCTTCGACTTCCCCTGCCGGTCAAGAGCACTGTACTCATAAAGAGCCACTGACTATACCTCTTCCTGAGTGACGCGCAGAATTTCCTCGATGGTGGTCTGACCCGACAGAACCTTTTCCAGTCCCGCCAGACGCAGTGGTTTCATCCCGTTCTTCTGGGCCTGCCGACGGATCGAGGCGGCATCGGCGTTGCTGGTGACCAACTGGCGAATCGCATCATTGACCTCGAGCAGCTCATACAGTCCGGTTCGTCCCAGGTAGCCGACCTGGAGACACTGGGTGCAACCGCGACCGCGGAAGAACGTCGCCCCTGCCGGCACCGGCTGTTCATCGAAAAGCTGATTGAGGCTATGCGCGTCGGGCTGATAACTGACCCGGCAGTGGGGACAGATGGTCCGCACCAGCCGCTGCGCCAGAACCCCGAGCAGCGCCGAGGCCGCCAGAAAGGGTTCGACCCCCATTTCCACCAGGCGCGCAAGAGCCCCGGCAGAATCGTTGGTGTGCAGCGTGGAAAACACCAGGTGCCCGGTCAGTGCTGCCTGGACGGCGATCTTGGCAGTTTCACTGTCGCGGATTTCGCCGACCATGATGACATCGGGATCCTGCCGCAGAATCGAGCGCAGCCCCTGCGCAAAGGTCAGGTTGATCTTCTGGTTGACCTGAATCTGACCGACCCCGGGGAGCTGGTATTCTATCGGATCCTCGACGGTAATGATGTTCTGCTCGCGCGAATTGATCGATGACAGGGCAGAATAGAGCGTCGTGGTTTTGCCTGCACCGGTGGGACCGGTGACCAGGAAAATACCATGGTTTTTATGGATCATTTTCTCGATCTGCGGCAGCAGCTGGGCGTCGATGCCGATCTGCCCCAATCCCAGAACGCCGGAACTTTTGTCGAGCAGACGCAACACCACCCGTTCGCCAAAAGCTGTCGGCAGGGTGGAGACGCGGACATCCGCTTCCTTGCCGGCAATCCGGACGGAAAAACGGCCGTCCTGGGGAAGGCGTTTTTCGGCAATATCGAGATTAGCCATGATCTTGACGCGTGAGACGATATTGGCCAGGGCGCGATGAGGCGGACGCTGCACCTCGTAGAGGATGCCGTCGATGCGGGTGCGGATAATCGCTTCCGACTCGAACGGCTCAATATGAATATCACTGGCGCGCTGGCGATAGGCCTGGGTCAGCAAGCCGTTGACAAAACGAATCACCGGCGCCTCGTCGCTGGTATCGAGAAGGTCGTCAACCGGCAGCCTGTCTTCCATGGCGATATCGTCCTGGCCGATATCCGCCATCATCGCATGATTGCCGCCGGACAGGGCCTCGTAGCCCTGGTTGATGGCCCGCAGGATTTTATCCGGCTCCGCCAGGCAGTGAATGATGCGGCAACCGGTCATCACCGACAGATCATTAAGGACGCGATTGTTGTTGGGATCCGCAACCGCCAGACGGATCGTCTGACCATCGATATCCAGCGGGACAACCAGGTGCTCCTTGGCGTAGCCGATCGGGATGGTGGTCAGCAGCTCCAGGGCGGTTGAGGATATTTTCGGTTCGCTGACGAATTCGATGCCGCTCTGGGTCGCGAGGGCCTCGGCCATCACCAGGTCCGACATCACCCCTTTTTCCCGGAGAATTTCCCCGAGCCGCAACCGGCTGCCCTGCTGCTCTCCGAGGGCCTCCTTGATGACCTCTTCCGCAACCCCCTTGTCCTTGACAAGAATATCACCAAGCTTTCGCCACTTTAACGGTCGCATCGGTTCAGCCTCCCGGTGTTGTTTCTGCGTCCTCGATGCGTTGGCTTTCCTGTTTCTCAAAGAATCGCTCCGACCCGCCTTCCGTGCGGAACATCTGGAGGTCCAGCTGGCTGTCACGGGTGACCCGATTGAGATCTTCACTGCTGTTGATCACCCGCGGGGTGATAAAAATCAGCAGGCTGGTTTTCCTTTCTTCATCACGGGTTGACTTGAACAGCCAGCCGAGCACCGGAATATCACCGAGCAGCGGCACCTTGCTCTGCTGCTTCGTCACCGTGTTCTTGAACAGGCCGCCGAGAACGACGGTTTCGCCGTCCCGCGCGACGATGGAATTGCGCAGCAGGGTCTTGGTCAGAGTCGGTCCGATTTCATCGACGTTACCAACCCCGCCGGTGGACTTGACCCCGCTGATCTCCTGGTGAATTTTCATCCGCACCAGCCCGCCCTCAGTGATCTGCGGCGTAAAGCGCAGAATCAGGGCGGCATCCTGGCGCTCAACCGTGCTGATCGGGTTGCCGCTGCCGGTGCTTTCCGTCCGCGAGGTGATGATCGGCACGTTTTCACCGACGAGAATTTCCGCCTCCTCATTGTCCGACGTCAGCAGCCGCGGTGCTGACAGGACGTTGACATCCGAGTCGGTCTTGGACAGATTAATCAACGCCGATAACGCCGGGACCGTGACCGATTCGCCATCGATCGTCGTGGTAATCGGGCTGAACAGTCCGCCCATGAGAATCCCTTCTACCGCCTGGGTCAGGACACCGATACCGGGCCCGCCGAGGGGCATGCCGCTGCCGACGCTGATGACGCTGTCATCCCCCAGGTCAACGGCGCCCTGCAGGGATGTCCCGAGGGCCAGCACGGCATCCATCCCCAGCTCCATGATCAGTGCCTCGACAAAAACCTGCTTGCGGCGGATATCAAGCTGACGGATCAGGCTGACGACATTCTCGTACTCCTCAAGGGAGGCATTGATAATCACCGCGTTGGTTGGCCGGTCGAAGGTCACCGACACATCCTCGAACATCTTCTCCGGCGCTGTCCCCTCGGGTCGTGGCACCGCAGTAGCGGTCGTTCCGCTGATGATCTGGTTGAGGGTCTCCGCCAGAGGCTCGGCCTCGGCATTTTCAAGATAATAGACATAGACACCGGAGCGGCCGACCTCAGCCCGGGTATCCAGATGCACGATGAGCTTTTTTGCCTGTTCAATGAAAGCGTCTTCGCCCTGCAGCATCAGGGTATTGGTCCGGCCATAGGGAATGATCTGCCCGGAAACCCGCTTGCCGGAGGAGGTCTGGGCCTGGCGGGCCGCACTGCGTGCCGGTGTTCCGCTGCTACTGTCGCCCTCCAGCATCTGCATGACCGTGTTCGCGGTGTCCTGCGCTTCGGCGTACTGCAGGACCACCATCTCCATGCGCTCATTGTCCCAGGTTCGGTCCAGGGTATCCAACAGGCGGGAAAGACGATCGATGTTGGCAGCCGTATCGGTGATTACCACCGTATTGGTCGCCTGGTGCGCAACGGCATGACTGGTTTTCGGCATCAGTGGACGCAGAATCGTATCCACCGCTACCAGCGCGTCGAGGTTCTTCATTTTCAAAACGCGCGTGACCAGCTGGTCACCCGGTGCCCGGGCACCGCCGATCGGCAGGGTTTCCTCTTTTGCCGTCGCCAGAGAGACAATCTTGTTGACCTGCCCGGCCGGAATGACGGTAAAGCCCTTGACCCGCAGTACCGTGGTAAAAAGGCTGTAGGCTTCCGCCAGAGTGACCGGCTCGGGAGACAATATTGTCACCTTGCCGCGCACGGCCTCGTCGTAAAGGAAGTTCTTGCCGGTCAGCTCGCTGATCGTACTGATCATATCCGTCAGTTCGACATTCTGGAAATCGAGAGTGATCAACAGGTCGTCAGGGAGTTCTCTGGCAACCGTGACAACGGGCGCAAACAAGAACCCCGCCATCAGGAAGACAAACAGAAGAATGCCGGGAAAAATACCGTTTTTCAGCACAATCAGCTCCTATTCGAAACTGTATTCAAACGTTTGGGGCTGGCCGTCACGGACCAGACCAACAGAAATATTGTTGGCTTCGCGCACCTGCTGAAACACCTGCAGGGCTTTTTCCGGGCTGTCCAGCTTGATGCGGTTGATTTCGACAACAACATCGCCGAGGCGCAAGCCCAGCTGTTCAAGCAATGACCCCCGTTGCATACCGACCAGCCGGAAGCCTTGCGTCTGACCGTTCTCCATCTGCGGAATCATCCGTGCCGACTGCAGCAGCGCCCCCATGTTGGAGCGGGCATTGTCAACCAGCGCCCGGTCAACGCGAAAGCGCCCTTCCCCCATATCAACAACCCCGCTCTGCGTTGCCGGCGTCGCCGCACTCCGCGCCGCCGCACTCCGTGGCGCGCCGCTGCCGGCAGTACGGGGTGCATCGGCTGATTGCTGCTCCACCAGGTGCAGCTCCTGACGGTTGCCGCGGACTGACACAACCACCAGCTTGCGTTCGATACTCTCGATGGTGACTCCGGAGGCCAGTTCGCTGCCAAGCCCATAAACCTCAAGCTTGTTGCCCGACTGGATCAATGCCAGCGAATAATCCGCCGCGACCACTGTTCCCATGAGAATGAAATTGTCGAGACTGGTTGCCGCGGGATCCGGTTCGCTTTCAAAGGGAGACGCGGAGAGATCGACCCGCTCGAGCGTTGCCCCGACCGCCTCGGCATTGAACAGACTGCGTTGCAAGATGACCTGCAGGTCTTCTTCCTGCGGTTGCCGTACCGTCATCGGCTGGGACGCCGGTTCGGCCAGGTAGGACCCCTCAACGCCAAACGTCAGGTGAACAAAACGACCCGCCAGCATGCCGGCAACCAGTCCCGCGACCAGCGCCAGTAACACCAGGGTATAATTCAGGAACGTCTGTAAATTGAGCTGCACAGCTATCACAAGCGACACCGTCGGCAACGAAAGAACTCACACAGGGGAGAATGAGGTCTGCATTGGCAATTCATTGATAATTGCTATTTTTTACAATTGTTCATTATACACGATCAAGAACAGATGTAATCAGTCTTTTCAGCGGCTGGCAGAACCGACCGGCGAGCCGGCTCATTCCGTTTGCCTTGTACCAAACACCAGCACCCCGCCATAGTGACCAAGCAGAGTGACACAGGCCAGCAGCAGCAGATCCAGCCCAACGAAGAGAAAGGCAGCAAGGCCACCCCCGGTGAGCACCTGCGGATCCAGCCAGCGCCACAGGACTGCCGTCCAGCAGAGCAGCAGCAGCGCGCGGGCCAGGGTGTTCTTTTTCAGGAAAATCGGCGCGCGCACCGCGCCGAAGCGTTTTTCCCAGGCGGACAGTCCGGTCACCAGGGTCAGCGGAACGCTCACTCCGGCAACCAGCAGCACAGCGGAACCAACAAGTTCCAGAAGGTATTGTCCGGTGACCAGAAAGAGCAGGTGAAAGAGGACTGCCGTCGGAATCAATGCCACCGGGAAGTGAGAAAACACCGCATGAGGAACAAACGCCCGACGCATCTGCCCCAGTTCATCGAGCATCCGGGCTATGATCGTGCCCTTTTCCGGCGCATCGTCCACCAGCACGAACTTATCCGCTGTGGCGTGACACAGGGGACAGGATTGTGGCGGCACTTCACCTGCATGAAGATAACCGCAGACGGTACACCGCCAGGTTCTGGTCACAGTGGGTACTCCCGCGTAGAAGCGATTTGAATCCTGCAGATAATCAGACTATACTTACGCGTTCATCTGCCGGGGAGCAGTCGGTTGCGTCCCGCAGCGCATTGTAACAATCTGACATTTTTTTCCAACCCTCTTTAGTCAACAAAGGAGATGAGTATATGCGAGCAGTCGTAATGGAGCAGTTCGGAGCACCTGACGTCATGAAGATCGGCACCCTGGAAAAACCGCAACCACAGGAGAAGCAGGTCCTGGTCAAGGTCATGACCACCAGTATCAACCGCCCCGACCTGGTCCAGCGCATCGGCAACTACCCTCCACCACCCGGCGACTCGGAAATTCTCGGCCTTGAAGTTGCCGGCGTCATTGACGCGGTCGGTCCGGGCGTCAGTGACTGGAAAGCGGGAGACCGGGTGATGGCTCTGGTGGGTGGCGGGGGCTACGCCGAATACGCCGTCGCCTACGCCAGCCACCTGATGGCGATTCCGGAAAGCATGAGCTATGCCGAGGCGGCCTGCGTCAATGAAAGCTACATCACCGCCTTTCTCAACCTGTTCATGATCGGCGGCCTTAAGGATGGACAGACAGCGATTCTTCACGGTGGTGGCGGTGGCGTCAACACCGCGGCCATTCAGCTGGCCCGGGCATTGACCCCCACTGCCAAACTGATCGTGACGGCCCACCCGAGCAAGATGGAACGGGTCAGAAAACTGGGTGCGGACCTGGTCATCGACTTCACCACCACCGAGGATTTCACCGATGAGGTCAAAAACTTTACCGGCAAAAAAGGGGTCGACGTCATCGTCGATCATGTCGGCGCCAAATATCTCAAACCCAACATGAACTCGCTGGCCTACCAGGGGAAGCTGGTCATTATCGGAGTGATCAGTGGCATCAAGGCAGAGCTCAACCTGGCTTTGATGATGGTCAAGCGCCAGCAGATTATCGGATCGGTGCTGCGCAGCCGGCCGGTGGAGGAAAAGGCACAGATCGTTGCCGAGTTCACCCGCCGGGCATTACCGAAGTTCGCCGATCGCACCGTTGTCCCGATCATCGAGCAGGTTTTTCCTCTTGAAGAGGTCGTCGCAGCCCACACGATGATGGAAGAAGACAAGCATTTCGGAAAAATTGTTCTTAAAGTAGCGGACGCATAGTTTATTGAACATTGCCATTAAGTGAACAGGGCCTTCTCGCTGATTTCGAGAGGGCCCTGTTTCATCCCTTCTGAAGGATCCTAACAACCATGTCATTCGAGATTTCCGGGTTCCACCGCGCGCCCCTGCTGGAGGGACGCTTTGTCAGGCCGGTTCGCCTTAACTATACCCAGAACGGCACGGCTCGCTCCTGGGAGGCGGTCAAATGCCACGACAGTGTTGCCGTACTGCTTTTTCATCGGGAAAAGGATGCCTTTTTGCTGGTCAAACAGTTCCGCCCCGCCGTTCACATGAACCACCCCGAGCATTTGTGTACGTATGAACTCTGTGCCGGGCTGGTGGATAAGGAGGCGACCCCGGAACAGATCGTCCGCGAGGAGATCAATGAGGAATGCGGCTTTGATGTGCCCGTGCAAAGGATCCGGAAAATCAGCTCGTTTTTCACCAACGTCGGCGTCAGCGGCAACCGGCAGCACCTGTTCTACGCCGAAATCGACGAAGCGATGAAGCAACATGCCGGCGGCGGGGTCCACACCGAGGAGATCATCCTCGAATATGTCCCGCGCCACCAGGCCAGGGCTTTCATCTACGACGAAAGCAAAGCCAAGACACCCGGACTGATGTTTGCTTTTTACTGGTTCTGGGAGCAGCAGCAGATAACCGGTTCGCCGGCGTCATGCGGATAACGGCACCATAATTTTCGCGCGGAGAGGACAAAACCACCCCCGCGCGCAGACAACTGTCAGGGCAATGCAACCCCGCAACTGCCATCGCAGTGGGGCGGGTTTTTACTTTTCCAGCAGGTGCACAGATAGACCTTCTCGCGCTCGGTGATGGTAAAGCGGATCGGCACCTTCTCCCCGTGCCGGTGATGTCCATCACAAAAGGGCAGACTGTCCGACTGGCCGCAGGTGCAGCGAAAATAGGTGCCGGGCTCCAGGGTCATGGCGATGGGCATCGCCTGATCGTCAACAGGTTTATCCATTGAAACAGCTCTCCTCGTCTCTGGCGGTGACCCACTATCAGGTCAGTTTCTTCAACAACCAGGCCATGTTTTCTCCCAGGCGGCGCATGGTTGCCATCCCCTCGCTGTCATGTTCCACCTCGCCGATGTTGCGACCGAAAGCGATATTCCAATAATTGGAACCGGGGATAATCATCTCGTTGATAAGAAAATAATTCTGCAGGGTCTGCAGCGCGTGCATGGCGCCGCCGCGCCGGACCGCCACCACCCCCGCGGCGACCTTGCGCTGCAGGGCGGAATCATTGGCACGGGCGACCATCCCGGTACGATCAATAAAGGCTTTCATTTCCGCCGTGACATCGGCAAAATAGGTCGGCGACCCGAGTAACAGCCCATCGGCCGCGAACAGCTCCGGCAGAAGATCATTGACCAGATCGTCGGTGATGGTACAACGCCGGTCCTTGTTGCTGAAACACTGCATGCAGGCGCTGCAGCCGCGCAGGGCGGTTCCGGCGAGGGGCACTATGCGGGTACTGATACCGGCCGCCGCAAGGGGTTCGCAAACCGCCTGCAGAAGACGGGCGGTATTGCCCTGCGGGCGCGCACTGCCATTGATTGCTAGCACTTTCATCGTCGGTCACTCCTTAAACAGCACTTATAAAGACAGTGGAGACTGGCGAAACGGGGCACCGGACAACCGGCACTGATGCCCTTCTCTGCCGATCCCGCATTGTTGCCAGACCGTTGTCACACAGGGCCAGCATGAAAAAAAATATTGTTCTGATCGGCATGCCGGGGGCGGGCAAAAGCACCACCGGCGTTATTCTCGCCAAGCGGATCGGTTTCGATTTTATTGACACCGATCTGCTCATTCAGGCGCGCACAGGTCTGCGCCTGCAGCAGATCATCGACACCCAGGGACTGCCGCGTTTTCGCGAGATCGAAGAACAGACCCTCGAGGAGCTGACCGCTGAAGGCGCTGTCATCGCCACCGGCGGCTCCGTGATTTACTGCCCGCGCGGCATGGCGGCACTCGCCGGGCGGGGCCTTTTCGTCTACCTGCAGGTGCCCCTGGCACTGCTTGAGCAACGTCTCGCGGACATGGGACAACGCGGCCTGGTGATGCATAAGGGGCAGACCCTTGAACACCTCTACCGGCAACGCGTCCCCCTCTACCAGAAGTACGCCGACCTCACCCAGGACTGCGCCGGCCTCAGTGCCGAAGAGGTGGCCACCGCCCTGGAAACAAGCCTGCGGCGCACCTGCCCGGAATTGTCAACCTGACTTGATATAGTGGGTCAACTGCTGGATGAGGAATTCCTTCTCGGAGATGGATGCCTTGACCAGATCGCCGATGGACACCAGTCCGCCGAGGGAGCCGCCGTCAAGCACGGGCAGGTGACGACAGCGCTTTTCCGTCACCAGCGACATGCACTCATCCACCGACTGGTCCGGCCTGACGTAGAGAACCATGGATGTCATGATGTCGCGAATGGGCAGCTTCAGCGCCGACGATTTTTTCCTGACCACTGTCCTGATGTAGTCCCGTTCGGAAAAGATCCCTGCGATATCACCATCATCGTCCACCACCACCAGGGCACCGATGCCGGCCTCAACCAGCAGATTCAATGCCTCCTGCAGAGTCTCGTCCTGGTGGATGGTCACGACCTCTCGTCCCTTATCCGCCAGGATTTCCTTGACCGTTTTCATCTGCAACCTCCTGTCCCAAGTCGGAATCCTCATCCCATCTTACCCATCTGCCCGGGAAAGTCGAAGGAAAAAGCAGACGGTATTTGCCACCGTCTCTCCACCTGGCACCGAAAGATCTTCTGTATTCTATCTCCCGTATTCTGTATTCTGTATTCTGTATTCTGTATTCTGTATTCTGTATTCTGAATTCAGAATTCTGTTTTTCCCTGTTCTCTCATCCGCCGCTGTCGCACACCAGCTTCCGCTCCCCACCCAAGGAGCAAGGTGAAACATGATGAAATTCTTCAGCACGGTTCTATTTACGTGTTTCCTGGCCGCCTGCGCTCCCCAGCACAGCGCCGTCAGGCAGAATCTTGACTGGTCGGAGATCAACACCGTTACACTGGCCGAATTTGACGACAATGTCTGGCACCTGCGCCCCCTGGTCGAGCAGGAAGTGACAGCTCTTGGTTTGCGTATCCTTGGGCCGGGGCCGGCTGCGCCTGATCTTCTGATCAGCTTTTCCGGCGAGCAGGTGGCGGATATCGCGGAATCCGGCAGCATCATCTATCGCTTAAGAACCCTGCAGTTGCAGCTGCGGGATGGCAGCGGCCAGACGGAACTGTACCGGGGCCATTATGTGCTGTCCTCCTCCCAGCACCCGCGCCAGGGGATCCGCCGGCTGTTCGCCGAACTGCACCGGCAGATCCGTGCGACGGCGCCAGACACAGCCCCTGCTGTCATTGGCAACGCCACCAGCGCCCCCGCACCACCGGAGGATCGCGCCGCACCGGCCGGAGCAACGGCACCAGCGTCCCGACCTGTCACCACACCAACGAACCCGCCGGCACAAAAGCCGGAGCAGGGCCTCGAGGCAAACCCCTCCGGGTCATCCTGGCTGCCACGCTTTCAGGGCTGGGGGTTCTCCGACTGGGGGAGTTCACCCGACACTGCAGAGTAGATTCTCGCCGGTGTCTCAATGACAGGCAGGGGTGGTGTCACATCTGCGACTCAATCCTTTACTGCGCACGCAAGTCGCCGCAAACGATCGCCCCAACCCTAAACATGACTACTTTACTACATGGACCCGCCTTGATTTCCTATGGTTTTCATCGTTTTTACCTTTCGTCTTTCCATCCCGAAAAATGCATCTTCAGGCACCGCTTTATTCGCATAAATGCATATTATTAAAAGGGAAACCCTTTTAAAAAATTGTAAAAACAAGGGGCCGGTTTTGATTGACTGATACCCTAAAAGTTGGTAATTAACAGATCGTGCGCTCGCCCGAACGTTCATTCATTTCTTTGGCCAGCGACCGAACGACTATTCTTTTCAGACTTTTCAGGGGGTCGCTGCCTGTCACAAGTGCAGGGTCTCCGCTACGCACAACCCTACGGATCATATGAGCAACACAGTTTTTTTGTTACGTCAGAACAACACAAATCGCCGGATCAGCTGAAATTTAAAACACGCTCATCGTAAACGTATCAAGAAAGGAGGTGTCGCATTCGTTGCTATGGCTAAAGGGCAACAATGCCCGCGCCCTGCCTGACGCTCAGACATTGACCGGAACAGGGCGATGATATTCGGGGAAATCGACTGCCACTTGCGGCTCCCCGGGTAAACATGCAGTTATCACGTGTCTATCCCACTACGGAGGTATCATGAACAAGTTTTTTACCTGGATGAAACAGAGCAGGCTGTCCCTGCTGCTGGCATTGATTCTGGCGACCGGCCTGCTGGTCAGCGGTTGCGGATCAGACAGTTACGACACTCCAAAAAGCACCCAAACGACCCCAATCAATGGTGCAGCCACTGATGTTTTGATTGATGTCGATACGCTCAAATCCTGGATTGACAGTGGCCGCATCAATGATGAGGCCGGCTTTGACAGCAAGGTCGTGATTCTTGATTACTATGCTTATAACGAGGACAATATTCTTGAACCACGCATCCCCGGTGCCTGCCGGGTCACCAGGGCTGAACTTGATCAGGCCCGCTTTGAAGGCGTGGGACTGGCAGCACCGCTGGTGGCGACCGGTGCTCAGATGGATGCACTTATCCAGCGACTGGGCATTGATGACGACACAACCATCGTTTTCACAACATCCGGTGCAGCTTATTACGCAACCCGCGCCTACTGGATCTTCCGTTACTGGGGATTCCCGAAAGAGCGCCTGAAGCTGCTTGACGGTGGCCAGACCGCCTTTGCCGCCGCTTACCCTGAGCTGATGACGACAAACGTCCCCAGCCCCGATCCTTCAACCTACAGTGTCCGTAACCTGCCGGCGCTGAACGATGATCTGCGTGCCTCCATTGGTGAGATGATCGAGATCGTCAAGACCGATCTGACCTCGTCGACCTCCAACCTCGTCATCGATGCCCGCGGCCCGAACTTCTATTTGGGAAATGCTGCTACCTCGGGACTGGTCGGTGGTGAAGTCGTGGTGTTCGACGGCCATCCAGTCGGCGGCGAGTACCTCAGCCAGGGAGATTTGTTCACCTCCGGCAAGTTCAAGTCCGCAGCAGAGATCCAGGCACTGTTCGTGGCCAAGGGCTGGGAACCGGGCAAGAAGGTGACCGTCTACTGCACCTCCGGTTACTCCGCAACCCCGCTGTTTTTCGCCCTCGACGCCATACTGGACGTCCCGGTGCAACTGCATGACGGCTCCTGGAGCCAGACGGGCAAGTATTCCGAAAACAACCTTGCCGGCGGCCAGATCCCATACGGCTCCGTCTGGGCCCTTGACAAGTACATGGATCCGATTACCCTCAACTACAACAATGACATCGCTGCTCCGGCGACCATCGAATCGCTTATCTACGATGCAGACCTGGCACAGCCTTCACCTTTTAACGGGGATAACCCGGCAGATGACAGCGACGTCGTGCAAAGCCAGATTGAAGCAGCCGACGAAGCTTTTGCTCCCGGCGGTGGCGGTACGGATTTTTCAGCACCTGTCCTGACGGCGACCGACGAAGTTCTGATCGACTACAACACCCTGAAAGCATGGGTTGATGCTGACCTGGTCAATGCCCCTCTGGGCGGTGAGCGGGTTGTCATTGTAGATGTTTCATCGACAACTGCCTATGCAGCAGGTCACATCCCCGGAGCGGTCAACTGGACCAGCGCCGGAGTAAACCGCTACGAGGGCCCCAGCATGGGTTTCAATATGGTGCTCCCCGGTGAAACCTTTGAAGACATGATCCAGAGTGCCGGCATTGATGAGAACACCACCATCGTCATCACCTCGGCAGCAACCAGCACTTTTGCCCCGAGCCGTATATACTTCCATTTCCGCTACTGGGGTTTCCCGAAAGAGAGGATTAAAGTCCTCAACGGTTACAATGCAGCGTCCTGGCCAAAAGACCAGCTGACGACTGTAGCACCCACTGTCACTCCTTCGGATCTTGCCCTTGCCGACCTGAATTCTGGTGCTCAAACTCAGACCCGTGTTTCTCTGGCGGAATTGATGGATGCGGCCCGCGACGAGCGCGGGATGGCCATTGACTTCCGTGGTGACAAACTTGCGACGCTGTCAACAACAGGGGTGTTCCCCCCCTCGGGAGACCATGTTGTTTTTGAAGG
Organism: Pelovirga sp.; assembly: GCA_046484405.1. Lineage (GTDB taxonomy): Bacteria > Desulfobacterota > Desulfuromonadia > Desulfuromonadales > Geopsychrobacteraceae > Pelovirga. The sequence continues at coordinate 64,696 of JAWOIX010000074.1, forward strand.
CTATATCAGGGGCAGCAAGTTCTATCCGTTCGGAAACTTCCTCAACCCCGAAAACACCTTTAAAACCTATGACGAAATCGTAGCAGACCTTAATAACTTCGGTATTGACGTCGACAGTTTTACTGCCGATGGATCATTTGACAACCCGGCTTACGCTTTCTGTCGCGCCGGCAATATCGGCGGTACCTGCTACTTTGTTCTGGACGCCATCCTCGGCATCGACACCATGCTCTATGATGGTTCCTGGAGTCAGTGGGGCTCGATGTCCGCCAATGCCGCCAAAGGCGGTGAACTGGGCGATTACGGACTGGAAGCATGGGCAGTTGATAGCCTCACCTATATGGATGCGTTCAACTACAACGTTGACCATGTCAAAAAAGTAGAGCCTCTCAATCCTGACGCCGATGCCCTTAAACTGAGCCCCGCCGATGCCAATCAGGTGGAAGATGCAGACTATGAGTATCAGATCACTCCTCCTGCGGATTCAGGCTCAAACGGTGGCGCCCCCCCGACATCCGTTGACAACGGAGCGCCGGTAGGCTGCTGATCAACCCTATTGCATGTATTGCCCCGCTCCTCCACGGGTGGAGGGGCGGGGCCTCAATAAAGGAGTCTGAGAATGGCACAATTCAAGAAAACCAGTCTGCTCTGTGCAATCATCGCAGGGTTCTGCATGATCGCCGGCTCTGCTTTTGCCGGTCCGGTATGGACCTTTGGTCCTGACGACCAGGGGTTGATGAAGCTCGATTACAAGGGTCAGTTCCAGTACAGCATGCGCGACAC
>JAWOIX010000083.1:0-4637 GCA_046484405.1 Pelovirga sp.
CCGATTGCTTCGTTGCCCATGAGCAGCTGGATCTCTGGATTCATGATGTGTCTTGCAACCTTTCTGTAACAGGGCGTCGCAGCGTCAGAAGATCCGTGAGCGAACGCGACAAAGGGGTGTAGTACCGTTCGTTGTTCCTGGTGCGGCTGCCTATGCTTTTTCCTTGCCCAGCAGGCCTTGCGGGCGGATAAAGAGGACGAGGAGCAGCACGACAAAAGCGACAACATCCTTGTAGGCGCTGGACAGGTATCCGGCCGAGAGGGATTCGAGCAATCCGAGCAGAACACCACCGAGCACCGCTCCGGGAAAGGACCCGAAACCACCGAGAATGGCAGCGGCAAAGCCCTTCAGGCCGAGCAGGACGCCGACATCATAGCTCAGGGTGGTGATCGGGGTCATCAGCACTCCGGCGAGGCCGCCAAGGGCCCCGGCGATGGCGTAGCTGGTCAGCCGGATCCGCCCGGCAGGAATGCCGACGACAGCTGCCGCCGTCGGATTGGATGCCACGGCGCGCATCGACAGGCCGAGCGAGGTCCGATAGAAGAACCAGCTGAGCAGGGCGATCGCAACCAGGGTCAGCAGCAGGATCCAGAGAGCCTGGGGCAGGACGCTGGCACCGAGGACCTGGATCGGTTCATCGGGGGTCAGGGGAGGGACCGCCATGCGGTTTTTGCCCCAGATCAGCTTCATCGCTCCGCGCAGGATAATGGCCAGACCGACGGTGATAAACACGAGAACCAGGTGATTGTCGGAGCGGGCGGGACGGAGGCCGAAACGCTCAATCAGCATGGCGACCAGAGCCACTCCGGCGACGGCAAAAAGCAGTCCCGGCAACATCGGCAGACCGATGCTGAAAAGTGCCGAAAACATCAGCATGCCCCCGAGGGAGACAAAGTCAACCTGGACAAAGTTGAGGATTCCCATGGTGTTGTTGACGACGCAGAAACCAAGTGCGATCAAAGCATAGATCGACCCATTGGTCAGGCCGGAGAAAACAAATTGGAGAAAATCGCTCAAGCACAGGCTCCGTTGGCGTTGCGGGGGTGCATCGAATGCGACAGATTAGGTCAGGAGGTGAGGCAAGGTCAAGTGTTGATGAACTTCGGCGGGTTACGTTGCCCAGAGCGCTCGCAAACTGCGCCCAACAGATGCAGCCCGTCACCCGACAGGGCGCTGGCAAGGGCATGGCACGGGGCGGCGGATGCAGCTGACGGGTGCGCCAGGTGCCGATCAAAAAAACCCGGTACCACTGATCTGCGCGATCGCGTTAAACTAAAAAGCGCCGGGCTTTTCTACCACCTATTCAGGGAGCGTGCTACGCATGAACGACGTCTATCTTAACGGCCGCTTTGTCGACAGTTCGCAGGCCTCCATTTCGGTGTTTGATCAGGGTTTTCTCTATGGCGACGGGATTTTTGAAAGTTTTCGTTCCATCTCCGGCCGCCTTTACCAGTTTCCCCTGCATTACGAGCGTCTCGTCCAGTCGGCCGAAGCCCTCGGCTATCCGTTGCTGTTTTCCCGCGCCGAGTTGGAGGGGCGGCTGCTGGAACTGCAGCAGCGCAATCGTCTGAACAACGGATATTTTCGTATCACCGTGACCCGCGGTCCCGGCCAGATCGGTTTTCTGCGGGAGATGAGCAGTGAGCCGACCTGCCTGATCATTGGTCGGGAATTCAAGGGGCTTGATGAAACACTTTACCAGCAGGGGGTTTCCCTGTCCGTTGCCCGGACCCGGCGCAATGCTCCTGAGGCGATCAGTCCCAAAATCAAATCGATCAGCAATCTCAACAGCCTGCTTGGCAAACTCGAGGCGCGTGCCGCCAACGCGGTGGAAGTGATCATGCTGAACAGCAGGGGCCATGTGTGCGAAGGATCGGCATCAAACCTCTTCTGGGTGCGCGGCGACTGGGTGTTTACCCCTGATGTGACCACCGGCCTGCTCGAAGGGGTGACCCGTTCGACGATTATGCGGCTGTGTGAAGAGCGGTTGCAGATGCGGGTTATCAGCGGCGAATTCCGGCTGCAGGATCTGCATTACTCCGATGAGGTGTTCATCACCTCAACCTCGCTGGAGGTGATGCCGGTGGTCAGAGTCGATGATTTCGTCATTGCGCGCGGCCAGGTCGGTCCTGTCGCCTGCCGGTTGCGGCGCGAGTTGCACCGCGACATGGGATTGCCGGTTCCGGCCTGAGAGCGTCCTGGCGGGTCTGATTATTTGAGCCGCCAGGTTGTGCCCTCGCGACTGTCCAGCAGTTCGATGCCGCGTTCTTCGAGCTCCGCACGGATCCTGTCACTGCGTTCGAAATCTTTTTCCTGCCGTGCTTTAAGCCGTGCGCAGATCTGTGCTTCGATCTCTTCCTGGCTGATCCCGAGACCGGCCAGTCCGGCCAGGCGGACGCGCTCAAGCCACTCACCGGGTGCGGAGCGCAACAGCCCGAGGACCTCGCCAAGCCTGACAATGGTGCTGCGCAGGTCACGCACTTCGGCCACCAGATCCGCTTTTTTGGCAAACTTCTTGGTCGTAATCAGGCGATTGATGTGACGCACCGCTTCAAACAGGTGGGCGATGGCCAGCGCCGTATTGAAATCGTCGTTCATCGCTTCGACAAAGCTGTGCTCCAGTTTTTCCCCGGCACTGCTCGCCGGCTCGGCGCCGGTCGCCGGAATGTCCGCGACGGCGTTGTCGGCGGCCTGCAGCGCCTCGTAGAAACGACTCAGGCCGGCACGGGCTTCGCTGAGGTTGTGATCGGAGAAGTCGATCGGAGAGCGATAATGAGCGGTGAGAATGAAGAAGCGCACCACTTCGGGATCATAGACTTTGAGGATGTCACGAATCGTGAAGAAGTTGCCCAGGGACTTGCTCATTTTCTCCTGGTTGACATTGACAAAGCCGTTGTGGATCCAGTACTTGACGAAGGGCTTGCCACTGGCCCCCTCACTTTGCGCGATTTCATTTTCATGATGGGGAAAGATCAGGTCCCGCCCGCCGCCGTGGATGTCGAAACTGTCACCGAGCAGTGACGAACTCATGGCCGAGCATTCAATGTGCCAGCCGGGCCGTCCCGGTCCCCAGGGGGACTCCCAGCTCGGTTCTCCCGGCTTGGCCGCTTTCCACAGGGCGAAATCCATCGGATTGTGCTTCTGTTCCCCCGGCGCGATACGGGCACCGGCGAGCATCTCATCCTTGTTGCGCTTGGAGAGCTTGAGATAATTGTCAAAACCGTCAACGCGATAGTAGACGTCGCCCGCCGCTTCGTAGGCCAGTCCCTTGTCGATCAGCGTCTGGCTGATGGCGATGATTTCATCGATATAGTCCGTGGCGCGGGGTTCGTGGGTCGGTTTCTTCAGACCGAGACGTTCCATATCCTCATCGAAGGCGCGGATGAACTCTTCCGCCAGTTCCTGGCTGGAGATGCCCCGTTCATTGGCACGATTGATAATTTTGTCATCGACGTCGGTGTAATTGCGCACGTAGGTGGTGTCATAGCCGAGGTACTGCAGATAGCGGAAGATGACGTCGAAGACAATATTGGCGCGGGCATGGCCGATGTGGCAGTAGTCGTAGACGGTGACGCCACAGACATACATTTTGACCTGACCTTCGATAAGCGGCGCAAAGTCCTCTTTCTTGCCACTCAGGGTATTGTACACACGCAGGCTCATGCGGTTGCTCCTATGAATCGCCAGGCCCGATGTCAGGGCCGGTGGCGGGCTTTTACTCTTCTCTGATTTTTTCCCAGGTGTCGCGCAGGGTGACGGTGCGGTTAAACACCGGTCGCTGCGGTTGCGCAGCCCTGCTGTCAACGGTGAAGTAGCCGACCCGTTCAAACTGGAACGTCTCTCCCGGTATGGCGCCAAGCAGGCTCGGCTCGGCGAGGCCCGTAACGGTCCTGAGGGAGTCGGGGTTCAGAGCGTCCAGATAATGGGCGGCCTTGTCGGGATTTTCCAGCCGGAACAGACGGTCATAGAGGCGAATCTCCACGGGCTGAGCGTGCCGGGCCGAGACCCAGTGGATGATGCCCTTGACTTTGCGGCCGTCGGCCGGATTTCTTCCCAGCGTAGCAAGATCGGCGGTGCAACGCAATTCGACCAGCTGACCATGTTCATCCCGGATCATCTCATCGCAGCGGATGATATAGCTATTGCGCAACCGGACTTCACGACCGGGCGCCAGGCGGAAGAACTTTTTCGGCGGGTCGGCAAGAAAATCCAAAAGTTAAGCGGTTGGTAAACGGAATTTTCTCCATAGTATTACTCAAAAGGATGTTCTCCTTTAGTTAAAAATAAGGACGTGTTATGTTTGTCGTACATCATAAACGACTAATAGCCAATTCGGCTTTTGACTGAAATAAGATAAGACGCCAATAGCCAATACCGTATAACGATATTGGCTAAGGCAAATTGTGTTAAATCAAGAAATTACTTGAGTTCTACTTCAGCACCGGCATCTTCGAGCTGTGATTTCAGCTGCTCGGCTTCTTCTTTGGCAACAGCTTCTTTCACTGTATTTGGTGCGCCGTCAACAAGCTCTTTAGCTTCTTTAAGTCCGAGCCCGGTAATACCGCGAACTTCTTTAATGACAGCAATTTTCTTTGGACCGGCACCTTTCAGAACTACGTCAAATTCTGTTTTTTCTT
>JAWOIX010000097.1:0-5691 GCA_046484405.1 Pelovirga sp.
TACAAAGAGGGGTTCATGCAGAAGCTGCCGCCCGAACTGCGCGTCGACCGCGGTGACAACCGCATCCTCGCCGTGGCCAGGGATCTGATGGAAAACATCCCCGAAGGCAGGGTCATCCTGGTCACCAAGGATATCAACCTGCGCATCAAGGCCGACACCATCGGTATGCACGCCGAGGACTTTCAGAACGACAAGGTGCCTGTCGAAGAACTCTATACCGGTACGCTGGAGCACTATGTCTCCCGCGAAGCGGTCGATCAGTTCTATGAAGAGGGCTTTCTCGAGTTGGATATCGATCTTTACGCCAACCAGGGGGTCACCCTGATCGATGAAACCAATCCGTCCCATACCGCGCTGGCGCGCTATAACCCGGTCAAGCGCCAGCTGACCGGCCTGATCAAGTGTCCGCGTGAAGGAATCTGGGGCATCCATCCGCGCAATCGCGAGCAGCAGTTCGCCCTCGATCTGCTCCTCAACGATGATGTCCAGCTTGTGTCCCTGGTCGGCAAGGCCGGCACCGGCAAAACCCTCCTCGCCATCGCCGCCGGGCTGCTCAAGTCGGCGGACGACAGTATCTATAACCGGCTGCTGATTTCCCGTCCGGTGTTTCCCATGGGACGGGATCTCGGTTTTCTCCCCGGCGATATCGAGGAGAAACTCGCGCCCTGGATGCAGCCGATTTTTGACAACGTCGAGCTGCTGCTCTCCTCCTACGACGAGGGAGGAAAGCGCAAACGCGGCTACCGCGAACTGATCGATATGGGCTTGATGGAAATCGAGCCGCTGACGTATATTCGCGGTCGCTCCATCCCGAAACAATATCTGATTGTCGATGAAGCGCAGAACTTGACGCCGCATGAAATCAAGACGATTATTACCCGCGCCGGTGAGGGGACCAAGGTTGTCCTGACCGGCGACCCCTATCAGATCGACAACCCTTACGTGGATTCGGCCAGTAACGGCCTGTCCTACTCCGTCGAGCGCCTGAAGGGGCAACCACTGGCCGGTCATATTACCCTGACCAAGGGGGAACGTTCCCCCCTGGCCGAACTGGCCGCCAACCTGCTCTAGGTGAAAAAGATCCATGCTGTTACTTGCCCTTGAAAGTTCCTGTGATGAAACCGCCGCGGCGGTGGTCCGCGACGGCCGGACGATTCTTTCCAACCTGATTTCATCGCAGGTCAACCTCCATGCCCTCTACGGTGGCGTGGTCCCGGAACTGGCGTCCCGGCGTCACCTCGAAGTGATCAATCCGCTCGTCGAGGAGGCGCTGCAGCGTGCCGGCGTCACGGCGGCCGATCTGCAAGGGGTTGCGGTGACCTGCGGACCGGGTCTCACCGGAGCCCTGCTCGTCGGCGTCTCCTTTGCCAAGGCCTATGCCTACGCCCTCGGCATTCCGTTTATCGGCGTCCATCACATCGAGGCGCACCTGCAGGCGATCCAGCTTGAAACCGAAGTCGCCTATCCCTTCCTCGGCGCGGCGGTGTCCGGTGGACACACCCATCTCTACCGCGTCGACGGCATCGGTGCTTATCGCCTGCTGGGGCGCACCATCGACGACGCCGCCGGCGAGGCCTTTGACAAGGTCGCCAAAATGCTCGGGCTCGGCTACCCGGGAGGGCCGGTGATCGACCGGCTGGCGGCGACCCACGCCAGCGGCGCATTGCGCTTCCCCCGCCCGCTGCTTAACCGCGACAATTTTGATTTCAGCTTTTCCGGCATGAAGACGGCGGTCCTCAATCACATCCAGCGGCTGCCGGAGCCCCCCGATGCCGAGGAAACCGGGCGGATTGCCAGTGCCTTTCAGGAAGCCGTGGTCGACGTCCTGACCCGGAAAATTCTCCGTGCGGCAGAACACCAGGGCCTTGAGCGCATTGTCATCGCCGGTGGGGTGGCCTGCAATTCAGGACTGCGGCGGGGTTTTGCAGCGCTGACCGCGGACAGCGCCACCCGCGTTTATTTCCCGTCGCCATTGCTCTGTGCCGACAATGCGGCGATGCTCGCCGTTGCCGCCGATCACTATCTGTCTCGGGGGAAGACCTCCGGTTATGACCTCAATGCGGTCTCCAGCTGGCCGCTGGAACAGGCACATCCTTGACCGATCAGAGCGACAACCGCTGGCGCCGCTGGGGCTTTCTGCGTCAGCTCAAACTGAATGTGATCCGCGTGGCGCGGATCAAATCCTCTCCCGACGCAGTTGCCCGCGGGATCGCCCTCGGTGTCTTTATCGGTTTCACCCCCTTCTTCGGCTTTCATATCGCCATCGCCCTGGTCTGTGCCTTTCTGTTGCGACAGAACAAGATTGCCACCTTTGCCGGCGTCTGGGTGACCAATCCGCTGACCGCGCCACCGATCTATTACCTGGAATATTCCGTTGGCAGAATGCTGCTGGGGCAGCCTGCGCCCGGCTATGAACGTTTCAATTACGAACTGATTGCCCAGATGGTCAAGGAGAACAACTGGGACATTGTCCGCCACATCGGTGCTCCCTGGTTGCTGGGTTCGCTGGTGCTCGGCATCCCGGCCGCGCTGATCTGTTACGCTCTCGCCTTCCGCTTGATTCCCAGTCTGCGCCAGTACCGATTTCGCCGCTGGCCGCGCCGCCTGCGCCGCTTTTTGCCCGGCGAAGAAAAGGACAACCAACCGTGAAATACCAGACCAAAAAACGCTTCGGTCAACATTTTCTCCACGACCGCGGGGTGATTGAGAAAATTATCGCCGCGGCCCGCCTGACCCCGGAGCAGCGTGTCCTTGAGATCGGCCCCGGTCTCGGTGTGCTGACGGACCAGCTCCTTGAACGGGTTGCCGAGGTCGTGGTCATGGAGATTGACCGAGACCTTATTGCCGGTCTGGAACAGCGCCGCAATCCGAAACTGGTAATTCACCAGGGGGATGCCCTGCAAAACGACTGGGTGAGTCTCCTCTGTCAGCCCCCTTACACCCTTGTCGCCAATCTTCCCTACAATATCTCCAGCCAGGTTCTGTTCCGGCTGCTCGACCACCGTCAGCTGTTCTCGCGCCTGGTGCTGATGTTTCAGCGCGAAGTGGCAGAGCGGCTGATTGCGTCGCCGGGCAGCAAGGATTACGGCATTCTTTCGGTTTTATGTCAGCTGTGGTTCGACATGGACAAGGTGACCCTGGTCAAGCCGGGGGCCTTCAACCCGCCGCCCCGGGTCGATTCGATGGTGCTGTCCTTTGTTCCCCTGGCAACCCCGCGGGTCGATCCCGTTGACCACGTCCTCTTCACCCGCCTGGTCAAGGGGAGCTTCACCCAGCGCCGCAAAACCCTGCGCAACAGCCTGCTTGCCAGCGGTTTCAGCGGTCCCGACATCGACCATTGCCTGCACGCTGCCGGCATTGATCCGGGCTGCCGTGGCGAAACCCTGGGGCTGGATCAGTTCGCCGCCCTGACCAGAAGTTTTTTGCAGAGATTTCATCAGAATGGCTGAACACGCCTTGCGCAACCGGGTTTTCTATTCTACCCTTTCGAAGCAGGCAGACGGGAACAGCCGGCACTCCGGGCTCCGGATTGCGCCGCAATGACGCCGCCACCGGCCTGATAATCCTTTATTCAACGACGAGCAAGGGAGCAAAAGAATGAAAGTTACTGTCCTGCGTAGCGGGTCACAGAAAGATGCTGGACACTCCTACGATCAGCAGACCGTATCGGAGGAGTTGCAGCGGCAGGGCGTGGCAGAGAACCTGCCGGTTTATCTTGCCCTGGCGGAGATTCTGCGGCGCGAGATTCCTGAGCGCTTTCTCGCTGAACTCGATTTTGCCGAGCTGGTCAACCAGCTCAAACGGGCCGGGGATTTTCTGTCATACCGCGATAAGGAAGTGCGGGTGAAACTGGTTCCGCTGGCGGAGGAGGGGCGTTACGCGCTGTTTGCCAACTCTCCCGATGCCAATCATATCTTCTTTTCCATCCAGGAATACCTCCATCGCCGCTCTCTGCATTTTCATGTCATCTGCCATCCGATCCTGTCCGTTGTGCGCCGGCAGGGAACGGTTGCTTCCTTAAGTGATACGCCCACCGAACTGCCGCGTGAATCCTTTGTCTGGATGGAGATGGAGCGGATTCCGGACAACCAGGTCGCCGAGCTCGAGACCGCCCTGGTGACCATCATCAGTGCTGCCCTGACCGTCTACCGGGACCGTGACGCCATGCTCGGAAAGTTCGACGTCCTGGTCGCGATGGAGGACTTTGCCCGTCACCGCGACCTCTTCGAGTGGCTCAAGCAGGACAACTTTATTCCGGTTGCCACCCGCAGCTTTACCTATACCAGTGCCGATGATGCCAGCTGCTTTGTCGAGGACACCGGCCAGGCTCTCGGCCTGCAGGAATTTTACCGGCAGCCCTTTCACAAAGCGGATAAACCCTTTGCCCTGTCGGTGGCAGAGGTCTTTCCGCTGCTTGGCCATGGCAAGACGGTCGACCTGGAGCGCACCGAACTGCGCTGCCCGCTGCATCGTTTCGAGCGTCTGACCTACCTGGGGCTGCGCGAAAAGACCGCCACGGGGTATCGTGAACACTGTTTCTTCGGCTTCTACACGCAGAAGAGCATTGACGAAAACAGCTACATGATCCCGGCGCTGCGGCAGCGGATCGAGCGGGCACAGCAGCAGCTCAATATTATCCATGACAGTCACAACTACCGGAAAACCGTGCAGATCATCAACAGCTTCCCGAAGATCGAGCTCTTTCTCATGGAAGAAACCGAGCTGCGGCGGATGCTGCGCTCCTTCACCCAGATGCATCGTCAGGCCGGCGTCAAGGTTGTTATCGCGCCGACCGCGGCTGAACATGGCTTGACCCTGCTCTTGATCATGCCCAACGAGTATTACCTGCCGGAACACATGGAGCGGCTGGAAGGTTACCTGCGCCGTTATTTCAAGGCGACCAGCGTTGACCTGCGCCTGATCCACGCGGCGTCGGACTACCTGACCCTGCATGTCAATCTGCAGTTGCAGCAGAAAGAGGTCCAGGTGGATCTGCTCAAGCTCGAGCAGGGGCTGACCCGTCTGACCATGCCCTGGAAGCTCAAGTTCCGCGCCCTGCTCGAAAGAACCTATCCGGGGGATTCGTTCGCCACCTGGGAAATCTACATCAAGGCGTTTGACCGTGACTACCGCGCCCGCAACGAGCCGCGTTCCGCCCTGCGTGACCTGCGCAACATCCAGCAGCTGCTCGCCGGGCGCGAGGACGTCTTCGACCTGTGGGGGCCGTTTCACGATCAGCGCGACTATTACCGGCTGCAGTACTACAGTCTTGAGCGCAGCTATCTCAATGACCTGATGCCCTTTCTGCAGAATCTCGACCTCTATGTTCTGCACCAGGTGGATTCCGACCTGACCGTTGATGGCGAGCAGGTTTACATCAAGAGCTTCTCCATCCGCACCGACGACCGCCGCAGTCTGCCCATGGCCCAGGTCAAACCGCTGCTGCTGGAGACCCTGCGCGCGCTCTGCGCCAGGGAGGTGGAGAACGACTACCTGCACCGCCTGCTGCTGCAGACCGGTCTTGGCTGGCGGGAAATCGATGTTTTCCGCGCCTATCGCAACTACTTCCTGCAACTCGGCAGCCCCTATTCGAAAAAACGCGTCGCCGACACCCTGGTGAACAACGTCCCCGTTGCCCGGCTGCTCTACCGCTATTTTGAAGGACGCTTCAAGCCCGCCCCGGAATGGGAG
>JAWOIX010000025.1:0-13313 GCA_046484405.1 Pelovirga sp.
TGGAGTGTTGCCAGCCCGGAGCCGCTGACTCAGTGGTACTGCTCAAGCCCTACACGGTGCGTTCCTTCAGTCAGGCCATCAGGCAGGGCCTCCTCCGCCGGGCGAGTGAGGAACCTGCCACCGCCAGCATCTGACCGGGATTGCGGGCGCTGAAAACAAACAGCAGGCGCGGCCCTTGCGCCGTTTCGCCCTCCCGCAACTGCTCATTCGCATTTCTGCAAAAGCTCAAATTCCACCGGATTTCAGCAGCTTATCCTTGCGGCAGTGGCCCTTTGTGCTGTCCAGGGCTATAAAGGTGTTTGCGGAAATGCGAAAATACACATTTGATAATTTTGCACAAGGAGATCCAAATCACCGAAATAAAAGAACTATTCGAAAGGCCTATAAGTTAAAACAGTGGTATAAAACTTGCTTTTACTCCTGTCTGATCGCGTCACAGCAAAAAAACGGGAGCACTCTCCCATGCATTGACAGGAGGATATTAGCGATGCAGACAGAAGAAAAATTGCTCTATCGGGACGTCGGCCGGGGTCCGACCGTCGTACTGCTTCATGATTTTCCCTTGACCCCGGAGCTCTGGGATCAGCAGGCACAAGCACTGCAGGACGCCGGTTTCCGGGTGATTCTGCCGGATTTGTCGACTCTTCAGACCGCCGGCAGCATTCCCCACTATGCTCGCAGGGTCATCGCGTTGCTCAATCGTCTCGGTCTTGGGCGGGTGGCGGTTTGCGGTATGGGTATGGGTGGTGCGATACTCTTCGATCTGCTGGAACGCCACGCTCAGCGCATTGCGGGCGCCTGTTTCATCGCGACGCGCCCGGTGCCGGACGACATTCAGGAGCGTGCCCGGAGGGCTGAGCTGGTTAAGAGCCTGCTCAAGGAAGACGCAGCGGCGGTTCGTGAAGAGCTGTTGCGCATGCTGCTGAGCGGACGGGAAAAGCCGCTCCCCGAGCGGCTGCAGCGGGCCGTGCGCAAGATGGTCTGCAGCTACGATCGCAATGTCCTGATCAATGGGCTCAATGCCATGGCCCAGCGCAAGGACTACACTCCCCTGTTGGATCAGCTGCAACTGCCGACCCTGGTTCTTGGCGGTGAGCATGACGACATCAGCCACCCGCAGCATGTCACGATCATGGCTGCCGCCCTGCCCTGTTGTCGCGGGGCGCAAAAACTCGATGCCGGTCACCTGGTTCCGCTGGAACGACCACAGGAGGTCAATGCCCTGCTGGTGGATTTTTTCCGTTCCATTGCACCGCGCCACGCCGCGATGGAATATCGAGCAAAGGATGAGCTGCGGCTGGCCAGCTGAGCACCCAGGCATGATGTGCTTGCTGGAGGATGATTGACGAAAGCAGAGGGGACTCGGTGTGTTGGCCCTTCTCCCTGGCGGGCCTCTGGTTGCCGCTTGCTACAGGCAATTCAGAGGCCTTTGTCGTCGAGAGCATGAGGGGATCTGTTCCGCCTTGTGGGTCGGAGCCGGAGTTGTTTCGGGCAGCGTCAGTTCCCGGGTGATCGGGTTTTTCAGGGACGATCGTTATAGAATTGCAAGTCCCGCGCAAAAAATGGCCGATTTGTCCTAAGGAAAAGCAGGAACCCGATTTAGAGTGACCTATAGAAAAGCCACCCGTCTGGACAAACAGAAGGTGGCTTTTTTGTGTTGCAAAAAGTAATTATTGAGACGGTTGCAGCCTGACCGCGACTTGACCCTCCGGCAGGATTTCATAGACCAGGCTCAAGGGCTGTCCACGGTTTGCAATGCCGGTTTCATTCGGCAGAGCGACCGGGACGGACCAATGCCGGCCAGTGTCGTCACGCCAGTCAACCACAGCCTGCTTCGCCTGCATCGGCCGTTTCGGAAAAGCGATCTCATAAGACGATTCCGGCAGAATGAAATTGACTGCCCCAAATGACAAGGTCGGCTCATGTCTGACGTGAACGTCAGAAATTTTACCTGGGGTGGCATTTTTAACCCAAAAATGGTCCAGCAGGATGGGTGGTTTGGAGCAAGCCGACATTGTGATCAAGGCTAAAACTGTGGCAAGAGTTGCGAATAAACGAGACACATGGCCGGGCCAGGCAATGGTAAGCCTGCTATCCTTTTTCAGTTGTGACATGTGCCCTCTTTTGCATACGTCATGTTGATATGCCGCCATTTACCGGATTGACAGAGGACAGGTTTCGGATTCGTTGCGGCACAAGGCTGCATACGCTTCCTTTGGCAGCGGGTAACGGGCCTTTGGCGGCTTGAACAGGTCACACGAACAGGGTTAAGAACGAAGAGCGGACCCAAGAACAATCATCAGCAGATCGTTATTTCCCCCACCGATAAGTGGCCAACAGGCCAATATATAGCTGCTGGTCGCTCCCCTCTTGCGCGACGATGGGACTATCCTTGGCATCGTTCAACAAGGCACTATAAGCCACAAAACCTGCAATGCCCCACTGTTGCCACGGTGAGTAGTCAACGTTCAGGTTGACACCGACATTCTTGACCCCTTTGCCGGCGCTGAAATCCGGCAACGTACTACCGCCACGATTGCTGCTATTGACCCCAAAGTAGGTGTCCATATAATCGTTGTCAGCATAACTGACATTCAGGCTCGGTATGATATTCAGATCAGCCGTGGCCTGCCACCGGTACCCGCTGGAGATTTTTGCGAGCATACCGTTATGAGCATCCGAAATATCAACAAGGATCTCAGTGCCAATGAACCAGTTTCCGACATAAAAATCGGCAAAACCACCGACCTCGAAAGCGTCGTCGATATCTCGCATTGCATCGACTCTCTGGTTATCGACATCATCTCGTCCCTGACGGTAGTTAACAACCGGGCCAAAGCTAATATTTCTGCTCGGGACGAGGTTAACCTTCAAATTGGTTCCCGTCAGGCTGAAAAACCGCCCACTGTCATATCTCCCTTTTAGCAGCCACATTGGTACGCCCTGAGAGTCTTCGGAGCCTTCATAGTCAGGAACAACCCCGACTCCCAAGCCCACCACGTGCTCCGTGGCCCAGACTGGTGCTGAAAAAACAGACAAAAGCATCCCGCCGACCAAAATCAGTTTCATCAATTTCATGACGTTCTCCAGGAGAAATATTTTAATTGCGACCACAAGAGTCGTATTTTTTTGTGATGGTAGCAGATTTAACAGGTTTGTTGAGCGTGTAGGTGCCCGAAATGGGCAGTATGGTGCTTGCTGTTCTTGGGGATGAAGAGAACGGGGGGATAACGGCCTCAACAACGTAAACGCCTGAAACCTTTAAGGAACCGGGCAGGGAATCGCAGAACTGTTCACTGCGCCAGGGACATCTTGCTCCGCCTGCTATCGGCCCGGCGCCAACCTCCCCATGACACGCAGGTCGCCATCCGCTGTCGGCCGGACCACGACCATGTCGCCGGAGCCCGGTACGATGCCAGTCAAGCCGGTAATATTGACCTGATGGGTGACCAGTACGCGCGGTGGCCCTTCATGGCGCCGGCTGAGCAGCTCGCGCAACGTGGCCGTCTGCGCCGGGCCGCGTCCGGGCTGGTTGAAGAAGGAATCCAGTGACGGCGTCGGTTCCACCGGTCCCAGTTCCAGCAACCGCGCCGTTTCCAGGCACCGGCACCAGCGACTCGACCACACCTGGGCGCTGGTGATGCCGTTCTCGCGGAACGCTGTGCCGATCTGGCGCGCCTGGCGTCGCCCTTCTTCCGACAGGTTGCGCTGGGTCGCGCAATCCTCCAGCTGGAAGCCGGACGGGTCACCCGTGCCGGGGGCCAGGGCGTGGCGGATCAGCGCCACGGCCTCTCCGGAGCGGAGGGCGCGCCAGAGCGCGTCTTCAGCGTCATCCGCATGGAGCGCCGGACTCCAGGCCAGCAAGCAGGCCAGTGTCAGGATCGTTGAGAGGCTGTGCCGGAATCCTGGAGAATGAGACATGATAAGGCTCCCGCTGATGTTTGCAGGCAGTCTGCCCGTCTGGAGAAGATCCGCGCTGAAAAACCCCGCCAACCGCCAAGCAAGCCTCGCTACAGCAGTATCTTGAAAGCCCTTAGCACTGCGCGCACCAGGTTGGCGAAAATCAAAAAAAGGGCCACGGAATAACCGTAAGCCCTTGTTTATATTGATTGGCGGAGGCAGATGAGAATCGAACTCACCAGGGACGGGATACGCCCCCCATCGGTTTTGAAGACCGTGAGCGCCACCAGGCTACTGACTGCCTCCGCAGGAATCGACCGGGAGTCATTCTACGTGGATTGTCATTGCAGTTCAAGCAGGAAGTCGCCATGCCTGCCGCTGTGCTAGACGCCGGTCTGCAACAGCAGCTGACGTTTTTCCATCTCCAGCAGTTGATCGCGCAGTTTGGCCGCGGTCTCGAATTCGAGCTGCCCGGCGGCTTCGAGCATCTGTTCCCGCAGCCGGACAATTTCTTTCTCCAATGCGCGGGGATCGGCATAGAGCGCTTCGGTTTCGGCACAATGCGCTGGGGCATCCTTATTGCGCCCGACAAAGTTGTCGATGATGGAAAAGAGGGACTTTTTTACCGAGACCGGGGTGATGCCATGCTCGAGATTGTGGGCAATCTGTTTGGCGCGGCGCCGCTCGGTTTCATCGATGCAGGCCTGCATCGAGCGGGTGACCCGGTCGGCATACATGATCACCCGGCCGTCGATATGACGGGCGGCACGGCCACAGGTCTGGATGAGGGAGCGCTCGCTGCGCAGGAATCCCTCCTTGTCGGCGTCAAGAATCGTCACCAGGGCCACCTCGGGAATATCGAGGCCCTCACGCAGCAGGTTGATGCCGACGAGCACGTCGAACTCCCCTTCGCGCAGGGCGCGGATAATCTGCACCCGTTCGACGGTATCGATATCGGAATGCAGATAATTCACCCGGATACCCGCCTCCTTGAGGTAGCCGGTGAGATCCTCGGCCATGCGCTTGGTCAGGGTCGTCACCAGGACCCGTGCCGCAGCGGCAACGGTGACGCGGATCTCCTCGATCAGATCATCGACCTGGGTGGTCGCCGGACGCACCTCGACCGGCGGGTCGATCAGGCCGGTGGGGCGGATGACCTGCTCGACAAAGACACCCTCGGCTTTTTCCATCTCGTAATCGGCCGGGGTGGCGGACACGTAGACCGTCTGCGGCTGGCATTGTTGAAATTCCTCGAACTGCAGCGGCCGGTTGTCCAGCGCCGAAGGGAGGCGGAAGCCATAGTTGACCAAGGTTTCCTTGCGGGAACGGTCGCCACGGTACATCGCCCCCACCTGGCTGACGCTGACGTGGCTCTCATCGATGAACATCAGGGCATCGGCGGGCAGGTAGGAGAGCAGGGTGGCGGGCGGCTCACCGGTCTTGCGGCCGTCGAGGAAGCGGGAATAATTCTCGATGCCCTGGCAATAGCCCATCTCCTCGATCATCTCGATATCGAAGAGGGTGCGCTGTTCGATGCGCTGGGCTTCGAGGAGCATGTTATTCTGGCGGAAATACTGGATACGCTGCTGCAGCTCGTCCTGGATTTCGCCGATGGCCCGTTTCAGTGTCGGTTTGGTGGCTACGTAATGGCTTGCCGGAAAGATCGCGGTACGTTCGAGGCGGTCGATAACCTGGCCGCGCAACGGATCAATTTCACTGATACTGTCGATTTCATCACCGAAGAATTCGATGCGCAGGGCGCGCTTTTCCTCGTAGGCAGGAAAGATTTCGACGCTGTCGCCGCGCACCCGGAAGGTGCCGCGGTGAAAATCGACATCGTTGCGTTCATACTGGATTTCCACCAGGCGATGAAGAAAGCCGTTGCGATCGAGTTCCATCCCGGTGCGCAGCTCGACGAGCATGCCGTAGTAGGCTTCCGGTGATCCGAGGCCATAGATACAGCTGACCGACGCGACGATCAGCACATCGCGGCGGGACAGCAGGGAGCGGGTGGCGCTATGCCGCAGCTTGTCGATCTCCTCGTTGATGGAGCTGTCCTTTTCAATGAAGGTGTCGGTTGAGGGAACATAGGCCTCAGGCTGATAGTAGTCGTAATAGCTGACAAAATATTCGATCGCATTGTGCGGAAAGAGTTCCTTGAATTCACCGTAAAGCTGGGCCGCCAGAGTCTTGTTGTGGGCGAGAACCAGGGTCGGCCGCTGCAGGCGGGCGACCACATTGGCCATGGTGAAGGTTTTCCCCGAACCGGTGACCCCGAGGAGCACCTGGTGCCGGTCGCCCCGTTCAATTCCGGCAACGAGCTCTTCAATGGCGTGCGGCTGATCACCGCAGGGTGAAAAGGGTGAGTTGAGTTGAAACTGTGCCATTATCCCGCTTCCGAAAAGGGTTGTTTTTTTGTCATGACGTATTACTCTGTTCCTTCGTGGTTGCGGACCTTCCCGGGGACGCAAAGGTTACAGGAAGGATAAGGGATGACTCAGAAAAAAAGCAAATTCGTCTATTCGGTCTTTTGGAATTGTGCATTGATTACCGTAGGATCGCTGATTCAGGCCCTCTCCCTGAAGGGGATTGCGACACCCCATCAGTTCGTACCCGGAGGTCTTTTCGGGGTCAGTTCGCTGCTCTACTATCTCACGGAGTTTCTCAACCCGGGCCTGCTGTACCTGCTGTTGAACATTCCCATGTTTGTTCTTGGCTATATTTTTATCTCCCGGCGTTTTCTCTGGTACAGTGCCCTGGCGATGGGCCTGATCACCCTGTTTTACCAGCTTATCCAGTTTGAGATTCGCATCGAAAGCCAGCTGTATGCGGCGCTGACCCTGGGTGTCATGCTGGGTTTTGGTGCCGGCATGGTGCTGCGTTCCCTGGGATCGAACGGTGGTCTCGATGTGATCGCCGTGATACTTTATCAGAAATACAACATCGGCATCGGGAAAACCTATTTCGGCTTCAACCTGCTGCTCTTCAGTGTCAGTTTCATCAGTCTCGACAACGACCTGGTGATAGCTTCGATCATCGCCGTGTTCGTCACCTCCCTGACCCTCGAGTATACCCTCTCGATGTTCAACCAGCGCAAGCTGGCATTCATCATTTCGGAAAAGTCGGAAGAGATCGCCGACCGGATTATGACCACCCTGAAAATCGGCACCACCCTGTTGCCGGCGGTGGGCGCCTACCGCAAGGAAAACCGTACGGTGATGATGGTGGTGATCAACAATATCCAGCTCAAGCGTCTCGAAGAGATGGTTTTCACCACGGACGAGCATGCCCTGTTTATTGTCGAGAACACCTTCAACGTTCTGGGTTCGACGTTTTCCAAGCGCAAACTCTATTGATCCGCAGATCCCGTTCCGGTCGCCGATTGTTGGCCCGGCGACCGGTTACCTGCGCGGATTGATTCCCAGTTCGACGCGGCTGGCCGGGCCCTCCTCGGGACGCGCCAGAATGTCGCTCTGCTTGAGAAACAGTCGTGGTTTGATCTCTTCACTGGCGTTTTCGAGAACCTCGCGCACCCTCAGGGCGCGGTTGCGCGCCAGCTCCTCAAGCTGCTCTTCGCCCGCCTGAATGTGGGTAAGCAGCAGTTTTTCCATCTCCTCCGCGGGCAGCTTGGTCAGCATGCCAAGGACATTCCTGGGCCGTGGAAAGCTCGCCTGTTCGTAAACCTCGAGGAGTGTTGCGGTATAGTGTTCTTCATCGATGACCACGTCCTCGCGCTGTTCCGGTGCCTCCCCCCGGCGTTGCAGGTGGCGCCAGCGGGCATCGATCAGCAGCTGCTGCAGCTGATCCTGGCGGTAGGCTTCCGGATCAAGGTCCGGATCGGCAAACCCGCTGATCTCGAGGTCGAGGGCCGGCCGCGCCAGCAACACGCCCGCCAGTTCGTGAAGTTTGTCGAGTTCTCCTTCGACCAGTCGCGCCGTGCCCGGCGTGAAGACAATGCTGCTGAAGTCCTTGTCGCTGCCGAGCATGGCGGTCAGCAGGGAGAAGGGCGAGGTGGCGGCGCGGACGAGGAGGTTGCGCAGGACGCTGAAAATTGTTCCGGCGAGGCTGAAATCCGGGTCATTGAGGTCGCCTGAGACCGGGATGTTGAGGTTGATCTCGTCGTTGCGATCCTTGAGCAGGGCGATCGCCAGCCGGATCGGCAGGGCTGTGGCCTTGTCACTTTTTACCTCGTCCCCGAGAGCGAACTGATCGAACTTCACCCGGTTGGTGGCGCTGATTTTCCCCTGTTCGATCTGGTAGCTCAAATCAAGATACAGTTTCCCCTTGTCGATGGCATAGCCGAGATAGGTGCCCGAATAGGGCGTCAGCGGGGTCAGGTCGATGTCGTTGAAGCGGATACTCAGATCCAGGTAGAGTTCCTCGCTCAAAGGATTGATCGCGCCGTCGATGGTGAGTGGCGAGTGGTTCTCCAGCCTGCCGCGCAGATCGACATCCGCACGCATGTCCGGCGCCGAGTGCAGTCCACTGATCCGGCCGCCAAGGTCGTACATGGTCATGGAAAAAGGGCGTGGCAGGTAGCGGTCGGCGAAGGCCAGGGTTCCTCCCTGCAGGGTCAGGGTATCGATGCGGATATCCGCCGGAGGACCCGGTTCTGCCGCCGTGCTGGAGGCCGCGGCGGGGCTGGTCTGCACCGTGCTGTCGGCAACGGTTGCCGCATCGGCGTCGGCCGCAAAGCCGGTCAGATTGAGTTGTCCCTCCGGTGTGATCTGCAGTGCTGCGAGGTACTCGCTTAACACCACTTCACGGATATGCAGAGTAAAGGGCTCTATCTCACCGGTCACGCCGTCGATGGTCAGGCTCTCCCAGCTCAGCAGGTTACCGCTGGCGAGGGGGTCGCGCAGGCCAAACTGGTGGATGCTGAGATCTCCGGAAAAGGTTCCCAGCAGGGTGTCCCCGGGACGCTCGAGGCGCAGATCCACAGTGGCGTCTAGCCGGCCGTCACTTAAGGCCAGATGCATCTGCGACGGGATAAACGCATTGTAGTCAGCCAGGGGAAAGGCCTCTACGCGGGTTTTTGCCTGCAGGGTCAGCGGGGTATGGACAAGGTCGCCGGTGATCCCGACCCGCCCTGTTTCGCCGAGAGCGACGGAGAAGGAGAAGGGGCTGGTCCGGGCGGTGGGATAGTGCAGGTTGCCCGCCTCCAGCGCCAGTTCGTGGAGGAGCAGCTGTGGTTGCGCCGGCAGGGTGGCATCAGTGAACGCAAGGCGCGTGGCATCCAGCTGGAACTGTTCCAGCGCAAAGACCCAGGGCTCTTCTTCTGCCGTTTCCACGCCTGCGTCACGCAGGCCATCAGGTGCAGCTGTTTCCGGTTGTGCGCGGAACAACGCCAGCGGCGATAAACTGCCATCTTCCAGGCGGGTGATGGCGAGATCGCCACCGCTCAGCCGCACCTGCCCCAGCCTGATCTGCCGTTCGAGCAGATCGACCTCCCCATCGCTCAAGGACAGTTCCTCCAGGTTGAAATGATCCTCACCGCCAAAGGGAAGCTCCAGGTTGTGCAGCTCCAGGTGCAGGCTGTCCAGGCGCAGATCGGTGTTTTCCGCGTAACGGAACTGGCCGGCCAGATCCACCAGCCCTGACGGGGGCATGGTCAGCCAGGGTTCGAGATATGGGTAGTAGGGTTGCAGCGGCAAGTGGTTCAGGGCGATGTCGAGGCGGGTGGAAAGTGGCTCGATGACGAGATGGCCGTTGACGTCCAGTTCCGTCGCGCGGGCGGTCTGCAGCGTCAGCGCGATGTCGCCCGGTTGAGCAGGGTGATTGGACAGGTTGGTCAGCTCCAGATTGATAGCGTGCAGTTTTTCCCTCTGCGGACCGGCGACAGAGTCGTCACGGAAGTTGACTTCGCCGTCGACCAGCGCGGTTCTGCCGATCTTGAACAGGGCCCGCTGCGGGGTCTGTTCGACGTCATCCGGGGTCGCCTCTGGCGCGTCGGCCACCGCCGAGTTCATCAGGCGCTCAATGTTGGTAAGCCCTGATGCGTCGCGGTCGATCCATAACTGCGGCTGATAGAGTTCAAGGGCGGCCAGATTGAAATCCCGTTGAAAAAGGTTGGCCCAGTCAAGGTCAACGACCAGCAACGACCAGCGCAGAAGATCCTCTCCTCCGGGTTCACGCAAATCCAGGTCATGCAGCAGCAGCATGCCGCCAAAGAACAGTTGCGGCTGTTCGCTGCGGGAGATCCGATAGGTCAGATCAATGTCGAAATCGACAGTGCCCCGTTCAACCTTGACCGGCAGTGGCAGCGGCGAGTGATAGGCGTAGAATGGCAGATCGACGTCAGTCAGGCTGACAAACAGGTTGGTTTCCAGCGAATCGTGAAAGGGTTTGAGTTGCCCGGTCGCTGCAACTGCCGCATCGTTGAACAACAGTTGCAGGCGCGGCTCAACATAGTCTTCAACCATGAAGGGGATATTGCCGACCGCTGGTACCGACAGCGACAGGTCACGGATGCGGTGCTGTGCGCCGGTCGCCGAGGTGCGATCATTAAAGGTGATCTGTCCACCGCTCACCACGATATTATTGAGGGAAAAGTAGAAGGGCCGCGTCTGTTCTTCTGCCGCGGCAGCGGATGGTTCTCCGCTGTCGGCCAGAGCGATGAAGTCAGAGAAATTATACAGTTGCTCATCGCGCAGTTCGAGGTGAACAAAGGGGTTGTCCAATTCCAGCCGGTCAAGAATCAGTGCGCGGTGGAGGAGGGAATGGCCACTGAGGGAGAGCAGCAGCCGATCAAAGGCGATAAAAGGCGCAGCGCTGTTTTGTTCTGTCAGTTGCAGGCCATTCAGTTCGAGTTTGAGGGTAAAGGGATTGAAGGAGACCTTTTCCATGGTCAGGATGCGGGTCGTGTTGGCGGCGATCCACTGGCGGGACTGTTTCTTGACCTGCCATGGGACGATCAGCATCGATAGCAGCAGCAGTCCGAACAGTACCGTGACAACGATCAGTGTGGTGCGGAACCAGCGTGGCATGTGTTTTTCCTCCTGAGAATCGTCCTGAAAGGCGAAAACAGCTCAGAACAGGGGCTCTCCCGGTGCGTTAATAGTGCCTTTTGGCCGTTGTCAAGCATACCAAAGCGGCGGTAAAGGACAACAGTTACTGCCACAGGGTGGCGGATCCGTGGCTGCCGCTACGAAAGGAAATCTTATGCTACACTGCAACAGATAAACAAGCCGTGCGGCGAAATCCCGCTTATGGCTGTGGTTCGCGACGAGAGGTCTATGAATCCGCCCCCTTCCCTGCGCCGTTATCCCCGGCTGCTGATCTTCCTGGTGTTTTTGCGTTTGGGCCTGATTTCTTTTGGCGGCCCGGTTGCCCACCTCGGTTACTTTCGCAACGAATTCGTCCTGCGCCGGCGCTGGCTTGCGGAAGAGGATTTTGCTGACCTGGTCGCGCTCTGTCAGTTTCTTCCCGGGCCTGCCAGCAGCCAGGTCGGCATGGCCATCGGTCTGAGCCGGGGCGGTCCGCTGGGGGCCCTGGCGGCCTGGGCCGGGTTCACCCTCCCCTCGGCACTGTTGCTGCTTCTCTTCGCGGTTGGCGTCGGGTTTGTCGATGCGGCGGCATCCGGCTGGCTGCAGGGGCTGAAAATTGCCGCCGTCGCCGTTGTTGCCCGGGCGCTCATCGGCATGGCGCAACAACTCTGTCCCGACCTGCCGCGGCGCCTGCTGGCACTGCTGGTTGTGCCTTTTCTGCTGCTGGTCCCGGGAGTTTCCGGACAGCTCGTCATGCTCGCGGCGGCAGGCCTGTGGGGGGTGCTTTTTGCACAGGCTGCTGCGCAGCAGCCAGCCGCTTCCGCCGGGCGGGCGACACACTCCCGGGCGCTGGCAGTGGCGGCGCTGCTGCTTTTTGCGTTGCTGCTGGTCGCCCTGCCGCTGCTGGCGCTCAGCGGCGATCATCGGTCCCTGACACTGCTGGACAGCTTCTATCGCAGCGGCGCACTGGTTTTTGGCGGCGGGCATGTTGTTCTGCCGCTGTTGCAGGCGGAGATGGTGGAACCGGGGTGGATGAGCAAGGATCTGTTTCTTGCCGGTTATGGCGCGACCCAGGCCGTTCCCGGTCCGCTGTTGAGCTTTGCCGCCTACCTCGGGGCCGTCATGGGCTCCGGCAGTGCCCGCCTAGGCGGTGCCGCCCTGTGTCTGGGCGCGATCTTTCTGCCTTCCTTTCTGCTGGTCATCGGGGTTCTCCCCTTCTGGGAGCAGCTCCGCCACAACCAGCTGGTCCGCAAGGCGCTGGCCGGCATCAATGCTGCCGTCGTCGGGTTGCTCGGCGCCGCCTTTATCCACCCGGTGCTGAGCAGCACCATCCACGGTGCCGTCGACCTGGTTTTTGCGGCGGGCGCACTGTCGCTTTGCGCTTGGCACAAGCTGCCGGTCTGGCTGTTTGTCGGGATCTGTGGCCTGCTCGGCTTCCTGCTTTACTGACAGCTGGTACGGCAGCGGCTAGGATTCCCATTGCTGTCAGCTTTCTGCTATGATGATCTGCTCCACAGGGGTTTGTGGACTAGCGTGGGGAGTGCTCTTGACACATGCAAAAAACACTGATCACAGTGGGGATCCTGATTCTTCTGGGCGGGCTCTTGTGGCCCTGGCTCGGCAAGCTCCCTTTTGGCCGTCTGCCCGGGGACATCATCATTGACCGGCCCGGCTTCAAACTCTTTTTTCCGATCACCAGCATGCTGATCGTCAGCGGTCTGCTGTCGCTGGTGCTCTGGCTTTTCAGAAAATAATGGAGATCGCATGCGACGACATGAGAAGGAAGTGACCGACCGGACGGAGCTGGAAGAGATCCTGCAGCAGGGACGGATCTGCCATCTGGCGATCCCCGCCGGGGCGGTGCCCTACCTGGTTCCGATGAATTATGCCTATCGTGACGGGCAACTTTATTTTCACTCCGCGCCCGCCGGACGCAAGATGGAACTGCTCCAGTCCCAGCCGCTGGTCAGCTTCAGCGTTGTTATCGATGGCGGGGTGGTGGAAACGGAAGAGGCGTGCAACTGGAGCAGCAGGTTTCGCAGTGTCATCGGTCAGGGGCGGATCGAACTGGTCGAGCGCGAGGCGGACAAATGTGCCGCCCTCCATCTGCTGATGGCACAGTTTTCCGACAAACATTTTACCTTTGCTGCCCGCCAGGTTGCCGCGACGGCGATTTTTCGCCTGGTGATCACAACGATGAGCGGTAAAGAATCCCGGATGTAGCGCGAATGACAAGCTTTCTGCAGGTTATTGGCGAGCTGGTACGTGGTGCCCTGCAGGTATCAATGTGCAGGACCGGACCGACCGGTATGGTGAACCGCTCACCGTAGGAGGCCGCGGGGTCAACGGCATAGGGCCCACCGGGTAGTGCGTTGAGGACGGTAAGATTGCTCTCCGCCGAGGGGGCGGAGATGCCCGCCGGCAGGC
>JAWOIX010000062.1:0-21300 GCA_046484405.1 Pelovirga sp.
CTTTCCCCCATCGGCATCCTGATGGTGCTGTGCCTGTGCTTCACCCCGGTTGCCGCGGTCGCGGCGGTCAGGATTTCGCCGGAGCTGCAGGCAACCCTCGCGGCAACTGCGCCGGGTGAGCCGATTGCCATTATCGTCACCTTTGCCGCAGCGGAGAAGCCGGCCGTGCTCGCCCGCCGCCTCGGGCGCGACAATCGCGGCACCTTGATCCGCGAGCTCAAGGCGCGCAACGAAAGGGCCCTGGGCCCGGTGCGCCAGCTGCTGCGCCGCCACGACATCGGTGGCCTGCGGCCCCTGTGGCTGGTCGACGGCGCCGCCGTCAGTGTACCGGCAGAGGTGATTGCCGAACTCGCGGCACTGCCGGGGGTGGCAACACTGAGCCTCGATGACACCCTCGAAGCCCCACGGGTGCTCGCCGCCGATGCGGCAACACCAAAGTGGAACATCCTGCGCACCGGCGCGCCCCTGCTCTGGGATCTTGGTTACCGCGGCGAGGGGGTCACCGTCGCCATCATCGACAGCGGCATCAACATTGAGCATCCCGACCTCAAGGAGCGCTGGCGCGGCCTGCCGGGAGACTGGTTTGACCCCTACGGCGAGTGCCCCACCCCCTGCGACGCCAGCAACTCCCATGGTACCAGCGTCGCCGGCGTCGTCGCCGGCGGCAGTGCCGGCGGCAGCGCCATCGGCATGGCCCCCGGCGCCAGCCTGATCGCCGCCAGAATTTTTCGCGAAGATGTTGTCACTGGCGAAATTACCGCCAACACCTCCTATATCGTCCAGGCGCTGCAGTGGGCCCTGGAACCCGGCGGCAATTCCGATGGCGCGCCGGCCGTCGTCAACAATTCCTGGGGCTTCGATGCCGTTGGTGAATGTTCCGAACCGCTTACCCTGCGCGACGCGATAAAAACGTTGAAAGCGGCCGGGATTGCCGTCATCGCCTCGGCCGGCAACAGCGGCGGGACGGAAGGGGACTACTTTACCAGTGTCAGTCCCGCCAACTACCCCGAGAGCCTGGCCGTCGGCGCAACAGACTCCAATAACCAGGTTCCCCATTTCAGCGCCCGCGGCCCATCGGCCTGCCCCGGCGATGACACCTTTCCCGACCTCGTCGCCCCCGGCTTCGGTATCCGTGTAGCCACAGCCGCTCAAGGTTATCTGACCGGGGCGGGAACCTCCTTTGCCGCGCCCCACGTTGCCGGTGCCATGGCCCTGCTGTTCCAGGCGCAACCCGGCATCCGCCTGGACACCCTCGAAGCAGCACTGCAGCAGTCCGCCACCGATGTGGCGGAACCGGGCATCGACGACGACTCGGGGTATGGCCTGCTCAATGTCAAGGCGGCCTACGATCTGCTGGGCGCGGCACCACCGGCCATTGCACAACTAACGATCGAACCGCAGCAGCTCGACTTTGGCCAGGTACCGCCGGGAGACGCGCACGCGGTCCCTCTCGATCTTATCAACAGTGGTACGGCCCCACTCACCCTGGCCATTGATCCCGGCCGCCTGGCCGCCCCCTTTACCCTGGCCGGCACAAACTGTCCCACGTCCCTGGCGCCAGGAGATCTCTGTACCTTGAGCTTCAGCTTCGCACCGGAACAGGCCGGAACCTTCACCGGCGAGGTCGTCGTTGCCTCCTCCGACCCGGTGAATCCGGCGGTTGTGGTGCCTCTGACCGGAACCGGCAACACCGCCCCGGGTCAACCACAGCTGCTCTCCCCGGCGGACAAGGCGCTGCTACCACTGGGTGACAGGGTCATCCTCAGCTGGACCCCGGCCACGGATGCCGACGGCGACGCGGTACAGCACAGCCTGCTGCTTGCCAACAACCCCTTGTTCTTCGAGCCGCAGATCTTTCGTACCTTCAGTGCCCTGGCGCTGCCCCTGCTGCTCGGTGGCCTCTGCATCACCGCCACGTCAGGACGCCGCAAAAAGATCGCCCTGGTCCCCCTCGCCCTGGTCGTGCTCTGGCTGAGCTCCTGCGGCGGTGGTGGTGGCGGCGACAATGACACGGGCAGCACTATTGCTGGTGATCCTGCAGATGACACCACGGCAATGCGCCAGACCCTTGACGGTCTGACTGCCGGAACCTACTACTGGAAGGTGCTGGCGGAGGATGACCGCGGGGGCAGCAGTGAAAGTCGCGTCCGCAGTTTTACGGTCGAATAGTCGTCCCGCAACCTGCCTGCCACTGCAGGCCATAAGCAGACCATAGCGCGGTCTGGCCGCTACAGGAGCGTGATTGATGGACACAGCAGAAACGCGGCGGGTCGCCGTCGTCACCGGCGGCGCCCGGGGGATCGGCAAAGGGATCGTCGCACGGCTGGTTGATGACGGCATGCAGGTGGTCATTGCCGACCGGGATGAGGCTGCCGCCATGGCAACGGCGGCGCACTATGGGCCACAGGCCCACGCCCTGGTCACCGATGTCGCCGATGAAGCCGCGGTGGCGGCACTGATGGAGCAGGTCCGTTCCCGCTTCGGGCGCCTCGATGTCCTGATCAACAACGCCGGCATTGCCAGGGCCCATAGCGCCCCGCTGGAAGAGTTGGCGCTGTCCGACTGGCAGACGCTGCTGGATACCAACCTGACCGGGATCTTTCTCTGCTGCAAGCATGCCATCCCCCTGCTGCGCGCGCAGCAGGGAAGCATCGTCAACATCGCCTCAACCCGCGCGCTGCAGTCCGAACCCCACACCGAAGCCTATGCTGCCAGCAAGGGAGGCGTTGTCGCCCTCACCCACGCCCTGGCGGTCAGCCTCGGCCCGCAGATCCGTGTCAACTGCATCAGCCCCGGGTGGATTGCAGTGACGGAGGGGCACCAGCGGGCGGCCGGCAGCCCTCCACCACTCACCCCCGCGGACCATGACCAGCACCCCGTTGGCCGGGTCGGCCGGCCGGAGGATGTCGCCGCACTGGTGGCTTACCTGATCAGTTCCGAGGCGGGGTTTATCACCGGCCAGAATTTGGTCATCGACGGCGGCATGACCCGTAAAATGATCTACGTCGACTGACGTGCGCCCCTTTTTACTGCCTTTTTCCGGCAAAAATGAGAATTATTTGACCTTCTCCCCCGAGAAAACGTAGTATGATCCGCTTATCTTGCCTGGGAGGAATCGGTTAACGGTGCTGCGCACATTTTTTTTCTACCTGGTATTTTACCCCTGGACGATCATCGCCCTGGTCATCGCCGTTGGCCTGTCGATCTTCGGCCAGAACCTGGTGCATTCCTGGGGCATTTTCTGGGGGCGGACCTGCCTGTGGCTGGCCGGGTTGAAACTGCAGGTCAAGGGCGCGGACAACCTGCCCGCCGCGGGACCGGCAATTTATGTCTGCAACCATCAGAGCAACTTTGACATCCCGCTGCTCTATGCCGGCCTGCCGCTCCAGTTCCGCTGGATGGCCAAGCAGGAACTGTTCCGGGTTCCCCTCTTCGGCCTCGCCATGAAACGCAGCGGCTATATCCCGATCGATCGTTCGAACCGCCAGAAGGCCATGCGCAGTGTCGCGGCGGCGGCACGGCGGATCCAGCACGGTGCTTCGG
Organism: Pelovirga sp.; assembly: GCA_046484405.1. Lineage (GTDB taxonomy): Bacteria > Desulfobacterota > Desulfuromonadia > Desulfuromonadales > Geopsychrobacteraceae > Pelovirga. Next base: position 3,544 of record JAWOIX010000062.1, read on the forward strand.
TGATCATTTTTCCGGAAGGAACCCGGTCTGCCGATGGCACCCTGCAGCCGTTCAAAAAAGGGGCCCTGATGATTGCCGCCAAGGCCGGCGTCCCCGTGATTCCCATGGCGATCAGCGGCACCTACCAGGTGCAGCCCAAGGGGAGTCTGCGGATCAATCCGGCACCGTTGCAGTTGACAATCCTTCCCCCCATCGCCACAACCGACCTGAAAACGGCAGATATCGCGGCACTGACCCACCAGGTCCACGAGCAGATTGCCCACTGCCTGCAAAGTGAAGCGAGAAATGAACAACAATCCTGAAGAAGAGATCCGCCTGCTCCCCTTTGGCGGCTTCGGTGAAATCGGCATGAACCTCCTCGGACTCGAGTTCCGGGGGAAAATCCTCCTGATCGACTGCGGCCTGATGTTTCCCGAGGCCTACATGTTCGGCGTTGACCTGGTGCTGCCTGACATCAGCATGCTGGAGGAACGCACCGCGGACATCATCGCGCTGGTTCTCACCCACGGGCACGAAGATCACATCGGTGCCATCCCTTTTCTCTGGCACAGGCTCGGCCGGCCGACCATCTACGGCACCGGCCTGACCCTGGGCCTGCTGCGCCGCAAGCTCAAGGAGTTCGCGCTGGATCAGCAGGTCGAGACGGTGGAGATACGGCCGCGCCGGCAATTCGACCTGCCCCCCTTTGCGGTCGAACCCTTCCGCGCCGCCCATTCCATTGTCGACGGTGTCGGCCTGGCGATCCGCACCCCCGCCGGGCTGATCATTCACACGGGCGATTTCAAAATTGATCCGACCCCGGTGGATGGACAGAATACCGACCTCGCCCGTCTCGCCGAGTATGGTGAGGAGGGGGTCCTGCTGCTGCTCGCCGATTCGACCAACGTCGAGAATGAAGGCTACACCCTCTCGGAACGCAGTGTCGGCAAGGTGCTCGAGGAGATCATTCCCCGCTGTGAGCAGAAGGTCATTGTCTCGACCTTCTCCTCCAATATTCACCGGATCCAGCAGATCGCCGACGCCGCCGCCCTCGCCGGCCGTAAACTCCTGATCAACGGACGCAGCATGGTCGGCAATATCGATGTCGCGCGACAGCTCGGCTACCTGACCATCCCCGAGGAGCAGTTCATTGACCTGCGCGACCTGCACCGTCTCAGCCCGCGCGAGATCCTGATCATCACCACCGGCAGCCAGGGCGAGCCCTTGAGCGCACTGATGCGGATCGCCCTCGGCGACCACAAGCAGATCGAGCTGGAACGGGGCGACACGGTGATCCTGTCGTCCAAGTTCATTCCCGGCAATGAAAAAGCGATCAGCGACCTGATCAACAACCTGTACCGCCGCGGCGCCGAAGTGATCTACGAAAAGACCAGCGAGATCCATGTCTCCGGCCACGCCAGCCGGGAAGAACTGAAACTCTTGCACAGCCTGGTCAAGCCACGCTATTTTATCCCGGTTCACGGCGAGTACCGCCACCTGGTCAAACATACCCAGCTGGCGATGGAGATGGGTCTGCCCGCCGAGCGGACGCGGGTCCTGGAAAACGGTCAGCTGCTGGTTGTCAGTGGCGACGGGTTGCGTCAGGAGGGCCGCTTTGAAACAGGACGGGTGTTTGTCGACGGCAAGGGGGTCGGCGACGTCGGCCTGATGGAACTGCGTGACCGCCGGCATCTTGCCAACCACGGCCTGGTGATCCTGATGCTGGCGATCAACCAGTCGACCGGGGAGATCATCCAGGGTCCGGACATTTTTTCCAAGGGATTCATCCCGGAAGATTCCAGTGATGGAGAAGCCTTGCTGAATGAAGCAAAAGCACAGGTCTGCAATCTACTGCAGGAACACAGCCTTGCCATGGTCGGTGACTGGGAGGAGTTGCGGGTGGAAGTCCGCAAGGTCCTCCGGCGCCTGTTCAACCGGACGATCGCCCGCCGGCCGCTGATCCTCCCGGTTATTCTGGAACTCTGATATGACGGACAAAGCACCAACAGCACTGGCGGAAATGCGTATCCGCAAGGAAATCCTCGGGCTGGTCTGGCTCGCCCTGGGGGTTTTTCTGCTCGTCTGCCTGCTCAGCTACAGCAGCGACGACCCTTCCTTCAACAACAACCTGCACCCGCAGCAGATCAATAACCTGGTCGGGGTCTTCGGTGCGCACCTGGCCGACCTGATGTACCAGGTCTTCGGCCTGCCCGCCCTGCTGTGGCCCCTGGGCTGTCTGCATCTGGCCTGGCGCTGGCTCAAGTTTCGCGACGTGCATATCCGCATCACCAGGCTGATCGCCTTTCTGTTGATGCAGATCACCCTGGGCGCCCTGCTCGCCCTGCAGTTCAACAGCGTGACGCTGTTCGGCAGTCAGATCAACGAAGCCGGCGGCACCCTCGGCCGGATCCTGGTGCAGTTGCTCACCAGCTATCTCAACGTCGGCGGTGCCGCCATCGTGCTGCTGGTCTTTTTTCTTGTCGCCCTGATTCTTTCGACGCGTTTTTCCTTTGTCCTGTTCATCGACGGCTTTCTCGAACGACTCGGACGCCGGCTCGAACTGCGGCGCGAAGCACGCATGGCGCGCAAGGCCCTGAACAAAAAGGCCGCGGCGCAGCGCGAGAGCAAATCGCCGACCATTGTCGCCAGTGACCGCCATATCGCCGCGCCGGTGGCGAACCCGAAAAAACAGAAAAAAGAGCGCGCCGACAAACACGACGACCAGGTCGCCTTCCCCTTCCTCGAAGCGAGCGGGCACTACCATATCCCGGCAGTCTCACTGCTCGAGCATGATGGCGCTCCGGCCAAACCGATTGACCGCAACAGCCTGACCATGGCCGCGCGGATGCTGGAGAAAAAGCTCCTCGACTTTGGTGTCGAAGGGGACGTCGTCGAGGTCAAGCCGGGGCCGGTCGTCACCATGTACGAGTTTTCTCCGGCCCCGGGGGTCAAGGTCAATAAAATCTCCAACCTGCAGGACGATCTGGCAATGGCCCTGCAGGCGGTCTCGATCCGCATTGTCGCGCCCATTCCCGGGCGCGGGGTGGTCGGCATCGAGATCCCCAACAAGGATCGTGAAACCGTCTATCTCAAGGAAATTATCGATTCCGAAGCCTTTCAACGCAACGGCGGCAAGCTCCCCCTGGCGCTGGGGAAAGATATTTTCGGCCAGGTTGTGGTATCCGACCTGGCGCGTATGCCCCACCTGCTGGTCGCCGGCTCCACCGGCAGCGGCAAGTCGGTTTCCATCAACACCATGGTTCTGTCACTGCTCTACCGCGCCTCTCCGGAGGATGTGCGGCTGATCATGATCGATCCGAAAATGCTCGAACTGTCGATCTACGAGGGGATCCCCCATTTGCTCCTGCCGGTCGTCACCAATCCGAAAAAGGCGGCGTTGGCTCTGTCCTGGGCCGTGCGCGAAATGGAGCGCCGCTATCAGCTGATGGCGGCCAAGGGGGTCCGCAATATCGACGGCTACAACCGCAAGCTCGCCAAGGAAGCCAAGGAAGCGCAAAGCAGAACGCCCGAGCCGGAACCGGTCGCCGAACATCCTGACGACATGATCGAACTGCCGCCTCTGCCGGAGGAAAAGCTCGAGGTCGAACTGGAGCACGGGCATCTGCCTTATATCGTTGTCATCGTCGACGAACTGGCCGACCTGATGATGGTCGCCGGGCGCGACATCGAGGAATCGATCGCGCGTCTTGCCCAGATGGCGCGGGCGGCAGGGATCCACCTGATTCTGGCAACGCAGCGCCCCAGCGTCGACGTCATCACCGGACTGATCAAAGCCAACTTCCCGACGCGGATTTCCTTCAAGGTGTTCTCACGCATCGATTCACGGACGATTCTCGACTCCATGGGCGCCGAGGCGCTGCTCGGCATGGGGGATATGCTGTTCCTGCCCCCCGGCGTCGGCTACCTGGAACGCGTTCATGGCGCTTTCGTCTCCGAACTGGAGGTCCAGCGCGTTGTTGAATTCCTCTCCCGCCAGGGAAAACCTGAGTATGACAAGTCGATTCTCAAGGCGCCACCGGCCAGCACTGAGCAGGGCGACGATGAGGACTACGACGAACTCTGGGATGACGCGCTGAAGATCGTCAGCGACACACGCCAGGCCTCCATTTCCATGCTGCAGCGGCGCCTGCGGGTCGGCTACAACCGTGCTGCGCGGATGATCGAGCGGATGGAACAGGAGGGGATCGTCGGTCCATCCGACGGCAGCGGCAAGCCGCGCGAGGTGCTGGTCAGCAAAATCGAGTAGCGCCTGATCTGCATCAGGGTCGCAACATTCGAGCCAGGCAGGACTGGGCAGTGGCCACAACGGGACGGGGAAATACCGGCACGTGCGGTCTTGTGCCTGCTGTGCCGGGCCTGGTCACCACCTTTATATATAAAATTCCGACTATATGGAACCAATGTGGTTATATTTCCCCATGACACGGTGAGGAAAAACCGGAGAGTTTTCTCACAATTCATGTTGAATTACATCGGCAGATGCGCTAGTCTCGCCTCCGTCCGGCCCGCATAACCCGACCGGCCGGACAGGCAGGCACTTTGTGCCGGTTGCCGCCGCCGGCAGCCACAGAGCGTTCATCGTCTTTTTCAGAGGTTCAAGGAGCACGCGCATGAAAGTCAAAAGACAAAAACTGCTGTTATCGATCTTCGGTCTGGTTCTGCTCGGCGGAACAACTGCCGTGGCAATGGATCACTCCATGCTCATCGAGGGCCCGTTTGCCACCGGCATGGAGGTGACGCAGACCTGTCTCGAGTGTCACGGCGATGCCGCTGCCGAAGTCATGAACACCAGCCACTGGCACTGGAACCTTGAGCAGGAGATCAACGGGGAGAAGGTTGCGCGCGGCAAGGTCAATGCCATCAACAATTTCTGCGTGTCGATTGCTTCCAACGAGCCCCGCTGCACAAGTTGTCACGTCGGCTATGGCTGGGAAGATGACAGCTTCGATTTCACCGATGAATCACGGGTTGACTGCCTGGTCTGCCACGATACAACCGGAACCTACAGCAAAACGCCAGCCGGAGCCGGCATGCCCGACCCGCAGGTTGATCTGCTCGCAGTGGCCCAAAGTGTCGGCAAAAGTTCACGCCAGTCCTGTGGTGCCTGTCACTTCTTCGGCGGTGGCGGCGACGCGGTCAAGCACGGCGATCTCGATTCAAGCATCATCAAGCCGACCCGTGATATAGATGTGCACATGGCCGTCGACGGTCCCGACTTCAGCTGTACGGAGTGCCACACAACGGAAAACCACCAGATCAGCGGCCATGCCATGGTGGTTTCACCCAAAGGGGAAACACACATCGGCTGCGTCGGTTGCCATGATGAAACCCCCCACAACAGCCCGATCCTCAACCGGCATTTCAACACGGTTGCCTGCCAGACCTGTCACATTCCGACCTTTGCCAAGGACGTCGCAACAAAAACCGCGTGGGACTGGTCGACCGCGGGCAAGGATCAGCCTGTCCGCAATGATGAACACGGCCGCCCGGTCTATGACAAGCGCAAAGGCGACTTTACCTGGGGCAAGAACATTGTTCCCCATTACGCCTGGTACAACGGCGCGGCGGGGGCCTACCAGCTCGGCGACAAGATCGATCCGGCCCAGGTGACGGAACTGAACTATCCGCTTGGCAGCAGAACGGATCTTGCGTCGAAAATCTACCCCTTCAAAATCCATACGGCCAAGCAGATCTACGACAGCGAAAACATGTATCTCATCACCCCCAAGGTCTTTGGGTTCAAGGGCGATACCGAGGCCTACTGGGTGAATTTCGACTGGCAGGCCGCGGCGCAAGCCGGGATGAAGGCCAGCGGACTGGATTACAGCGGGGCCTACGACTTTGCTCCCACGGTCATGTACTGGCGCATCAATCACATGGTCGCTCCCAAAGAACAGGCCCTGGGATGCACCGACTGCCACGGCAAAACCAGCCGTCTTGATTGGGACCAGCTCGGCTATGGTGCGGATCCGATTCGCAATCGTGACCTGCGCCGGGCAAAACACTGAGCAACCCGCTGGCATCAACAGACACGGCCCCCTGGACGATCAGATCCAGGGGGCCGTGTCTGTCTGGTCCCGTTCCGCAGGACAGGACAACGCATGGCGATTGTCTCCTCAACCCCGCCGTACGCCAGCAACGCTGCTGACTGGCGCGGGGGAACCACCGGCGCTCCACCTCCTGCTAAAGGATTTCAATCACTTCGAATTCATAGGTTAACTCCTCTCCGGCGAGAGGATGGTTGGAATCGAGGTGAACCTCGTCGTCATTGACCTCAACAATCGTCACCATGAAAACGTCATCGTCGTCACCGGTGACTTCAAGCTCCAGGCCGACTTCCGGGACAATCTCCTCGGGCAGTTCGCTGCGCTCCACGGCAAAGACATTTTCCGGGTTGTAGTCGCCGAACGCGTCGTCCGGCAGAATGACAACAACCTTCTTTTCCCCGACCTGCATGCCGACCAGTGCCTCTTCAACCGGGACATAGAACTCCCCTTCGCCAACGGTCAGCTCCAGCGGGCCATGCTCGTGACAGCAGTCGTCGTCGGTGCAGGCCTCTGCTTCCGGATCTGCGTAGGTGCTGTCGATAATGGTGCCGTCGGCCAGTCTGCCGACAAAATGGATCCTGACCCGATCGGCCTGTTGTACCTGTGCCATGTTTTAACGTTCCTTTGCGTGAAAAGTCGTCCGGCCGCACGCCGGCGAACTGGGCAGCGCAAGAGTCCTTGCGCCATGCAATAAATCCGGAACCGGCAGAAATCCCCAGCGGACCCCGCCTGCGAACCGTGACAGCCGACCCAACCAGCCCCGGCTGCGCAGATGAGATGTCACTGCGCTGCTGCAAAACACAGCTGGTGAAAAACCGGAGCGGCCGGCCGCCCTGTACACCACCTTGTACCACCCGAACGGAACAATATTCAAGGGTGCCGTCATCATCCCTGGCGAGCGGCGGGTTGTCCGCCACACCCGCCACTCGCCAGGCCGATCAGTCCGCCAGCCGTTCAAGTTGCCGCAGCAACGCGTCGTTGTCCGGTACGCCGATGGCCACATAGCGAATGATGCCGGCGCGATCAATGATGTAAGTGATGCGACCGCCACCGTACTGGCGACTGATGGCACGGTCACTGTCACTGAGCAATGGATAGCTGATCCCGTACTCTCCGGCGAATCGCCGGTGGGTTTCAAGATTGTCACCACTGATGCCCAGAACCTGGGCATTGAGCGCTTCGAAGCGGGCTATATCACGCTGAAACGCCAGCAGTTCAGCCGTTCAGACAGAGGTGAAGTCCGCGTAGTAAAAGGCCAGCACGACCGGTTTCTGCCGGACCAGTTCGGCCAGGTCAAGGGGTCCATGGGTCGACGCGGCAACAAACTGCGGCGCCCGATCGCCGATCCCCAGGGCATGAGCGCCGGCGGCACCGACCAGTAGCAGTACCACGGCAAGACATCCGGCACAGATATGTTTCATTCCGACCTCCAGAGCAGTGAGAAGACAGGGTCAACACCCTCATACTAACCCTTTTGGCCGGGCAAATAACAGAGTAACGGCAAAATCAGCGGAATGCCGGCAGCCCGCAGCACGCCGCGCAGCCGCCCGCGCGGCGCGCACGCTGTTATGCTGCGGACAACCGCTTTATCTCTTGACAAGCCTTTGACGGTCAGGTTATCTGCGAATCCAGGAACATGAACATTCCTGGAAAATGAACGGGTGGTCCCGGAGCGGGATTATGATCTCGGGCATGACCGCTTTCCCTTCCCCCTTGCGCAGAGAGACACAGGATTATGCCGCGAAAACCGCGCATCGAAGACGAACAGATCATCCGCGACAGCCTGCAGTCGATTCGCGGCATTCCCCAGGCCAGAATAGAATTTACCCTGCAAAAAATCGGCGGGCCCTTCTCCGGTGCCTTCCGTCTCTCCGGCCCCTGGGGGGAACGCTATTACTATGTCAAGGTGGTTCCCCGCCTCACCCCGACCGTTGCCGACCTGGTGATCCACCAGCTGAAAACCACCCCCGCGCCGCAGAATGCAGCGCCGCTGCTGGTCAGTCACTACATTTCCGCGCGGATGTCGGCAAAACTGAAGCAGAAAAAAATCGAACATGCCGATTGTGCCGGCAACCTCTACCTCGACCAGATGCCTCTTTATGTCGATGTCAGCGGACGCAAACACGCCCCGGCCCCACCCGCTCCCGACCGCCTGTTCCGCAGCAGCGGTCTGAAGCTGATCTACCTGTTCCTGCGCAACCGCAAAGCGGTCAATGCCACCTACCGGGCTCTTGCCGATGATGCCGGCATCGCCCTCGGCGGAATCGGCGACCTGTTCAACGAAATGACCAGGCGGGGAAACCTGGGCACCAGCGAAGACGGCGAACGCACCCTGCTGGCCATCGAAGAGCTCCTTCAGCGCTGGCAACTGGGCTACCTCGAGACCCTGCGCCCCAAACTGCTGCTGCAACGCTGCCGCCTTGCTCCGGGTGAGCAGTTTGCCGATCTGCTGCAGCGGCTGAAACAGCTGAACCTGAGCTCGCAGGTGCTGATCGGCGGCGAACTGGCGGCGACCCTGATGGTGCGCGGTTTCCAGCCCAGCGCAGCAGCCCTCTACCTCGACCCGGAGCAGCAGCTGAAACTCCTGTTGCAGCTGCAACTGACTCCCGACCCGGCTGGCAGCATCAGCCTGCTGAGCCATTTCGGGCGCCGCTGTCAGTGGACCGGTACGCAGCCGGAGGGGCTGACCCTTGCCGATCCGCTGCTGACCTTCGCCGAACTGGGAGCCGGTACGGGGGATCAACTCGCCACGCGGCTCTACCAGCAGTACCTCAGTCCGCGCTTTGCCCCCTGATGGTGGAGCAGCCACCGCGCCGGGAACCGGCAGAACATGCCGCGGTGACGCCGGCGCAGATTCTCCTCGCCGTCGATGTCGGACTGCACACCGGCCTGGCCCTGTTTGATGACGCTGCCCGACTGCTCTGGTACCGTTCCCATCACCTGGCCGATCCACAGAAATTAAAACGCCTGGTCGCAAAGTTGTTGCGCAGTCCGCCGCGCCCGACGCATATTTATCTCGAGGGAGGAGGGCCGCTGGCGGACATCTGGCTGCGCGCAGCGGACTCATCCGGCCTGACCCCGGTACAGCTGCAGGCCCAGCAATGGCGCCAGCGGCTGTTCCACGCACGGCAGCACAGCAGCGGCAGCATCGCCAAGCAACAGGCCGACCGGATGGCGCGTGATGTCATCGCTGCCCTGGGAGATAAAAACCCGACCGGCTTGCGCCATGATACCGCGGAAGCCGTACTTCTCGGACTCTACGCCCTGCTGGATCTGGGCTGGCTCGACAGCTGGCCACCAACAAAGGAGAAAAAATGACGAACTACGATTTTATTGTTATCGGCGGCGGGATCATCGGGCTGGCAACCGCCCGGCAACTGCAGCAGGACCACCCGGGCAGCAGAATTGCCGTTCTCGAGAAGGAACCGCGGCTGGCGATGCACCAGACCGGACGCAACAGTGGCGTCATTCATGCCGGTGTCTATTACGCCCCGGGCAGCCTCAAGGCGCAGTTCTGCCGCGCCGGCAACCTGGCTACCAAGGACTTCTGCCGAGAACACCAGATCCCCTTCCGCGAAACCGGCAAGCTGCTCGTGGCCACCAGCCATGAGGAACTCGGCCGGATGCAGGATCTGCTCGAACGTTGCCGCCGCAACGATATTCCGACCGAAGTCCTTGACCAGCAGCAATTGCGCGAAAAAGAACCGAATATCGTCGGCCTCGGAGCGACCTGGGTGGCCTCGACGGGAATCGTCGATTTTGCCAGGGTGACCTGGAAGCTGGCCGCGCTGTTCAGCGCCGCCGGCGGGGACATTCATGTCAACTGTCAGGTGACCGGCATCAGGGATGCCACAGAGGTCGAGATTACGACCAGCCTGGGACGCTTCAGCGCCGGTTTTGTGGTCGGCTGCGCCGGCCTGCACTCCGATCGCCTGATCCGGATGACGGGCACCGAACCGGACTTCAGAATCCTGCCATTCCGCGGCGAATACTTTCAGCTGCCGGTCGACAAACGCCGGATCGTCCGCCACCCGATCTATCCGATTCCCAACCCCGAGCTGCCCTTTCTCGGCATCCACCTCACCCCGATGAGCGATGGGTCGCTGACCGTCGGACCCAACGCCACCCTGGCCCTGGCCCGCGAAGGTTACAGCCGCTGGACGATGAACCTGCGCGACCTGATCGAGATGTTTGGCTTCGCCGGCCTCTACCGGCTCATCGCCAGGTATCCCGGCGCAACCCTGACGGAACTGAAAAACTCCCTCTACCGCCCCGGCTACCTGCGCCTGGCACAGCGCTACTGTCCGCAGCTGGAGCTCAACGACCTCTGTCCCTACCCGTCCGGCGTGCGCGCCCAGGCGGTCAGGGCTGACGGCACCACCCTGGATGATTTTCTCTTCGTCAAGGGAGCGCACAGCCTGATTGTCGGCAACGCCCCCTCGCCGGCGGCGACCTCGGCCCTGCCGATTGCCCGGCACATCTGTGACCAGGTCCAGGAGCTTTGCAGCTGAGCCGCGCAACGCATTTTCTGCAGCGGCAGACACAGTCTTTCACAACCGCCTGACTAACGCCCCGCGCCGGCGCGGGGCGCCCCTCCCCATCCCGATCAGCACAAGCGGCCAGCCCCGGGATTTCCGGCCGCAGCCCTGGCATTTACCGCATTATCTATTATACTCAGATAAGGTGCGGTTTCGTCGCCGCCCGGTTCATTGATGCTGATGACCCATCATGTTGCTAAAGGAGGAAACAGATGCCGGAATTTGCTCACCCTTTCAGTGTGCTGAAAAGCGACCGCCTGCTGACCCACGGGGAACTGGTGCGCAGCATTCGCCTTATGGTGGCCGCCGAATATGAAGCCATTCAACTGTACCAGCAGCTTGCTGAATCCACGGATAACGTCCTCGCCCAGCAGGTTCTTCTGGATATCGCCGACGAGGAGAAGGTTCACGCCGGTGAATTTTTGCGGCTGCTCAAGGAGCTTGACCCTGATGAGGAGCGCTTCTACCAGGAAGGCGCCCTGGAGGTCGAGGAGGAATTTCTCGGCGCCGGCGCCGGTGCCGCCGCGACGGAAGACAGCCCGGCAACGCCACCATCTGCAAAAAACGGGCTGGGGATTGGCAGTTTGAAAAAGTAACTCACCGCAAGGAGACGATTTATGGATCTGCTACGTAGAGAGCTGGCGCCGATCAGCCAGCAAGGCTGGAGTGAAATTGACAGCATGGCGAGAGAAACCCTGGTCGCCAATATTTCAGGCCGGAAGTTCATCGATATCGATGGACCGCACGGCATCGAACATTCCTGTGTGACCCTGGGACGCCTGTCCATTCCGAAGACACAGAAAAAAGGCAATGTTGGTTATGGGATTCACCAGGTTCTGCCCCTGGTGGAAGCGCGGATCAACTTTTCCCTGCAAACCTGGGAGCTGGACAATATCGAACGGGGCGCCAAGGACATCCAGCTGGACCCCCTGGTGGACGCCTGCCGCGACATCGCCACCTTTGAAGAGAAAGCCATCTACGACGGCTTTGAGCCGGGCCAGATTGTCGGGCTGCAGAAAATCGTCGCCGGCAAAGAGCTCAGCCTGGCGCTGGACATGGATGCGATCGTCGACGCCGTCTCCGAAGGTCAAACGAAAATGCTCAGGGATGGGGTCGAAGGTTCGACCAACCTGGTCGTCTGTGACAGGCTCTGGAAATTCCTTGCCCGCTCGACCCCCGGCGGCAGCCTGCGCTCGCTTCTGGAAAAGCAGATCGAGGGCCGCGTCATCTATTCGGCATGTGTCCAGGATGCCCTGCTGGTGGCGAGCCGGGGCGGTGATCTGGAACTGACCGTCGGGCAGGACTTCGCCGTCGGCTACCACAGTCATACCTCCAGTGAGGTCAATCTGTTCGTCACCGAGTCGTTCACCTTTCGCGTCGTAGCTCCCGAGGCCCTTGTCGGGTTCAAACTGATGCAGGGGAAAAAATAGCGGGCGACCACACCGGTGCGCAACCGTCAGGCACGCGAGACATGGAAATGGCCCGGTCTCACGCAAGCCTGATCCGCTATGACCGGACACTGATGACGTTTGCTTTCTTGTCCTTGAACAGGGGCTCCCGGCACGACTTGACCACCGGCAGCCCCTGTCCCTTTGCCCGCAACGGACACACCAGGATTCAAAGCCCTGACAACCCCTCCCGCAACCGTTTAAAAATCTCCCGGTAAGCGCGCCGGTCATCGTACGCGTGGACAGATTGCGCCAGGCGTATGAGCGTCCGGATGTCAAGTTGTGGGGCCTGGGCCTGCAGCTCGGCACAGACCTGATCAAACTGCTGCGGGTCACACAGCCGGTCGCGCAGCGACTCGAGAGCATGAAACTCTTTTTTGTCACTGCGGTTGACCTGGTCCATCCCGTCGAGTTGCCCCTGCAGGGACGCAACAGACAGCTCATCCGCACGCAGCAACCCGGCCAGATGTTTCAACTGACGCTTATGCGAACCACGGCCCTGGGTCTGACGGACGGTACGCGCCTCCGCCAGAATTTCGGCCGGCAGTTCAATCCGGGCAAAACGGCTGTCCGACAATTCACACAGCTGCTGTGCCAGTTGCATAATCTCCTGTGCCTGCTGCTTCTTTTTCGTTCTGCTCAAGGGGAGATCATCATGCGTTGATGGTGTTGTCATTCCGGCTCCCTGCCGTTAAAGGTGGTCTATAGCGGCAACCTACTGCGCCGCCCGGGCGAAGTCAACCATCTGATGCTTTGGCAACAACCGCCGGTTTTTGCTATGATGAGCGTCCTTGTCACTCATTATGGAGATTTTTTGCCCATGGACTATGGCATCAACCGCGAACGTGCCCTTGAACTGCTGCACCAGCATCTATCCCAGCCCAACCTGATCAAGCACAGCCTCGCGACCGAAGCGGTGATGGGCAAACTGGCACAGCGCTGTCAGGCCGATGCAACGCTGTGGACTCTCGCCGGTCTGCTGCACGATCTGGATGTCGAACTCACCCTTGACGATCTCAGCCGTCACACCCACGAAACCGCACGCATCCTGCGCCGCGAAGGGGTCGCCGAGGAGATTGTCGAAGCGATCTGCCTGCACAACGAAGCGGCCCATGAACAACAGCGCAGCAAACCGCTGCACCACGCGCTGGCGGCCGGGGAAACCATCACCGGGCTGATTATCGCCACGGCGCTGGTCTATCCCGACAAAAAACTTGCGAGCGTCAAGCCCAAGTCGGTGCAAAAACGCTACAAGGAAAAACTGTTTGCCGCCGGGGCAAACCGTGACATTATTGCTGAATGCGAGCTGATTGGTATTCCCCTCGCGGAATTCTGCGACCTCTGCCTGGCCGCCATGCAGGACATTGCTGCCGATCTCGACCTGTAACCTGACAACGGGACCACATCACCAGATGGATCAGAAAGAATTGACCCGACTGCTGGAAAGCCTGGCCGCGGGACAGCACAGCGTCGCTGCCGTGGTTGAGCAGCTCAAGCACCTCCCTTTCGAGGACCTCGGGATTGCCCGCCTCGACCATCACCGCGAACTGCGGCAGGGTGTCGCCGAGGTGATCCTCGGCCAGAGCAAGACCCTCGAGCAGTTGATTACCATCGTCGCCGCCCTCGACAGCAGGGCCCGCAACATCCTCGTGACCCGCGTCGACGCGAGCAAAGGAGCGCGTCTGTGCGAGCGGTTTCCACAGGGCAGTTATGACCCCACGGCGCGCACCTTCTGCCTGGTCCACCAGGCCCCGGAACCGCGCGGGCGCGGCAGGATTCTGGTGATCAGCGCCGGCACCTCCGATCTGCCTGTTGCCCGTGAGGCGGTGATCACCGCCCGCATGCTCGGCAACGAGGTCGAAGAGCTGATCGATGTCGGCGTTGCCGGAATTCACCGGTTGCTCAGTTGCCGCGAACAACTGGCGCAGGCGGCGGTGGTGATTGTCGTTGCCGGCATGGAGGGGGCCCTTCCCTCCGTGGTCGGCGGACTGGTCGCCACACCGGTGATTGCCGTCCCGACCTCGGTCGGCTATGGCGCTTCTTTCGGCGGTATCGCGGCCCTGCTCGGGATGCTCAATTCCTGCGCGGCCGGCGTGACCGTCGTCAACATTGACAATGGCTTCGGCGCTGCCTTTGCGGCCAACCGGATCAACCGGATCCAGCCTGCCGCAGCGGAAGGGCCGGCATGAAAACGCTCTACCTCGACACCTTCTCGGGCATTTCCGGCGACATGTTCCTTGGCCTGTTGTGTGACCTGGGGCTCGACCTGGGCATGCTCGAGACGGAACTGGCCAGATTACCGGTCAGCGGCTACCGGCTGACCACCACCCGTGAGCAGCGCCACGGTATCGCCGGCTGCCGTTTCCAGGTGTTCCACGAGGAAAGCCACCATCACCGCAGCTGGAGCAGTATCGACAGAATGCTCGCCGAGAGTTCCCTCGCCGCACCGGCAAAAGAACTTGCCCGGCGTTTCTTCCGTCGTCTCGGGGCAGCCGAAGCCAAGGTTCACGACATCGCGATCGATCAGGTCCACTTCCATGAAGTCGGCGCCGTCGACGCGATTGTCGATCTGACCGGCGCAGCCATCGGCCTGTCCCTGCTCGGCATCGACCGGGTCTGGTGCTCTCCCCTGCCGCTGTCGCGCGGCATGAGCCGGGCGGCCCATGGTGCCCTGCCCCTGCCGGCGCCGGCCACCCTGGAAATTCTCGTCGGCCAGCCGGTCTGCGACAGCGGCTGTGAGCGCGAGCTGGTCACCCCTACCGGCGCCACGATCGTCCGCGAAACCGCCGAGTTCACCGACTTTCCGAGTCTTCCGGCGGGGCGCATCGGCTATGGTGTCGGTGGCTGGGAGCTCGACGATCGCCCCAACCTGCTGCGCGGCATTCTCTATGAGCAGGCGCAACAGCTCCAGCCCGAAGAGGTCGACCTGCTCGAAACCCACATCGATGACAGCACCCCGGAAGAACTTGGGGCACTGCTCGAACAGCTCCTCGCGGCAGGCGCACTGGATGCCGCCTATGTTCCCCTGCTGATGAAGAAAAATCGACCGGGCCAGCTCCTCAAGGTGGTCTGCCACCCCGCTGCCAGTGCCGCCCTGGCAAAGCTGGTCCTGCGTCACAGCAGTGCCAGCGGCGTGCGCAGCCATCGCTGTACCCGCCACCGCCTCGGACGCCGCCTGGTCCGGGTCACCTGCGGCCTCGGCGAAGCGCGGGTCAAGCTGCTCTTCGAGAGCGGGACGTTTCTGCGTCTGACCGCGGAATATGACGACTGCCTGCACCTCGCCCGTACCGGCAACGTACCCCTGCGGGAGGTGTACCGCCAGGTCGAAGCTGCCGCCTACGCGCAACTCGACAGCCTTGTCAAGGAGGGTCCGGATGAGTGAGCAACAGCAGAACCCGGCGCGCCACCACTGCGCCATTGTTTATCTGGCCACCAACGGCGGGCTCGGCTACGCTCCGGTGGCGCCGGGCACCTTCGGCACCCTGGCGGGGATTCCGGCCTTTTATTATCTCTCGCGGATGCCCGGCCTGCTCCAGTTCCTGCTGCTGGCGGGCGTGATCATCCTGTCGGTCTGGCTCTGCCAGCGCGCCGGGGAATATTTCCAGGAAGCGGATGACAGCCGCATCGTCATCGACGAACTGGCCGGATACCTGGTCGCCACCGCCTTTCTCCCCTTTTCCTGGGGGACCGCGCTGCTGGCTTTCTTCTGGTTCCGCCTCTTTGACATCCTCAAACCGCCGCCGGTGGGCTGGATCGACCGGACCTGGAAAAATGGCCTGGGGGTCACCCTGGATGATCTTCTGGCCGGAGTCTATGCCGCCATTGCGGTGCGTTTCTGCCTTGCGCTGTTCACCTGATACCGCCACCACGACGGATGAAAGTTTATGCCGAGCTTTGATATTGCCATTCTGACTGCCACAGATGAACTGCTGGGCGGACAAACCAGCGACGGCCTGACCGCCGCCGTGGTCGCGGTGCTCACCCGGCACGGCTATCGGCCACGTTGTTCACTGGCCGTTTCCGACAACGAGAAAGAGATCTTCGCCGCGCTGAATTACCTGGTGGCGCAGTCACGCTTTGTCATCGTGTCCGGCGGCATCGGGGCCAGCAGCGACGATCTCACCGCCCGCGCCGCCGCGCGTGCCCTGGAGCAGCCCCTGGTCATTCACGACGAAGCCCTGGCCATGGTGCGCACCTGGTTCGCCAGCCGCAATCAGCCCTTTGAGCCGGGCAGTGAGCGGCAGGCGCTGCTCCCCCAGGCGGCCCGGCTGATTCCCAACCCGACTGGTGTCACCCCCGGATTTTCCCTGACCCAGGGAGATTGCCAGCTGTTCTTTCTGCCGGGAGTCGTCGCTGACATGCAGGCGATGTTCGAAACGTCGGTGCTGCCTCAATTGCAGCAGGACTACCCTGACAGTTTGCGCTTGCACCAGCGCACCTTCAAGCTCTTTGGCCTGCCGGAATCCCGCATCATCAGGATGATCCCCCAGGCGCAGATCCCCGAAGGGGTAAGGATTTCCTTCAGTCACGACGACCCCCTGGTGCTGCTCAGGCTCAGAACCAGCGGCGCGGATGCCGACAGCCGCCTGGACCAGGCCGAAGCGGCTCTCCTGCAGACCCTCGGCGACCACGTCATGGCGCGTGACGGGCAGACCGCTGAAGGCAATGTCGGCAAACTGCTCACCCGTGCCGGCCTGACCCTGGCCCTCGCCGAATCCTGCACCGGCGGTCTGCTCAGCAGCCTTCTGACCCGCAATCCGGGGGCCTCCGCCTTCCTCGATCGCGCCGGCGTCACCTACGCCGATGCCGCCAAGCAGCAGTGGCTCAAGGTGCCGTTGACCATCCTCCAGCAGCACGGTGCGGTCAGTGAACCCTGCGCCCGCGCCATGGCGATCGGCCTGCGCCAGCAGTGCGGCACCGACCTGGCCCTGGCGATTACCGGCGTTGCCGGGCCGGACGGCGGAACCCCCGACAAGCCGGTCGGCACGGTCTACCTGGCGCTGGCCAGTGCCGCGGGGGTGCATGCCAAGCGCTACAGCTTCAGCGGCGATCGCGCCAGAATCCAGCGCATGAGCGCGTTTATGGCGCTGGAGTGGTTACGCCGCTTTGCCCTCCAGCAGCAGGAGGCCGCGGCAGAATCAGCCGGGCAGTTCCCCCCGGGAGCCGTTGCCAACCCGGTGAAGGAATAAACCCTCGACAGCTGTGACAAAAAACTTTAATCTTCAGACGACAAGAAAACGCCTGAATCAACGATCCAGCGCCATCAGTGTGACGTTACCTGTCACACTGATGCGGGATGATCCTGATGGCACAGAGGCTCGCATCGCAGGATCAACCATCATCCACTTACCGGAGGGTATGCATGTCTGACGAAAACCGCAATCGCGCACTTGCACTGGCCATGGGCCAGATTGAAAAACAGTTCGGCAAGGGGAGCATTATGCGCCTCGGCTCCGATTATGAAATGCCGGCCGTCGCCACCATCTCCACCGGGTCCTTAAGTCTCGATCTGGCCCTCGGAGTCGGCGGTATCCCCAAGGGGCGGATCATTGAAATCTTCGGACCCGAATCTTCAGGAAAAACCACCCTGGCGCTGCACATCCTGGCCGAACTTCAGAAACAGGGCGGGGTTGCCGCGTTTATCGACGCCGAGCATGCCCTCGATATCCAGTATGCCCAGAACCTCGGGGTCAAAGCCGACGACCTGCTGGTCAGCCAGCCGGA
>JAWOIX010000071.1:0-3789 GCA_046484405.1 Pelovirga sp.
GGATCATCAGCGGTTTTCAGGTGAACGGCAAGCAGCTGTTTTTTGTCTACGAGTGAGCAGGGACGGCACCCCGGCCGCGACAGCGCAGCGGTTATTTGTGCCACAGGGAAGGGAAAAACAGCACCAGCACGGTGAAGAGTTCGAGGCGGCCCATGAGCATGCACAGGATCAGCACACTCTTGCCGAAGGGGATGATGTGCGCGTAGTTTTCCACCGGGCCGACGCTGCCGAAACCGGGACCGACCACACCCAGGGTCGCAATCACCGACCCTGCCGCCGAAATCATATCGAGGCCTGCTGCCGACATCAGCAGGGTGGCGATGAAGAACACCCCCATCCAGACGGCAAAGAAGCCAAGGATCGACTGCATCACATCGCGCTCGACCGGCTTGGTGCCGAGCTTGACCAGGCGTACCGCACGCGGGTGAATGAGACGGTAAACCTGTACCTGGGCATGCTTGAACAGCAGCAACAGGCGGGCGACCTTGATCCCGCCGGCGGTAGAGCCGGCACAGCCGCCGACAAACATGGCAAAAAACAGCAGGTACTGGGACATCGCCGGCCACTGGGCGTAATCTGCCGTGCCAAAGCCGGTGGTACTGAGGATGGACGTGACCTGGAACAGGCTGTAGCGCAGGTTGTCGGCCAGCGAATGGTAGACCACGCCATGGTTGGCCCACATGATGAGCAGGGCGATTCCTATCACCAGGGCCAGGTAGACGCGCAGCTCTTCGTTGCGGTAGAAGTCCCGCAGTCGACCGCGCAGGGCGAGGTAGTAGAGGGAAAAGTTGATCGCGGCGAGAAACATGAACAGGGTGATCACCGCGTCGATGTAGGCACTGTTGAAGGCTCCCACCGAGGCGTTGCGCGGGGAAAAACCGCCCGTCGCCAGGGTGGTGAAGGCATGGCAGAGAGCGTCAAAGAAATTCATGCCACCGAACAGCAACAGCAGCAGCAGCAGCGCGGTGAGCAGCACGTACACGCCCCAGAGCAGCTTGGCGGTGTCCTGGATGCGTGGCTTGAGCCGATCGGCCGTGGGCCCCGGCATTTCCGCCTTGAACAGCTGCATGCCTCCCACTCCCATCATCGGCAGGATGGCGAGGGAGAGCACGATAAACCCCATCCCGCCGAGCCACTGGGTCAGGGCGCGCCAGAACAGGATGCTCTGTGGCTGCCCCTCGATATCAGTGAGAATGGTTGCGCCGGTGGTGGTAAAGCCGCTCATTGTTTCGAAGACGGCATCGAGGGGGTGACTGATCGCTCCGGAGAACAGAAAGGGGAGGGCTCCGAACAGGGCGAAAGCGGTCCAGCCGAAGGTCACCACGGCAAACCCCTCGCGCAGCGACAGCTCCTTGTTACTGCGGCAGCTGAAAAACAGGCCCGCGCCGGTCGCGGCACAGATCAGGGCGGCAAGCAGGAAGGCGGACCAGGCGCCATCGGCGTAATAGACGGAGAAGGGCAGCGGGACAAGCATGGTCGCGCCGAGGAAAAGCAGCAGCGCGCCGAGGATGCGAAAGGTCAGCAGCAGGTTCATTCAGGCAAAAAACCTTTCCACTTTGCTTAAGGCTTCCGGCAGGGCGAAGACCAGGACCCGGTCGCCGCGCTGCAGCACGCTCTGGCCGGTGGGGATTTCGTAACTCTTGCCGCGGACAATCATGCCGATAATCGCACCGCGGGGGAAGTGCAGGGCACTGAGGGATTTACCGAACAGGTCACTGTCCGGCGAAATGTCGAGCTCGAGCACCTCGGCGTTGTTGCCCTCAAGGGCGGCCATGGAGACGACGTCGCCGCGGCGGACAAATTTCAGAATCGCTCCGGCGGCAGCGAGTCGCGGGGAGATGCAGGCGTCGATTCCCAGCTCGGCCGCCAGCTCGATCAGCTCCGGCTGACTGACCAGGGCCAGGGTCCGCCGAACCCGGTGCTGGCGCGCCAGCAGGCAGGTGAGGATATTGGTCTTGTCGTCGTCGGTCACGGCAATGAACACGCCGGCGTCCTCCAGCCCCTCATCGAGAAGGGTCTGGACATCCAGCCCCCCGGCGTGGATGACGACCGCCCGGTTCAGCTGTTCCGCCAGTTTGCGGCAACGGGCTTCGTTATGTTCGATCAGCTTGGTGTGGAAATTCTGTCCTTCGAGGTTTTTTGCCACCTGCAGGCCGACGCGGCCGCCACCGAGCACGAAGGCGCGGCGTGACGTTTTTTCCTTTTCCTTGCCGGATTGCAGCATGTAGTTGATTGCCGGCAGCTCCTTGTGTACGGCAAACACGTAGATCCGGTCGCCGGCCTGGATACTGTCCTCGCCGCGGGGAATGATGGTTTTTTCCCCCCGGGTGATAGCGACCACGACAAAACGGTAGATGCCGCGCAATTCGCCGAGCTCCGCCAGGGTGAGGTCGCACAGGGGGCTGTGCTCGTCGATCCGGTAGCCCTGAAAGAGGATCTGACCGTCGGCAAACTCGACAACATCGAAAGCGGTCGAATGGCAGGCCAGCTTGGTCAGTTCCTCGGCGACCGCATCCTCGGGATTGATCAACAGGTCAATGCCGAGTTTTTCCTTGGAGAGAACCGCCTTGTGGGTGGTGTATTCAATGTTCCTGGTGCGGGCGATGAGCACCTTGGCCCGGTATTCCCGTGCCAGCAGGCAGGCGAGGATGTTCACTTCGTCGGTGTTGGTGACGGCAATGAAGATATCGGCATTTTTGATGCCGGCCTGTTCGAGGATCTCGGCACTGGCACCGTTGCCGGTGATGCCGAGAACATTGAGGCGGTCCTGGGCCCGTTCTACCGCCTGCTGATCGTGGTCGACCAGGGTCACCTCGTGCCCTTCACGCGAAAACCGTTCGCAGAGAAAATAGCCGACCTGCCCTGATCCAACGATGAGAATCTTCACGCCAACCTCCTGCAGAACCGGTCCAAGACAACGGGGCAGAGTCGCATAATTCCATCAAAGAATCAATTGTCCATCCGCCCGGACCCGCCTTCTACGGAGTCTGTTCTGCCTGCCAGGAACAAGGTCCCGGCGCGCTGCGCAGGCCCTTTATCCGGCCTGCCTGGCAAAGGTCCGGGATGCGCGGCAGGCCGCGCGCCGGTCAGGTAGCCCCCCCGCTGTGGGTCTGTGGTGCCGGTTGCTCGGGGCGGTGTTGTTCTGGCTGGAAAATTTCCCGTGCTTCTTTGCAGCGCTTTGCGGTATAAATCCCACCTTTCCGGTCACCCTTGCGGTGAACAGGCCAGGTCCCCCGGCTGCGCACCTCTGCCAGCTGCGCTGAAATCTGTTAAGCTTGCAGATATGTCGTTTCCGCCCACTGCGAGAGGTTGCTCCAGGCGGCAGTGTTGTCGCATCACGATGCTTGTGGTGCCCTGATTTACGCGAAGGATATTCTTTATGCAGCAGAACGCTTTTGTCGCCGGTCAACAGGTCGGCGCATTTCTCGTGGAGCGAGTCGACCCGCTCGCCGACATCAATGCGACGATGATCCGCCTGCACCATCCGGGCACCGGTGCCCGTTTCATGCACCTGCAGCGGGAGGATGACAATCATCTTTTTGCCGTCGGCTTCCGCACACCGCCGGACGATTCCACCGGGGTGGCGCACATCCTCGAACACACGGTGCTGTGCGGCTCTCAGCGTTTCCCGGTACGTGATCCCTTCTTTTCCATGCTCAAGCGCAGTCTCAACAGTTTCATGAATGCCATGACCGCGAGTGACTGGACCCTCTACCCCTTCGCCAGCATGAACCGCAAGGACTTCCGCAACCTGCTCGATATCTACCTGGATGCGGCGTTTTTCCCGCG
>JAWOIX010000118.1:0-23599 GCA_046484405.1 Pelovirga sp.
CCGATAGTCGTTGACAGTTTTTTTACACGGGGCTAGAATCCTGAGCTGTTTATAGAGGAAATTCAGAATAAAAAAGGTGCTGATGCCATGGTCAGAAAAGACAAATCGGAATATATCATCCAGGCGGTTTCCCACGCCCTGGATCTGCTCGAACAGTTTCACGAGGACGTCGATGAACTGGGTGTAACCGAGCTCAGCAAGCGTCTCAAGCTCCACAAGAATAACGTCTTTCGCCTGCTTGCCACCCTTGAATCGCGCGGCTATATCGAGCAGAACAAGGCGACGGAAAATTACCGTCTGGGGCTTAAGGCGCTCGAACTCGGTCAGACCTTCATCAGGCAGATGGGGCTGTTGCGCCAGGCCAAACCGATTCTCGAAAAAATGGTCGAACTCAGCAACGAAACCTCGTACGTCGTTATCTATAAAGACCAGCATGTCGTCTATCTCGACGTCGTTGAAACCAATCTGACCGTGCGGGTGGTGTCACGGGTCGGCTCCAGGCTGCCGGCTTACTGTACCGCCGCGGGCAAAATCCACCTGGCCCATATGACCGAGGAAGAGCTCGACGAGCTGCTGCCGCAGATCGACTACATCCAGCACACCCCGACCACTCTTGTCACTCCCGAGGCCTTGCGCAAGGAACTGACCCGGATTCGTGAACAGGGCTACGCCCTCGACGATGAAGAGCTTGACCTCAGTGTCCGCTGCCTGGCTGCCCCGATTCGTGATTATACCCGGCGGATCGTTGGTGCCATCAGTATCTCCGGCCCGACCATGCGGGTGAGCAATGAGCGGATGGAAAGCGAATTGATTCCCCTCGTCCTGGAGTCGGCCAAAGAACTCTCGACCCGCCTGGGATTTCCTGGTTGAGATTGCCCGGACGATGACACCAAGGCTCCTGTTGCGGGAGCCTTTTTTTATGGGAGAGTCACAATGAACCGGGGGATGAGCTGGCTTGACAGGGAAACGGAACGCGCCCGCAGCGAAGGGGTAGAGCATCCGGAAAACTATCCTTACCTGCTGCAACCGCACCATCCCAACGGCCACGGGGTGGTGCTGATTCATGGCTTTGGTGCCTCGCCGCGCGAGCTCTATCCCCTTGGCAAGACCCTGCAAGAGCACGATTTCACCGTTGCCGGGGTCCGGCTGCCGGGTCACGGTACCAGCCCGCAGGATCTCAAAAGCCGCCACGCCACGGAATGGATCGATGCCGCCTGCGCCGGCTACCAGGCCCTGAGCGAGCATGCACTGCGAGTGAGCGTCGGCGGACTCAGCACCGGGGCGCTTATCGCCCTCTCCCTGGCCGCCCGGCAGCCGGTGGAAAAACTCCTGCTTCTTGCGCCCTTCATGCGCCTGCGCCATCGACTGGCACCACTGGCGGGAGTCTTGAGTCCGCTGTTCAGCTACCAGAACCGCATCATCGCGGAACACGAACGCGACTTCTATTACCCGCAACGGCCCTTACGCGGTATTGCCCAGATCAACAAACTGCTGCGCCAGATGCCACGGATCCTTCCCGACATCAGCGTTCCGACCCTGGTACTCACCTCCACCGGCGACGCGACCATCGCCCCCGGCAGCGCCATGCAACTCTACCGGCAGCTGGGCAGCCCCGACAAACAGATTCACTGCTACGGCGATGAGGTTCCGCATGTGCTGACCAGCCCTGACAACCCGCACCGTGACGATGTCCTGGCACGCTGCATCGCCTTCTTCAGCCAGGATCGCGACGTCTGACCGGTGCCCCGGCGTCCGCCGCGGCGGCTGCGCCAACCAGTTCCGGCCAGAGGCGGTCGATCTGTGCGACGGTCTCCTCCAGGGTGCCGGAATTGTCGACCAGGTAATCGGCCCGGGCAATTTTTTCGTCCTGGGACATCTGCGCGGCAATCCGCTGCCGGGCCTGGTCTGCATCAAGATCATCCCGCGCCATCAGGCGGGCAAGCTGAACCGGCGGCGCAATCTTCACCATCAGCACCTTGTCGACCCGCCCCTGCGCCCCTGCTTCGTAGAGCAACGGCGCCTGGTAGACAACCAGCGGGGCACTGCTGCAGCGCAGTTCGTGCAGACGCTCGCCGGACAACCTGGCGATGGCCGGGTGCATGATGCCGTTGAGGACCTCGCGGGCACGGTCATCGGCAAAGATGCGCCGCCCCATTTCCGTCCGGTTGAGACTGCCATCAGGATGCAGGATCCCCTCGTCAAAAGCGTCAACCAGCCGCGCCAGGGTGGGACTGCCCGGCACGACCACTTCACGCGCAAGTTGATCGGCATCGACAACCACAGCGCCACGCCGCTCCAGTTCACGGGCGACGGTGCTCTTGCCCGACGCAATATTTCCGGTAATACCAAGAATCATCGACCCTCTCCTGTCAACCCCTCTGATCCGTCCCTTTAAAAAGACATGATGGCTATTTTCCGTTGCGGCGCAGCACCGGCGACCGGCCTTGTTCGCGGTTGACATCCCGGTCCGATTGATGCTGAATCATAGTCCTTATGAGAACCCTTGATGACCCATTCAACCGCTGCAAGCTCTGCGGTGCAGAAGACGCCCAACCGCGCTATCGTCTCAACAGCGGAACCGTCTACTGCTGCCCGCGCTGCGACTTCCATTTTCTCGATCACCTCGATGGGCCCACCGGGGAACCGTGCACGACACTGAGCGACAGCGGCCGGCGCTACATCGCCGCACGCATCGATGATGGGCGCCAGCTGCAGCAACTGCGACTGCAGCTGGTCGCCGGGCAGCGGCAGCTTCGGGACACCCTGTGTCTCGATATCGGGGCCGGACTGGGACAGTTCGTCATGCTGTTGCGGCACTGCGGAGCGACCGCCCTGGGGATTGAACCGAG
Source organism: Pelovirga sp. (assembly GCA_046484405.1). Taxonomy (GTDB): domain Bacteria; phylum Desulfobacterota; class Desulfuromonadia; order Desulfuromonadales; family Geopsychrobacteraceae; genus Pelovirga. The sequence continues at coordinate 2,850 of JAWOIX010000118.1, forward strand.
CGCCCTGCGCCGCGCCTATGCCGCGGAACAGTTCGGCCTCGATCTTGCGGCGGAACTGGTTGACGACCAGGTGTGGCAATCCCGTTATGGTGCCGCTTTCGACCTGGTCACCCTGTGGGATGTGATCGAGCATGTCGACTGCCCCCGCACCACCCTGGCAGGGGCTGTCGCCCTGCTCAAACCGGGCGGACTGCTGTGCCTGGACACCCCCGATCGTGATGCGCGCAGCTACCGTCTCAGCCAGTTGAGTTACCGTCTCAGCGGCGGCACGCTACCGCTCTTTCTGCCCGGGTTTTACTCCTCCCTGCGCTACGGCCATAAACAGATTTTCACCCGTCGCCAGCTCAGCGGGCTGCTGGAAGAATTGGGGCTGACACTGACCGCGCTGCCGGCCGCACCAGGCACCAGGCGACTGCTGCGCGGCAGGATGATGCTTGCCGCAGTGAAATAAACCGGCCCGACCGCCACCCCACCTGCATTCAGCTCTGCCGCGGGTCAGCCGGGCTCACGACCCGCGCCACGGCATGCTTCCAGCCGCGCAGCAGTTCTTCGCGCTGCTGCGTATCACACTGCGCATGGAAGGACGCTTCCAGCTGCCACTGACGGCTCGCTGCCGCCAGGGAGGGGAGCAGGCCAAAATGGACCGCCGCCAGCCACGCGGCGCCCAGTGCCGTTGTTTCCGTCACCCGCGGGCGTTCGACGGGAACGTCAAGAAGATCGGCAATAAACTGGAGAAACCAGTTGTTCTCCGCCATGCCGCCATCAACCCGCAGGGTCCACGCGCCGGCGGCCACGTCGCCGCGCATGGCGGTCATCAGGTCATAGGTCTGGTAACCTACCGATTCCAGGGTCGCCCGGGCGATTTCGGCGATGCCGGTATCCCGGGTCAGGCCAAAGATCGCCCCGCGCGCGCGGGGATCCCAGTGCGGGGCGCCGAGACCGGTAAAAGCCGGTACCATATAGACCCCGCGGTTGGACGGTATCGAGGTCACCAGTCTTTCGATCTCAGCGCTCGAGCGGATCAGTTTGAGCCCGTCGCGCAGCCACTGCACCGCGGCGCCGGCAACAAAAATCGACCCTTCCAGGGCATAACTGGTTTTGCCGCCGACCTGGTAGGCAATCGTGGTCAACAGACGGTGACGGGAATGACAGGCGTTCTCACCGGTATTGAGGAGGACGAAGCAACCGGTTCCGTAGGTGCTCTTGATCATCCCCGGTTCCAGGCAGCCCTGGCCGATGGCGGCGGCCTGCTGATCACCGGCAACGCCACCGACCGGCAGTGGTTTACCGAACAGCGCACCCGGCGTAGTGGCGAAATCAGCCGTACAGTCCATGACTTCAGGGAGCAGCGGCGCCGGAATCCCAAAGAGCTCGAGGAGTTCCTCGTCCCATTGCCGGGTGTGAATGTTGAAGAGCAGGGTCCGTGATGCATTGGTGATATCGGTGGCATGCACCCGGCCGCCGCTCAGCCGCCAGAGCAGGAAACTGTCGACGGTACCGAAAGCCAGCTCCCCCGCCGCGGCGCGGCGGCGCGCCCCCGGCACCTGATCGAGAATCCAGCGCAGCTTGGTGGCAGAAAAATAGGGATCCAGCAACAGGCCGGTCGCACTGGCGACATCGTCCTCCCCCACGGTCCGGCGCAGTGCGTCGCAGAATTCAGCAGTACGCCGATCCTGCCAGACAATCGCGTTGTAAATCGGCGCACCGGTCGCGCGATCCCAGACCAGGGTCGTCTCCCGCTGGTTGGTGATGCCGATGCCGGTCACCCTGATGTCCTGCTGTTCCGCCTGGGCAAGGGCCTGGCGACAGACCTGCACGACTGCCTGCCAGATCTCTTCCGGGTCGTGTTCAACCCAGCCGTCCGCCGGGTAGATCTGCCGCAGTTCCTGCTGGGCGACGATGGCACACTCACCGCCGCTGGAAAAAATCATCGCGCGGGTGCTGGTTGTCCCCTGATCGATGGCGAGAATATAGCCTGGCGTCATGGAGTCCTCCCTGGTCCGTCGGTGGTCATGCGGGCATCTGCGGCGGCAGATTCAAGTGTATAATATCAGCAGCGGTTGTGCACCAGACAAAAGACAACTATCATGGCCACGGAACCTCATGACAGCAGGAGCAGCAGCGCACATCCGCAGGCGCAGACAAGGGGAGCATCCCCTGGTGGTCAACGAGGTTTCCCCCGGGTGCATGCAGCAGATAAAGGGCGTTCCATGACCAGACAGCATCTCCTTGAGCAGCTGGATAAGGATGACCTCTTCGACCTGGTCGTTGTCGGTGGCGGGGCCAGTGGCTGCGGCGTCGCTCTTGATGCAGCCAGTCGCGGACTGAAGATCCTCCTGGTAGAGAAGAACGACTTTGCCGAAGGAACCAGCGGGCGCAGCACCAAGCTGGCCCATGGCGGGGTCCGCTATCTTGAAAAGGCGATCAAGCAACTCGATCGCAGTCAATACAACCTGGTCCGGGACGGTCTGCGCGAACGCGGACTGCTCCTTGAAAATGCCCGCCACCTGGTCAACCGGATAACCCTGGTCACCCCGATCTACCGCTGGATCGATGTCCCTTACATCTTTTCCGGCCTCAAACTTTACGATCTGCTCTCCGGCCGGCGGCATATCGGTCACAGCCGCCTGGTGAGCCGCGCAGAAGCGCTGCGGCGCTTGCCGATGCTCAACCGGGAAGGCCTCAAGGCCGGCGTAGAGTACCAGGACGGCCAGTTCCACGATGCCCGTGTCAACCTCGGTCTGGCGCTGACGGCACAACGGCAGGGGGCGCTGGTCATCAACCACATGGCCGTGAGCGGCTTCACCAGAAGCGCCGGGAAAATCAGCGCCGTCACCCTGGTTGACCAGTTGACCGGCACGGACCGGACTGTGCGCACCAGGGGCGTTGTCAATGCTGCCGGCCCCTTTGTCGACCAGGTCAGAAAACTTGACGATCCCGCAGCTGCGGACCTGATCACCACCAGCAGCGGCGTTCATCTGGTTCTTGACGGCCGTTTTGCCCCGCCTGATACCGGCCTGATGATTCCGAAAACCGAGGACGGCCGGGTCCTTTTCATCCTCCCCTGGGAAGGGCACGCCCTGATCGGCACCACCGATGAACCGGCCCCCCTGAGTGAGCATCCACGGCCACAGGACAGGGACATCGACTACCTGCTGCGCCACGTCGGTCGCCATTTTAACGTCAGGATCACGCGCGCGGACATCAAGGCGACCTGGTCGGGGCTGCGGCCCCTCGTCGCCAATCCCCGGGCAAAAGATACCGCCGCCCTGGCGCGCGACCATATCCTCTCGGCCAGCCCGACGGGACTGCTCAGCCTGGCCGGGGGCAAGTGGACAACCTACCGGAAGATGGCCCTGGACACGGTCAACCACGCCATCAGGATGTTTTCCCTGGCCCCCTCCCACCCGGCCGGCCAGACCGCTCATTTAGCCTTGCTGGGCAGCGCGGACTTTGATCCCCTCGGCGGCACCGTCCTGGCGCAGCGCTACCACCTCGATGCGGACTCAGCCGCCCATATCAATCGCTGCTACGGTGATCAGGCGGACCAGGTCCTCGAACTCGGCCACACCACCGCCAGCAACCGGCCGCTGGTGGCGGGGCATCCCTGCCTCGAAGCCCAGGTCATCTACGGGGTACGTTTTGAACAGGCCCAGCGTGCCATCGACATCCTTGCCCGGCGCACCTCCCTGGCGGTGCTGGACACCAACGCGGCGCGCCTTGCCCTCCCCCGTGTGATTGAACTGATGGCGGCGGAACTGGGCTGGAACCGGCAGCGCTGTGATGCAGAGACCCGCCGCACCGGGACGCTGCTCGACGAAGGGATCTGAACAGCGCCCAGCGCTTGTCACTCCTTGTGGCGGGCGATCTGTAAAATCAGCATCGGGCCGTCCGGTACAATCGCCCACCGGGCATCGTTGCCGAAACGTGCGAGCAGATCCTTGATCGCCTGTTCCACCGAAGCGACCGGCTGAAAATGGCATTTTTTCAGGGTCGCGGCGTCGATGCCGTCGGTATGGATCCAGATCTCGTTTTTCAACCGCACCTGGTAGGTTTCCTGGGCGCACCACTGGTCAAGAACAAAAAACTCCTTGTTCATGATCTTGTCGATAAACCCCTGCGGGCTGTCAGCGTAGTCAAACACCTCGCGGTATTCGTCACTGCCGAACCCTTCGGGGCAGGCGGTGGCGATGACAATAACGCCGCCCGGTACGGTGGCGCCGGCGACGCCGGACAGGCCCTTGGCACTCTGGTAAAGGTTGCAGTCAAGCGGCGCCCCGGCGTTGGTGGTGACAACGAAGTCGAGAGGGGCGTCGAGGGTTTTGACACAGTGGCGCGAGAGAAAGTCGACCCCCTGCAGATGCGCCTTGACCGGGTCGCCGGCAAAGATGCCCGTCACCCGCTTGTCCGTATCGAGGGTGACGTTGACGAGAAAATCAGCTCCCGCCTTGGCCATGATCTCCAGCCCCGCTTCATGAAAGGGATTGCCGTCGAGCACCCCGTAGGCGGTGCCGGGATGAGCGACCATCTCCGGACCGTGCATGAACTGCAGGGTCTGGGCCGACGAAATTCCCGGCAGAATCGATTTTCGCCCGCCGGAGTACCCCGCCCACATATGCGGTTCAATGAACCCGGTCAGGATCTTCAGGTCGGCCTCGACATAGTGCCGGTTGACATAGGCGGGCACACCGTCGCCGACCTCACCGACCAGGACCATATCTTCCTGCCGCTTGGAAAAATGATTGAGCACCCGGCAGCTCGCGGCGATCTCCCGCCCCACCAGGCGGATCAGCTCCTCCCCCTCATTGGGGCGATGAATCCCGGTGGCGATCAGGATGCTGATATCCTCCTGTGCCATCCCTGCCGCTTTCAGGCGGTCGACAATCCCGGGCAGCAACAGGGTATTGGGAACCGGGCGGGTGATGTCGCTGATGACGATGACGGCATTCCTGCGTCCCGTCGCAAGCTCCGTCAGTGACGCCGAGGCGATCGGTGCGCGCAGCGCCTGTGCCAGGTCCGCGACGGGATCCTTAAGCGGCGCAGCGGCGCCGGGATAAAGGACTCCCTGGAAATTGGGGGTTGTGGGGATCTCGATGGTAAGACCGGTGGTGCCGTATTTCAGTTCTACCTGCATAGCCGCGTAACCTCCCTGTCTGCCGTGCCTGGCGTTGTCAAACCACTGCAGGAATCCAGCACCTGCAACTATCCGTCAATTATACCCCGGACGGGGAAACATCTGCTGCTTTGCGGATGATTTCATAAAGCCGCCCCGCGTGCAGGTCATGAATGCGCTGATAGCTGCCGCCAAGGATACCGGCGAGACGTTGCAGGGTGCGGCTGCCGCCGATGGCGCTGCTGGTGTCGACAATGATCGTCGACAGGGGCAGGCGACTCAGCTCGGTGGCGACGGCGTCAAGCTCCGGCAGCAGAGCGCTGCCCGGCCGCAGCGGGACATTGGCCTCACCGTCGGTCACGATCACCAGGGTCGGCATCAACCCGGCCTGGCGCCGGCGGCTGTTATCAATCAGCTGGTGGGCCTGCTGCAGGCCGTCGGCAAAGGGAGTGGCGCCCCCAATCGGCAGCCGGCGCAGGCGCTGGCGCGCCAGTTCGACACTGCTGGTAGGGTGCAGCAGAACCTCGGCCCGCTCGCCGCGAAAGACCACCAGGGCAACCTGGTCGCGCCGTTGGTAGGCCCCGGCCAGCAGTCCCAGCACGGCGCCGCGGGCGGCTTTCACGCGGATCTCGGCGCCGCTTGCCATCGACTCCGAGGCGTCAACCAGGAAAACGATCAGCGCCTGCTGCTGCCGCTGACGCACCTTGCAATGCAGATCCTCGACTGTCACGGCGAAGGGTCGATCCATGGCGGCGCTGCGCAACAGCGCCGCGCGGAACGTCGCCACCGGATCGAGAGATGACAAGACGCGAGCAGTGTTCAGCGGCACACTGCGCAGATAGCGCCCGGCCGCAGCGCGCGTCTGCCGGTGCCGGCGACGGCCGGCGGACTGCCGCGAGCCGCCGCCTGAGCTGCCAAGCTCAAGCGGCGGCAGAGCGGTGTCATGCAGATCGATCAGGCGTTCCGAACTTTTTTTTTAAAGGTTTCAAACAGCATGCTTCCCGCGGCGGCCGCGCCGGGGAATTCGTAATCGCCCTGCAGGCAGTCAAGATCGTCCAGCGCCGCGGGACCTTCCTGACCGGCAACATCCCCCGGTGGCTCATCGTTTCCGGCAAAGAGCGGGGTGAGGTCTTGAGCGAGCTGTGCGGCATCCGGGTAGGATCGGCCAGGAAAACGGTGTGGCAGCGCAAACCAGGCCGCCTCGCGCAGGTCCCGTTCGTCAGCCCGGTCTTTCTCGAGCAGGGCGGCGTGCGCCCGGGCCGCCTTGAACAGGGTAATGTCCGCCCGGTGGCCATGAACGCCGAGCTGCAACACCAGATCGACCCCCTGGGCGAGCAGGGCCTCGGGAATCTCGACCCGCTCAAGTCGCTGCCGTGCCGCACCTATCTGCTGCGCCAGAAAGGCTTCCTCCGGCGCCCACCTGCGGGCAAAATCCGCCGGATCGCGCTCATAGGCAAGCCGGTTTTTCAGCAGGTCGCGCCGCAGCGACGGATCCATCACCCCGGTCACTGTCACACTCAGGCCGAAACGGTCAAGAAACTGCGGGCGCAGCTCCCCCTCCTCGGGGTTCATCGTGCCGATGAGCATAAAACGGGCCGGGTGAACAACGCACAGGCCCTCGCGTTCAACCCGGTTGACGCCACTGGCCGCAGCATCAAGCAGCAGGTCGACGAGGTGATCTTCGAGCAGGTTGACTTCATCGACATAGAGGATGCCGCGGTTTGCCGCGGCCAGCAACCCCGGCTCAAAATGCCGCTGGCCACTGGCCAGGGTCTTTTCCAGCTGCAGCGTGCCGGCGACCCGGTCTTCCGTCGCCCCGAGGGGAAGTTCGATCATCGGTACCGGAATCTCTGCGCGCAAAAGAGGTTCCCCCAGGTCAAAACGCTGGCGGCAGTCATCATGCATCTGTTCCGGCTGATCAACCGGGCAGTGGTAGGGACAGCCGCTGACCACCACCAGGGGCGGCAGCAGAGCCGCCAGCGCCCGTGCCGCCGTCGACTTGGCCGTGCCCTTCTCGCCGCGGATCAACACCCCGCCAAGGGAGGGGTCGACCGCGTTGAGCAGCAACGCGGTTTTCATCCCCGGCTGACCGACGATGGCACTGAACGGATAGTGCGGCATAACAGTCCTTCTTCCTGGTGCTGCGGTGAGTAACCAGTTAAAAGTGGGCATTGATCGTCATTCCCGCGCAAGCGGGAATCCAGGCGACTTTCAAGCCGGAAACACCCTGGATCCCCGACAACAGCCTCGAGGATGACAAACTATTTATCCAGCGGAGCAATATGACTCAGCAGCAGCGTGCCCGGGTCAGAGACTGTCCCCTGTGATCCCGGCAGAAAACGGGTCGGGGCACGAGAGTTCGCGCAGCCCCTGCGGTGTGTTGATGCGGGCGAGCAGATGTGCGGCACCCTCGCCCGGCGGCGCGGCAACACGGATCGGTCCCGCAAAACCGAGGGAGCACAGCAGGCGCTCAACCCGGTCCGGGTCCGGGTGAAAAATTTTCAGTTCGGCCAGGCGCAGACCAGAATCCGGCAGCCTTGTGGCGGGATGGACCTCGGTCTGCCACTCGATCAGCGCCGGAGCGACACCATCAAGGGGAACCGATCCGTCGGCAGGAATGGTGATGAGCCAGTTCAACGCGCCGCGGCTCATCGGCTCTATCTCTCCAAGAGCCTCGCTGGAGGCGGCGGCTGTCGCGCCGATATCCGTGGTCCGCGCCACCCAGGTGGACAGGGCCGGCGCGGAATCCGGGCGCAGGCGGTCAAGGGCGAACCAGCGCGGCCGCGCCGGGGCGGGAGCCTGCGGGTTCGGTGCCACCACCTCGAGATACAGGGCCTCACCAAGGCGCAGCAGCAGGTTGTGCGTCCCCATGCGTGGATGCTCGCCCCCGGTGAGCGGCGTAACCCCGAGGACATCGCGGACGAAGTCGGCCCCCACGGCAAGGGACGGGGCGGTAATCGCGATGTGATCAATACAGCAGCCTGGCATGATCGGCTCCCCTGGCAGAATCCTTCGTGCGGCACCGGCTGGCAGCGGCCGGTGCATCAACAGCTCTTTATCTGTTTATCACGAAAAAGGGCCGCCCCGTAAGACGGCCCTGCTGTTTTTTCGTAATGGATCCTACTCCGTGTAACCCAGGACCTTGGCATCGTCCTTGTAACCAAGCTCCCACAGGGTGCTGCGGTAAATGTCCAGAAATTCTTTGCCTTCATCCGATTTCTGGGCTTCTTCATAAATCACTTTGTGACCGACAGCACGTGCCTCGGCCTGCTCTTCATCGCTCCAGCTGGTCACGGTCACGTTGGGCATCGCCTTCCATTTTTCACGAGCGATGATTTCGCGATTGTAGACCATGGCCGAGAGATAACGAATCCGATCGCGGGCCGCGATGACGATGTTCTTATGCTCCTGCGACAGGGCGTCCCAGCTTCTGGTATTCACGACCAGGGGAAAATACTCGCAGGTGCCATTCTGCAGGGCGGGGTCAAGGACGTGCGTTACGACCTCATGAAAACCCATGCGCATGTTTTCGTCCCAGAATGTCCACTCGGCGGCCTCGATGCTCTTGGTCTGCAGGGCGGTATAGATATCGGGAGCGGAGAGGGACACGGTGGTTGCTCCAAGGGCCCGGTAATATTGACCGCCAATACCGGAAGCACGGATTCTCAAGCCCTTGAGCTTGTCAATGGAATCGATGGGGACAACCGACATCAGCTGCTCATAGAGAGGGCTGACCATGGCGTGGCCAAGGTAGGTCAACCGGTGTTTTGCGTAGAGCTTCTCAAACCAGGGCTCAATTTTCTCGACGAGGTAGGCGCCTTCCGCATACGTACTCAGGGGCGACCCGGGTTGCGTGGTGAAGTTGAACAGCGGATCCTTGCCGGGCCAGTAGGCACTGTAGACCATGCCGGCATTGACCAGGCCGTTGGCCAGGTTATCAAAGGTTTCAAAAACCGGGAACAGGACACCGGCAGGATAAGCGGTCACGACAAATTCACCGCCGGAGAGGGTGGTGACCGTTTCGGCAAAAACTTCCGCGATGCGTTGCTGTTCTGTCCCGGGCATGGCGTGGGTCACCAGCCGCCAGTTGACTTTGGCCGCAAACACCGAATGGGCCGTCACTATCACAAACAAGACCGCCATCAAGACCACAAGATTTTTTTTCATCGTGCGCAACTCCCTTCTGTGAAAATATTTTTTTCTTTTGGCTGTGCTTTGCAGCCACAGCCGCCTTGTCTCCCCCTCACGGGTCAGTAATCCTGCAGCATTCCTCCTTTCCTGCCTCAGTATGACGCATCAGCTTCAGGCCAGTGAACCCTGTCCTGCCGTTGCCTAAAAACCGAGCAGATACTTGGGTAACCACATGACGATCTCCGGAAAGATGAAAATCATCGCAACGCACACCGCCTGCAGGCACAGCAGGGGGATGCTGGATTTGTAGATCTCGATAATATCGATACTGGCAGGCGTACACCCCTTCAGATAGAAAAGGCTGAAGCCAAAGGGTGGCGAAATATAGGCGCTCTGCAGAATCACGTTGATCACCAGCCCGATCCACAGGGGCTCAAAACCAAGGTTGACCAGAATCGGGGCGATGATCGGCACGGCCAGAAAAATCACCGCACCCGGCTCCAGAAACATCCCCATCAGAAAAACGAAAATTGCGGACACCACAAACACCATATTTGGGCCGCCGGGCATGTTCATGGCAAAGTTCGCGACAATGGCGTTGCCGCCCAGGCCGGAAAAAACCGACCCGAAAGCGCTCGCACCGATCATCATCCAGCCGACCATGGCGGTCACGCTCAGGGTTTCATAGGAGGTCGAGTAGACAATCTGCCAGGTCAGCCGGCGCTTAACCAGTCCAACGACGAGCGCGCCGGCGGCGCCAAAGGCCGCTGCCTCGGTGGGGCTTGCCACCCCCAGGAGAATGGTTCCCAGGACAACGAGAATGAGCAGGGCGGGAAGAATGATGCTCTTTAAGGAGATGAATTTTTCCTTCCAGTTCGCCCTCTCCTCGGGCGGCAGGGCCGGCGCATAATTGGGATCTATGAGGCCGCGGATGAGCACGTAGACAATATAGAGGGTGGCAAGAAAAACCCCGGCAGAGATTCCCCCGGCAAAAAGACCGCCGATCGAGACCCCCGTAACAACCCCGTACAGGATCATATTGGTGCTCGGTGGAATCAGCTGGCCCAGGGTTCCGCCACCCAGAACGGAACTCAATGCCCCCCTGCGGTTGTAGCCATGCTTGAGCATCTGCGGCAGTCCGATCAGGCCCAGGCCGATCACCCCGGCGGCCACGACCCCCGAAACCGCACCGAGGATGGCACCGACCAGGATCGTGGCGATGGCCAGACCGCCGCGCAGGGCACCTGACCATTTGTAGAAGGTGTCGTAGAGATCTTCCACGACGTTGGTTTTCTGCAGGATGTAGGCCATGAAAATGAACAGGGGGATGGCGATGATCACAAAATTGTTCATCGTCCCCCAGGCCGCCGAAACCAGAATGTTCAAGGCGCCCGGGCCCCAGAGATAGTAGGAAAAGACAATCGCGACCGTCGCCAGAGAGAAGGCGATGGGAACCCCCGCAACGAGCAGCGGGACAAGAGCCAGAAACATGTAGAGAGGGGACATTTAAATGAACTCCTGTCGGTTAATCCAGTGGGGTCCGGGAGGCTTCCGATGTACCCCTGATATGGGCAAACATATCCAGGCACGCCTGCACGCCGATAAGAAAACAGGAGATCGGGATAACCCAGCGGAACCACCACACGTAGGGATTAAAGGGGGTCTGCAGGATCGACCGTTCGCCGATGAGGGTCGCCTGCCAGGCGGTTGGCACACTGATGACGATCAGCACGACAGCGACAAACAGGACAACGGCTTCGGAAAAAACCCCCTGAACCCGTTGCCACCGGGGCGGCAGGTAGTGGTTGATAATGTCCACCGCCACATGCTTTTTTTCCATGTGGCAATAGGCGGACCCGAGCATGAAGAAACAGCCGAAAAGAAAGATGGACATCTCGAATGTCCAGATCGGTGGATCGCGAAAGAAATAGGACCTTAAGGCGCTGTAAACGATCATCGCTATAAGAGGCAGGATCAGCAGTGAAATCAGTCGACCTAATCGTTTCATGAGATGTCCTCTGTCTTGAGTGACCGCTGCGACAAGCGGATATGTCATCGTCTTTTATGCCACGTCAACAAACCATACTTTTTAGGTAAATGTTTAAAATTATTACCTTTCATTTCGAAAAAACATACAATCACGGGCCCGGCAGGGTCAAGCAAAAAGGGCTTCCGGCGCGGCTGGCATATACCGATTTTTTTCATTCCATCGCCGTTGTCTGCCAGACTCCCCTGCAATGCTCAGCCGTCCGCATCCTGCGGGGGATCAGAGGTGTCAGCTTTTTTGCAGGAACAGGCGTCGCGATCATGACCGCAGCCGCCACGCAGTCTCCTGCCCCTGGTCAGCAGCCCGATTCCGAGCCCGACAAAGGCCAGCAGAAAAGCCAGCAGAGCGAACGCGAAGATCTTCATGGCTGCACGCCATCCAGCAGGGATTGCAGGGCCGGGCTGGCATAGCTGATCGTCTGCGCGTTATCGTGGATCAGAAAATATGCGGCAATCCGGTGGTTTTCACAAAACAGACGCCCCTGCTCTTCGCCCATGACCATCAGCGCCGTGGCCAGTGCGTCAGCGCGCGCCGCAGAGGGATCCAGAACCGTCACCGAGGCCAGCTTGTGCTGGATCGGCCAGCCGCTGAAGGGTGCGATGGTATGGACATAGCGCTGCCCCCCTTCTTCGTAAAAGTTCCGATAGTTTCCGGATGTCGCCAGGGCCGTCGCCGGCAGGGGTAAAATCGTTTCGACCGCACGCATGTGGTCCACTGGTTTTTCCAGTGCGATGCGCCAGGGCGTGCCATCCTCACGGTGACCGGCGAGCTTCATGTCGCCACCGATCTCCACCAGAAAATTGGTTATCCGGTGCTGGTCAAGCAGCTCCGCCAGGGCATCCACCGCGTACCCCTTGGCGACCGCGGAGAGATCGATGCGCATGCCGGGATGTTCTTTGCGGATGGCGGCAGGCACGCGCCGCACCGCGAGACGTTCGTAGCCGACCCGGTCAAGCGCCGCCCTCACCTGGTCTGCCGTGGGGATGCTGCCGCCGCGCTCCGCCGCGCCGAAGCCCCAGAGGTCGACCAGGGGACCGACGCTGATATCAAAAGCGCCCCCGGTCAGGCGGCTGACCTCCTGTGAGAGCGTAATCACCTGTGCGGTTTCTGCGCTGACGGCAAACCACTCGGACGATGGCGTGCGGTTGAAACGGGAAATTTCCGAGTCCGGATCATAGGTGGACATCAGCGCGTTGATCTGATCAAGGCGCTGGTGCAGCTGGCGTCTGAGTCCGGCGGCGTCGACACCGGTGGCGGGATGCAGCACCACCGACCAGGTCGTGCCCATGGTTGCGCCGGCGAAACGCAGGCTGGTCTCGGTCTGCTGCTGGCATCCGGTCGACAGCAGCAGCAACAGGAATCCGGCCACAAGGCAATAACAGCGACGAGGCATTTACAGATCCGCCAATCCCTGGGCGTGGCGGACCATGCGCTTCATCGCCCTTTCTTCCTGGGTTTTCAGCGTCTGGAACAGGTTGCTGGTGCGAAGGTCGCTGCTGTGTTCGCACAGATGGGCAAAATAGTTGATAAGGATGAGGTTATAAGCGACCGCCGCCTTGACCAGCTGATCAAGGTCGGTGGCGGCAACAGGGCTTAAGATCTCCGCAGCGGCGACGGGAAAATCGATCTCCAGGCCTTTCAGCCAGAGGTCCAGCACCTGGTGCGGCGCGGCGTGGCAGAACTCGCCCAGTGCCCGCGCCCGCTCCTCTTCATGGTCGATCAGGTAGTCAAGCATCATCCTGACCCGCGGCGAGGCATCCGTTTCGGCGAGCTGCTCATAATAGCTCCTGACCCGGCGATGATAGGCCGGAGTCAACTGCTGCAGAATCGTTCGTACCCGCTCGTAGCGCATGGCCTGCTCCCGTTGTTCCCCTGAATGCCCTGTCCCCCGAAGTCTTTGGCACATTGCCTGGTCTTTGGCACATTGCCTGGTCTTTGCCGCGTCAGCTACATGTTTGATTGACGCCTTTTTCGTGCCGGCCAGGCGCCGGAAATCGCTCCTTGCCGACCCGTCACCAGCCGCCGCAATCCCTCGCAGGGGATTAGACACCGAAGTCGTCAAACAGGATATTTTCCTGCTCCACTCCCAGGTTATAAAGCATCTTCCCCACCGCACTGTTCATCATCGGCGGACCACACATGTAATACTCGCAATCTTCCGGCGTCGGGTGGTCCTTCAGGTAATTCTCGTACAGATACTCATGGACGAAACCGGTTGGTCCTGTCCATTGGTCCTGCGGCAGGGGTTCGGACAGAACCAGGTGCCATTCGAAATTATCATGTTTTTCTGCCAGCGTGTTAAATTCCTCGACGTAGAATGCCTCACGCAGACTGCGGGCGCCATACCAGAACGAGACCTTTCTTTTGGTATGCAGACGGTAAAACTGGTCGAAAAGATGTGAACGCATCGGTGCCATGCCTGCGCCGCCCCCAACGAAAACCATCTCCGCATCGGTGTCCCTGGCGAAAAAATCACCGTATGGGCCCGAGATTTCGACGCTGTCCCCCGGCTTCAGGTTAAACAGGTAACTGGACATCTGTCCCGGAGGAGCTTCCGGAACCTGGGGCGGCGGGGGACAGACGCGCACATTGAGCATGATGATCCCCTTCTCATCGGGATAGTTCGCCATTGAGTAGGCGCGCGCAACCGGCTCTGTGACCTCGGAGCGGTACTGCCACAAGTTATGCTTATCCCAGTCATCCCGGAACCGTTCGGCGATCTCCATGGTTTTATATTCGGTGACATGCGGTTCCACCTCGATCTGGATATACCCGCCGGCGCGGAAATCCAGGTCCTCCCCTTCCGGCAGCTCCAGGACCAGCTCCTTGATAAAGGTCGCACAGCTCTTGTTGGAGCGCACCCGGCACTGCCATTTGCTGATGGAAAAAATTTCCGGCGGCAGCTCCAGTTCGAGATCCTCTTTCACACTGACCTGGCAGGAGAGGCGGTAACCCTCCCTGGCATCCCTCTTGTTGATGTGGGCGGTTTCCGTCGGCAGAATATCACCGCCGCCCTGCTTGATCTTTACCCGGCACTGGGCGCAGGTCCCGCCACCGCCACAGGCGGAGGGAATGAAGATGTTATTTTTTCCGAGCACGTTGAGCAGCTTGCCGCCGCGCTCAACGGTCAGCTTTTTATCCTCGTCGTTATTGATGCCGATGGTGATATCCCCGGCCGGGACCAGTCGCGATCGGGCGATGAGAATCATCGCCACCAGGAGCAGGACGATAACGGTGAAGATCAGCACGCCGAGAAGGACTTCAGTCATAAAAATACCGTTACAGCTGGATCCCGGAAAAAGCCATGAATGCCATCGCCATCAACCCGGTAATCATGAAGGTAATGCCCAGACCACGCAGCCCGGCGGGCACATCGGCATACTTGAGCTTTTCCCGGATGCCGGCCAGCGCCACCAGGGCCAGGGCCCAGCCGGTGCCACTGCCGACGCCAAAAACAAGACTTTCGGCGAAGGTATAATCACGCTCGACCATAAACAACGAACCACCAAGAATGGCGCAGTTCACCGTGATCAGGGGGAGGTAAACACCGAGGGCGTTGTAGAGCGCCGGGACATGGCGATCGAGGAACATTTCAAGAATCTGGACCATGGCGGCGATGACCCCGATATAGCAGATCAGCCCGATAAAGGTCAGATTCGTATCCTGCACACCGAGCCAGGACAAGGCCCCGTCTTTCAGAAAATACTGGAAGATCAGATTGTTGGCCGGAACAGTTATGCTCTGCACAACGATAACGGCGACGCCGAGACCGATGGCGGTATCAACCTTTTTCGACACGGCGAGAAAGGTGCACATGCCGAGGAAGAAGGCCAGCGCCATATTCTCAATAAAGATCGATCGGATCAGGAGGTTGAGATAGTGTTCCACGACGTCTAGTTCTCCTCTTCAACCTGGTCGGTTTTCCAGCAGCGCAGCAGCCAGATCAGCAGACCGATGATAAAAAAGGCGCTCGGCGGCAACAGCATCAGGCCGTTGGGCAGATACCAGCCCCCGTCACTGATCACGGGCAGAATGGTGATGTCGAACAGTTTCCCGGCACCGAAGAGTTCGCGGAAAAAACCGACCAGCAACAACACCAGGCTGTATCCGACGCCGTTGCCGATGCCATCGAGAAAGCTCAGTCCCGGGGGGTTCTTCATGGCAAAGGCCTCGGCGCGACCGAGAATAATGCAGTTGGTAATGATCAGACCGACAAACACCGATAGCTGCTTGCTGATGTCGAAGGCGTAGGCCTTGATGAACTGATCCACGATAATAACCAGGGTGGCAATAATGGTGATCTCGACAATGATCCGGATATTCTCCGGGATCTGTCGGCGGATCAGGCTGATCGACACGTTGGAGCCGGCGATGACAAAGATCACCGCCAGGCACATGACGACCACCGTCTCCAGCTTGGCGGTAATCGCGAGGGCGGAGCAGATCCCGAGAATCTGCAACCCGATAGGATTACGATTGAACAGGGGGTCAAGCAAAACATCCCGTGCCCTACTCATGGCGCAACTCCTTCCTCTTTCAGCCGTTCGATGAAAGGCCCGTAGCCGTCTTCACCAAACCAGTACCTGACCAGGTTGCCAACCCCGCGCGCCGTCAGGGTGGCTCCGGCAAGACCGTCCACCTGGTGAATCGCCATGGGGGAATCCTCATCGACGCTCCCGCGGACGACGTCAAGGCGGACCCTGCCCTCCTCGTCATAGATTTTTTTCCCGCGCCATTGCGCCTTCCAGGCCGGATTGTCGATTTCACCTCCGAGTCCCGGGGTCTCGCCGTGCTCGTAGAAGGTGAAGCCCTTGACCGTGGTCAGATCGTCCGCCAGGGAGATGAATCCATACATGGTCGACCACAGGCCCATGCCGTGCACCGGCAACAGCAATTGCTGCAGGTGGCCATCGTCCAGCACCAGGTAGACATCCATGTAGCGGGACCGGGCTCGGATCCCGGCGCTATCGGAACCCTCCGGGATCAGGTGACGGGTCTGCGGATCACGTGCCGCCTTGCGGCTGTCGAAGCCGATCGGGTCCACCTCATCGGTGAAGCGGCCGGTCTGCAGATCAACAATGCGCGGTTCAACGTTGTCAAACTGGTCGGCGATGGGCCGCTGCTCGTCAAACAGCCCCGCCGCCTGGAGGATATTCTTGTGCTTTTCCTCGATGCGGTTCCGTTCCTGGCGGTCGCCCAGGGTCACCGCTGCCACCGAAACCAGGACCGAGCAGACCAGGCAGAGGAGCAAAGCGACGCCCAGAACCTTTGTTGTACTATCCCTCGACATGGCGCAACCTTCGCCGGATATGATATTTGAGCACCAGCTGGTCGATCAGGGGGGCAAAGACATTGCCGAACAGGATCGCGAGCATCATCCCTTCCGGAAAGGCCGGGTTGACCACCCGGATCAGGATGCACATGGCGCCGATGAGACAACCGTAGATCCATTGCCCGCCCCGGGTCATGGCGGCGGAGACCGGATCGGTCGCCATGAACACCAGCCCGAAGGCAAAGCCGCCGAGGACCAGGTGCCAGTGCGGTCCCAGGGCGAACATTGGGTTGGTGGTACTGCCGACCGTCACGAACAGAAGCGACAGGAGCGCCGCGCCGCCGAGGCCGGAGAGCATGATGCGCCAGGAACCGATGCCGGAGCCGACCAGGATTATGGCGCCGAACAGACAGGCAAGGGTGGAGGTCTCACCCATCGATCCGGGGATTGTCCCGATAAAGGCATCGAACCAGCCGTGCACGGTCGTCACCGCCGCCACCCCCCCTTCCGCGGCGCGACTCAGTGCGGTCGCGCCACTGTAACCATCCACGGCGACCCAGACGCGATCACCGGTGATCTGCGCCGGGTAGGCAAAAAACAGAAAAGCGCGGCCGGTCAGTGCCGGATTGAGAAAGTTCTTGCCGGTCCCGCCGAAAATTTCCTTGCCGATCACCACACCGAAACTGATGCCGAGGGCCACCTGCCACAGTGGCAGCGTTGGCGGACAGATCAGGGGGAAAAGGGCCCCGGTCACCAGGAACCCCTCGTTAAGTTCATGGCGACGGACCACGCAGAACAACAGTTCCCACAGGCCGCCGACGATGTTCGTCACCAGAAAAATCGGGATGAACCAGACCGCCCCGAGGAGCAGGTTGTCCAGCAGCAGCTGCGGGTTGGCGCCGTAACCGAGCAACGCGAGAAGGGAACCGCGCCAGCCGGCAACGCTCTGACCGGTCATCTGCATGACCGTGTTGGCCTGGTAGCCGGTATTCCACATGGCCATGAAAAAACAGGGGAGCAGGGCGATGACAACGGTGATCATCACCCGCTTCAGGTCGCTCGCATCGCGCACGTGCGGCGCGGACTTCGTCACCTCCCCGGGAGTGAAGAGAAAACTGTCGGTTGCCTCATACAGCGGATAGAGGCGCTCCAGTTTGCCGCCTTTGCCAAAGCGCGGGGCGATCCTGTCGAAGATGTTGCGGAGTGTTTTCATCATCCCTCGACTTCTATCTTCTGCAGCACCTGGCGTAAGTGATAGCCGTAGTCGATCTTGCCCGAGCAGACAAAGCTGCACAGGGCCAGATCCTCCTCGTCGAGCTCCAGACAGCCGAGATCCTGCGCCAGATCGGTGTCGCGCGTGAGCAGCGCGCGCAGCAGCCAGGTCGCCTGGATATTGAGGGGCATCACCCGTTCGAAGGCGCCCGTCGGGACCATGGCACGCACACTGCCGTGGGTACTGGTGGACAGCGGCAACTGCCGGCGCCGCAGCAGGGACGCGGCAAAGATCCGTTTCACCGAGAAACGGTCGCTGCCGGGCATCAGCCAGCCGAGCAACCGGCGTTGCCGGTCTTCCGCCAGAACGCTGACCTGGTGATGATAGCGTCCGAGAAAATCTTCGGGCGCGGCGGCCGTGCGCCCGGACAGCACGGATCCGGAAATCACCCGGTTTTCCCCCTCGTGCAACTGGTCGTCAACCAGCTCGGTCAAGCAGGCGCCGAGGCGGCTACGGATCAGCCGCGGCCGTCGGACCGCCGGACCGGCCAGCGCGACGATCCTCTCGGTCAGCATCCGGCCATGCAGAAACAGGTGCCCGATGGCGATGACATCCTGGTAGCCGATGTGCCAGACACAGCGCTGCTGGTCGACCCGTTCCAGAAAGTGAATATGGGTACCAACCAGACCGGCGGGGTGGCAACCGGCAAAGACCCTGACATCAATCCCCGGCGGGACCTCCAGCCGCAGGTCCGGACCTGTACACAGATGGATCCGGCCGGACGTCAGGGGTTTTAACAGGGTCAGCCCGGCACGAAACTCCTCCGTTCTTGCAGCGATGGCGATCCGCGGATCAGGCGCCAGCGGGTTGGTGTCCATCGCGGTGACAAACAGTGCCGCTGGACGGGTCTGCGGCGCCGGCACGCGGGAATAGGGACGCGTCCGGAAGGCGGGCCAGAGCCCGGCCTCAAGCAGCCGCCCTTCAATATCTTCCGCGGCGAGGTGCGGCAGCTGGTCGGCCGCGGTTGCGGGAAAGGTTGCTTCTTCATCCCCTTCCAGCGCGATCACCATGGACAGGAAAACCCGGCGGTCCCCCCGGTTGATTGCCACAACCCGGCCTGCCGCTGGCGCCGTGTAGAGCATCTCCGGATGCTGCTTGTCGCTAAAAACGGCCTGGCCAAGAGCGACGCGGTCACCTTCGGCCACAAGCAGTGTCGGTTTCATCCCCGGGTTATCGGCACCAAGCAGGGCAACCTGGCGCACGGACGGACCCTTCTCGACCTGCATCACCGGTGCTCCGGAGATCGGCAGATCAAGCCCCCTGCTGATCCGCAATCCGGCTGGTCCTTCCTTGTTCATGAGAAAAGCCTCGGTAGCCGTTTTTTTTGCCGTGATCCCTTTGCCATAACACCACTGTTTTTTTTGAGGTTCGCTAAAGCATAACCGGTTATGCGACATTTTCAAAATTCCGGGCCATATTCTTACCCGTCAGACGGGAACCGCCGAACAATTCTTCAGGACCTTTGATAAAATGTCCGGTTCCGTTACAATTTAGGAACGTACGGCCAATCATGTGCCAGGGGGGTGAACACCTGGAGGGGATAAGCACAGCCTTCGATGGGTTTTTGCACGGCGTCTGCTTTTACGCAAAAGGGACCGGGACAGGCCGGCAATGCGCCTGTCGACCAGGACGATTGGTCCAGATAACTGCGCCATTGTGCACAACCCGGCAGGCTGGTGGTGCCAGAGAGGAGACCAGACGATGAAAACGATCAAAGAGGTTTTGCAGACAAAAGGCTCCGAGGTTTTCACTATCAACGAAGATCAAACCGTCTATACGGCACTGAGCCAGCTGGCGGAAAAGAATCTCGGTGCCCTGGTCGTGACGAATGCCAAAGGGGCGGTCGTCGGGCTGCTGTCGGAACGCGATTACGCCCGGAAGGTGATTCTGAAAGGGGTTTTCTCCCGCGACACCCTGGTGAAAACCATCATGGAAAAGCAGGTCTACTATGTCCGCCCGGAGGACACCGTGGAAAGCTGCATGTCGCTGATGACGGAAAAACGTACCCGGCATCTGCCGGTGATGGAGGATGACACCCTGGTGGGACTGGTCTCGATTGGCGACCTGGTCAAGGCAACCATTCAGGACAAGGAGGTATTGATCGGGCAACTGAAGCAGTATATCCAGTCAGGCTGACACGCGTGCCCTGCAATACCTGTGTTACGGTGGCCAAGGCAATGGTCTGTGTCCGCCACAAAAAAAGGCCTGCTGGTAGGCAGGCCCGGAGATCATAGGTGACAGTTTGTGCAGTGGCGGATCTTTAGAAGGGAATTTCATCATCCGGATTGAAGACCGGCTCTTCGTAGGAGCTTCCCTGCGAACCGGCGCTGCGCTCCTGCTGGTTCTCCTTACCACCGTAACCCTGCTGGGGCTCCCTGCTGTGGGAGCTGCCGCCACCGCCCTGCTGGCTGTCGTCACGGGTTCCGAGCATCTGCATCTGATCGACAACGATCTCGGTGATATAGCGCTTGTTGCCGTCACGATCGTCGTAGGAACGGGTCTGAATTTTCCCCTCGATGTAAACCTGCTTCCCCTTGTGCAGGAACTTGCCACAGATTTCCGCCAGCTGGCGCCAGGCCACGATATTATGCCACTCGGTCTTCTCCTGACGATTGCCGTCCCGATCCTTGTAGCGCTCGGTGGTTGCCAGGGAAAATGTCGCGACCGCCGTACCCGACGGGGTGTAGCGCAGTTCCGGGTCCTTTCCCAGGTTCCCGACGAGAATAACCTTGTTAACCGACATACAAACCTCCTGCGTTGCTGTGATGTATTTTTATCTAAAAAAGACATACTACACGTCGGACTGATCCTTCGGAAGTTAATTTTCATGTACCCGGTCTTAAATACAAATGATAAGTATTTGAAAGAACAATTTGTGCTTTAATTTCATCAGCAAGATAAGTCTGATTAACAG